>NZ_JBQQBT010000004.1:0-475345 GCF_052245835.1 Streptomyces sp. 8N114 | reverse complement strand
ATGTGTTAAGCACGCCGCCAGCGTTCGTCCTGAGCCAGGATCAAACTCTCCGTGAATGCTTCAAATTCGCGGAAGAGCGGAACCAGGAGAGGAATAATCCCCCGGTCCACAGCGTCCTCGCTGTAATTTTTTCAAAGGAACCTCAACCCGCCGACAACAAGACCGTCGACAGGCCGGGGTATCAACATATCTGGCGTTGACTTTTGGCACGCTGTTGAGTTCTCAAGGAACGGACGCTTCCTTCGAAACCGTCTCACCGGCTTCTCCGGACGTTTGCCCTTCGCTTCTTTCCAAGACTACCACCGCGATTTCGGTGACCCGAAACCACTTTGCGCCGAAGCGCACGCAGCCGACGGACCGAAAGCGGTGAGGTTTTGGAAGTGCTGCCCTCGCGATCGGCGCCGGGCAGGCATACGACAGTACAGCGGTCCGCGCGACAGAGGCAAATCGGTTCTGCACAGCAGGGCCACGACAGCGCCACGAGGTCGCCACCAGTACCTCATGGACAGCGCGCTGACAGGGGGCAACGAGGGGTAGCGGGGGGTAACGGCGCGCCCGCGCCTCTTGCGGAATCAGCTGTTCCTATGACTTACGCTTCTGCACGGTGCGCCGTCCCGGACAGGTAGCGACGGCGGCTGATCGAGACTCCGCCCTTGGGAGGTCCCCCATGACCACCGTGTCGTCCCCGCTGACCGGACGCGCTATCGGCTTGGCAGCTGTGCCGGATCCGGTGTTCTCCGGGGCGATGGTGGGCCCCGGTACCGCCGTCGACCCCGTGCGGGAGCGCACGGAGGCGGTGGCGCCCGTCGACGGAATCGTCGTCTCGCTGCACCCGCACGCGTTCGTGGTGGTGGACTCCGAGGGGCACGGGGTGCTGACGCACCTGGGGATCGACACCGTGCAGCTGAACGGAGAGGGTTTCGAGCTGCTGGCCGCCAAGGGAGACTCGGTGACGCGGGGGCAGCCCGTGGTGCGCTGGGATCCGGCGGCCGTGGAGGAGAAGGGGAAGTCGCCCATCTCCCCGGTCATCGCGCTCGAGGCCACCGCTGAAGCGCTCGGTGATGTGCTGGAGGACGGTGACGTCGAGCGCGGACAGGCGCTCTTCGGCTGGAGCTGACGTCGGCAGACGTCGAACGGCGTACGGGCCCGGCCCTGCTCCCTGTCATCCTCCACGCGTCACGGGAGTCCCCTTCTGCGCGTGCACGGGCCGGGCGGAAACGACTGCGGTGGCCTGGGGCCGCCGCCGAGCGGAGACGGGTGAGATGGACACAACGCTTCGAGGCGTGGGCGTGAGTCACGGGGTGGCGATCGGCGAGGCGCGGCACATGGGCACCGCCGTGCTCGAGCCCCCGGCCAAACAGATCGCGGCCGATGAGGCGCCGCGTGAGCAGCAGCGGGCGCGGCAGGCCGTGGAGGCCGTCGCCGCAGACCTGGTCGCCCGGGGAAATCTCGCCGGGGGTGAGGCGCAGGCCGTGCTGGAGGCACAGGCCATGATGGCGCAGGACCCGGAGCTGATGGCCGATGTCGAGCGGCGGATCGCCGTGGGCAGCACGGCCGAGCGCGCGGTCTACGACGCGTTCGCCGCTTACCGTGCGCTGTTGGCGCAGGCGGGCGACTATCTGGCGGGCCGGGTGGCGGACCTGGACGACGTACGGAACCGCATCGTGGCGCGGCTGCTGGGCGTGCCGATGCCGGGGGTGCCGGACAGTGACCGGCCGTACGTACTGATCGCGCGGGACCTGGCCCCGGCCGACACCGCACTGCTCGACCCGGCTCTGGTGCTGGGGTTCGTGACCGAGGAAGGCGGGCCGACCAGTCACAGTGCCATCCTCGCGCGGGCGCTGGGGGTGCCTGCCGTGGTGGCGCTGCCGGGCGCCGGTGAGCTGGTCGAGGGCACCGTCGTCGCGGTGGACGGCAGCACCGGTGAGGTCATGGTGAATCCGACCGACGCGGAGCGGGAGGAGCTGGCGCGGACCGCGGAGGAGCGGAAGGCCGCGGTGGAGGCCGCCAACGGTCCGGGCGCCACCTCGGACGGGCACAAGGTGCCGCTGCTGGCGAACGTGGGCGGTCCCGCCGATGTGCCGGCGGCCGTGGAGGCGGGCGCCGAGGGCGTGGGACTGTTCCGTACGGAGTTCCTGTTCCTGGACGACAGTGAGCGGGCGCCGTCGGAGGAGCAGCAGGTCACGGCGTACCGGCAGGTACTGGAGGCGTTCCCGGAGGGGCGCGTCGTGGTGCGGGTGCTGGATGCGGGCGCCGACAAGCCGCTGAGCTTCCTGACACCCGCCGACGAGCCGAACCCTGCCCTGGGGGTGCGCGGGCTCCGTACGCTGCTCGACCACCCGGAGGTGCTCCAGGAGCAGCTGCGGGCGCTGGCGAAGGCAGCCGACGGGCTGCCGGTGTACCTCGAGGTCATGGCGCCGATGGTGGCGGACAGGACCGATGCGCGGGCCTTCGCGGACGCCTGCCGGGAGGCGGGACTGAGCGCGAAGTTCGGTGCGATGGTCGAGATTCCCTCGGCTGCGTTGCGGGCCCGTTCGGTGTTGCAGGAGGTGGAGTTCCTGTCGCTGGGCACCAACGACCTGGCGCAGTACACCTTCGCCGCCGACCGGCAGGTCGGTGCCGTCTCGCGGCTCCAGGACCCGTGGCAGCCGGCGCTGCTGGATCTGGTGGCCGTCTCGGCGGAGGCCGCGAAGGCGGAGGGCAAGAGCTGCGGCGTCTGCGGTGAGGCGGCTTCCGATCCGCTGCTGGCATGTGTGCTGACGGGGCTCGGGGTGACGAGCCTGTCGATGGGGGCTTCGGCGATCCCGTTCGTACGGGCGCAGCTCGCCAAGCACACCCTGGCGCAGTGTGAGCGGGCGGCAGCCGCAGCGCGGACTGCGGACAGTGGGCCTGATGCGCGGGCTGCGGCGCAGGCGGTGCTGTCCGGGGAGTGACGCCGCGTCACTCCCGGGGAGGGCCCCGGGCTGCCCCGGGGTCCCCCTCCTGATGTGCAGTTCCCCCGCAAGGGGTGCTGCGCTTGCCCACCCTGCGCCCTGGGGGTACCCCCTGCTCGAAGAGCTTGGGGGAGCAGACTGCCCAAGCGCAGCTCGGGAGGCGGCGCAGACTGCCCAAGCGCAAATGTCAGGGGTGGTCGCGGCCCAGTTCAGCGTAGAAGTCGAGCAGTTCGGCGTTGTCCACGGAGCCGGGGTTGACGGCTTTCTCCATGGCGGTGCCCTGGAGGAGCCGTTTGACGGGGACCTCCAGGCGCTTGCCGGTGAGGGTGTGCGGGACGGCGGGGATCTCGATGATCTCGTCGGGCACGTGCCGGGGCGAGAGGCTCTGCCGGATGGTCTGCTTGACGCGGTCCCGCAGGGCGTCGTCCAGGACGGCGCCCTCGGCGAGGTGGACGAAGAGCGGCATCCAGTAGCCGCCGTCGGGCTGTTCGACGCCGATGACGAGGGACTCGCGGATCTCGGGGAGGCGTTCGACGGCCTCGTAGATGTCGGCGGAGCCCATCCGGACGCCCTGGCGGTTGAGGGTGGAGTCGGAACGGCCGTGGATGATCACGGTGTTGCGGTTGGTGAGGGTGATCCAGTCGCCGTGCCGCCAGACGCCGGGGTACATGTCGAAGTAGCTGTCGTGGTAGCGGGAGCCGTCCGGGTCGTTCCAGAACCGGACGGGCATGGAGGGCATGGGCTGGGTGACGACCAATTCGCCGACCTCGTCCACCAGTGGCTTGCCCTGCGGGTCCCAGGCGGCGAGGTCGGTGGCGAGGGAGGGGGCCTGGAGTTCGCCGGTGTGGACGGGAAGCGTGGGAACGGCGCCGGCGAAGCAGCTGCACACATCGGTGCCGCCGCTGACGGAGGCGATCCACATGTCGGGCGAGACCTCGTCGTGGATCCAGCGGAAGCCGTCGGGCGGCAGCGGGGAGCCGGTGGTGGCCACGCACTTGACCCGGGAGAGGTCGAAGTCGCGCCCCGGGTGGATGCCGGCCTTGCGGCAGGCCATGACGTAGGCGGCGGAGGTGCCGTAGATCGTCGTACCGGTGCGTTCGGCGACGCGCCACTGTGCTGCCGTGTCGGGGTAGCCGGGGCTGCCGTCGTAGGTGACGACGGTGGCGCCGGTGAGCAGGCCGGATACCAGCAGGTTCCACATCATCCAGCCGGTGGAGGTGAACCAGAAGAAGCGGTCGCCGGGTCCCATGTCGTTGTGCAGCGTGAGCTGCTTGAGGTGTTCGATCAGGATGCCGCCCTGGGACTGGACGATGGCCTTGGGCAGTCCTGTGGTGCCGGAGGAGTAGAGGACCCACAGCGGGTGGTCGAAGGGCACCTGCTCGTAGTGGGGTTCGGCGTCGAGGGAGGTGAGGTCCGCCCACTCGAGTGCGCCCTCCGGGGCCGGGGTGCCCAGCAGCGGTACGTGGACGACGGCGCGGAGGGTGGGCAGTTCCGTGCGGAGTTGGGCGACGGTCTCGCTGCGGTCGTGTTCCTTGCCCCCGTAGTGGTAGCCGTCGACGGTGAACAGGACGACGGGCTCGACCTGCTGGAAGCGGTCCAGGACGCTGCGGGCTCCGAAGTCGGGTGCGCAGGAGGTCCATACGCCGCCGACCGCTGCGGTGGCCAGGAGGGCGACGGCCGCCTGCGGGACGTTGGGCAGATAGCCGCTGACCCGGTCGCCGGCGCGTACACCGAGGCGGCGCAGCTCCTGGGAGAGGGAGGCGACCTGGGCGCGCAGTTCGGTCCAGCTGACCGGCGCTGGCTCGTGGGACTCGTCGACGTGCAGCAGGGCGGGCTCGGCGGCGCGCGCGGGGTCCTCGGCCGGACGCAGCGCGTGCTCGGCGTAGTTGAGGGTGGCGCCGGGGAACCAGCGGGCGCCGGGCATGCGCGCGTCGGCGAGGACGGTCTCGTACGGGGTGCTGAAGCGGATGCCGGACCATTCGGCGAACGCGCCCCAGAAGGTGGCCAGGTGCTCGGTGGACCAGCGGTGCAACGCGGCGTACGAGGCGACGGGGTCGGCCGGGTCGGGGGCCGGGGCGCCATGGTGGCGGGCTGCCCAGTCCTGGAACCGGGTGAGGCGGGCCGAGGGGAAGTCGCCGGGATCTGGCCGCCAGAGCGCCTCGGGCTGCGAGGGCTGTGAGGGCTGCGAGACGTGTGAGGTCTGAGCGGTCCTGTCGCTGTGCGCTGCGGTCATGGCGGCTCCCTGCGTCCTGTACGCGTCGTCGCGTCCCTTCGCGCGGGACGATGCCATCTGATCATCCGTTGTGCCAGGGCAGGAGTCACACAGCGCGGCTGCGGGGAGTGTGCGGAGCCCCCAGAAACCATGGTGACCAGCGGGTGAACGGCCGTTTAACAGCCCTGACGTGTGGGGTTGCCGATGGCAGGCTGAGCAGCATGGAAGGGCGGGGCCTGGTGCGGTCGGTGACGGTTGTCGGTACGGGGGGCGGAGGGCTGGGGATACGGGCGCTGCGCGCGGCGTGGCGCAGACGGCGGGCTGACGCGGTGGGGCTGCCCCGGCAGCGCGCGGAGCGGGCCCGTACGCCGGGTGAGGCGGCGGGTGCGGAGCCGGGGCCGGGCGGCGGCAGGGTGAGCTTCGCGCGGTCGGTGCTGGATGTGCGGGTGACGGTGGGCGGCGCGGTGTTCCTCGGGTGGGACGGCGCGGCGCCGGAGCCGTCGTACGCGCTGGTGGGCGCGTGCCCGGAGCCCGATCCGCGGGCGCGGCTGGAGCCGGACAAGGACGGCGGCTGGCGGGTGGTCTCCGAGCGGATGCTGGTGATCGTCTCCCGGCACGGTGCCGTGGAGATGCGCACCCCGGGTGGCGCGCTGCTGCGCCGGGACCAGCCGCCCCGGTGGTGGGAGAGCGCGGAGAAGGGTGCCGAGGAGGCGGAGGCCGACGCCGGGCCGCGGTGGATGCAGCGGTCCGAACTCCCCTGTGACACACGGTTCTTCGGGCTGGGCGGCAGGGCCGCGGGGCCCCGGCTGCGGACGGGCAAGTACCGGCTGTGGAACACCGACGCCGGGCCCTGCGGTCCGGGCACCGACCCGCTGTCGGTCACCATGCCAGTGCTGGTGAGCGTGGCGGACGCGGGCACGCTGCTCGTCTTCCACGACAACCCCTGGGACGGTTCGGTGACCGTGCGGGAGGGCGCGGAGGGGCAGGGCTCGGGGCACGACCGCCCCGGGCGGTGCGAGGTGCGGATGGACGGCGGGCCGATGCGGTACTGGGTGGTGGCGGGCGCTCCCTCCCGTGTGCTGCACGGCTGGGCAGCGCTCACCGGGGCCCCGGCGGTGCCGCCACGTTGGGCGCTGGGCCACCAGCACGCGCTCCGGGGTGCGGGCGGAGAGCGGGCGGTGCGGGAGTTGGTGGACGGCCACCGGGAGCGCGGGCTGCCGCTGGGCGCGCTGCATCTGGACACCGCGCACGGCCGCAGCCCTCGCGGCGCCACGGGGGACACGCCACGCTTCCCGGGGCTTCCGCGACCGATGGCGGGGCTGCGGGAGGCCGGGGTGCGGCTGGTGTCGGTGGTGGAGCCGGGGGTGCGGGCCGAGGCCGGCGATCCGCTGTTCGACAGCGGCGGCGCCGCCGACCTGTTCGTACGGGACGCGCGGGAGCGGACGGTGCTGGGCCGTGCGCTCTGCGGGGAAGTGGTCTTCCCCGACTTCACCGACCGGCGGGTGCGCAAGTGGTGGGGTGCGCTGTACGCGGAGCCGTTGGAGCAGGGCTTCGCCGGAGTGTGGCACACCGGGGATGAGCCGGTGTCGCTGTGCGCGTTCGGCGACCGGACGCTGCCGCTCTCGGCACGGCACGCGCTGGAGGGCCGAGGCGGCGATCACCGTGAGGGCCACAACGTCTACGCCCTGACGATGGCGAAGGCCGGGTTCGCGGGGCTGCGGGAGCTGCGCCCCGGGGAGCGCCCGTTCGTGCTCTCCCGTGCGGGGTGGGCGGGGACCCAGCGGTACGGCGGTGCCGCGGCCGCCGAGTTGGAGACCGGCTGGGCCGGGCTGCGGGCCGCGCTGTCGCTGGTGCTGGGCCTGGGGTTGTGCGGGGTGCCGTACGCGGGTCCGGATGTCGGCGGTGACACCGGGCGGCCCTCCCCCGAGCTGTATCTGCGCTGGTTCCAGCTGGCCGCGTATCTGCCGCTCTTCCGTACGCATACCGCCGCGGATCCCGCGGGGGCGCCATGGGGGTTCGGCGAGGAGGTGCTGGAGCATGTGCGGGCCGCCCTGGCGGAGCGGGAGCGGCTGGAGCCGTACTTGCTGACGCTGGCTCAGCTGGCGCACCGTACCGGCGCCCCTTACGTGCGGCCGGTGTGGTGGCAGCATCCGCGGGACCGGGCGCTGCGTGACTGCGAGGACGCGTTCCTGCTGGGTGATGCGCTGCTGGTGGCGCCGGTGCTGGAGCGGGGGGTGCGGTCGCGTACGGTGCGGCTGCCGGCGGGCCGGTGGTACGACACCGACACCGGGCGCGGCTACCAGGGCCCGGCCACGGTGCGGGTGGCGGCGCCGCTGGGGCGGCTTCCCGTGCTGGCGCGGGCGGGGGCTGCGATGCCGGTGCGGGGCCCGGACGGGCGTACGGAGCTGGAGGTGTGGCCGCCGGCGCCAGGACGTACCGGGGGCGGGCTGCTGATCCCGGATCCGGGTGACGGATGGGAGCGGCCGGCGGCGGAGCGGTTCACTGTGCGCGGTGCGGAAGACGGTTCTGTGGCGGTGGAGCGGGAGGGCGGTGGTGCGGTGGGGTACGTCGTACGAGTGCGGGGGCCTGTGGGACCGGCGGCCTGTTAGGGCTTGCCCGGCGGGTCGTGCGTGCCCGGCATGCCGGCCCTGCTCCCCCAAGCTGCTTCGAGCAGGGGGTACCCCCAGGCGCAGACCCTCCCAAGCGCAGCAGGGAGAACACGCCCCGTCAGGGGCGCGGGGAACTGCGCGAGCAACCACAACGAGCCGTAGCCCGCAAGCATCCGTCAGGGGCACCCTCTCCCCGGAAAACGCCCCACGATCAGTGCTTGCGGCCGACTCCGCCGTAGACGGCGACCTCGGGCGGTTCGCCGAACGGGAGCGCTTCGGGGCGCCAGTGTGGGCAGGAGACGATGCCGGGCTCCAGCAGTTCGAGCCCCTCGAAGAAGCCCGCCATCTGCTGGGGGGTGCGGGGGGTGTAGGGCACGGCGCCGCTGCGGTCGTTGAAGCGGCTGATGGCCTTGACGTAGGCGGGGTCGGTCGTGCTGCCGTCGTTGTAGCCCAGGTAGCTGCCGGACGGCAGCGCGGCCAGCAGTTCGGCAGTCACCTCGCGCGCCTCGTCGTAGTCGCTGACCAGGCCGAGGATGCCCATCAGCATCAGTCCGACGGGCTGCCCGAAGTCGAGGCTGTCGGCTGCCGCGGCGAGGATGCTTGCCGGATCGCGTACGTCGGCGTGCAGATAACTGGTCGAGCCCTCGCGGGTGCTGGTGAGCAGTGCCTGGGCGTGAGCGAGGACGAGGGGGTCGTTGTCGACGTAGACGATGCGGCACTCCGGGGCCACCCGCTGGGCGATCTCGTGGGTGTTGTCGACGGTGGGCAGGCCGGTGCCGATGTCGAGGAACTGCCGGATCCCCACCTCTCCCGCGAGGTGGCGTACGACCCGGCCGGTGAAGGCGCGGGAGTGGCGGGTGATGTCGACCATCCCGGGGAAGATCGCGCAGACCTGGTCGCCTGCAGCGCGGTCGACGGCGTAGTGGTCCTTGCCGCCCAGGAGATAGTTCCAGATGCGCGCGGAGTGCGGGACCGTGGTGTCGATCTCCGTCGCGGGCTGCTGCGCCCGCTCCGTGCGGTCCGTCATGGCTGGCTCCCCTGCTCGGCTGCGTGGATGTCCGACTGCTGCCACAACGTAGCGCCCATGGCGGGGCCACTGGAGCCACATGTGCGATTCCGGGTGGCCCCAGTGGCGTGTGGCCTCAGTGGGGCGGGGTCAGCGAGTGGCGGGAGACGGGGAAGTCGAAGTAGGTGTCGGGGAAGGTCTCCGGCTTATGGGTGAAGTGCCACCATTCCTCCGGGAGGTTGGTGAAGCCCTCGCGCTCCAGGGTGGTCTTCAGCAACTGCCGGTTGGCGCGCTGTTCCCCGGTGATGCGGGGGTCATCGGTGTGAGAGAGGGTGTCGAAGCAGTCGAAGCCGGTGCCCGTGTCGACGGAGTTGTCGGGGAACCGTTCCTCCTTGGGGGCGTAGCAGGGCACCAGCGGCTCGCCGGGGTGGTAGGGGCGGGTGGGCTTGGCGGGCAGCTTGACGACGGTGATGTCGACGGTGCTGCCGCGGCTGTGTCCCGACTTCTCCGCGATGTAGCCGTCCTCGAAGAGCCGGTTCTTCTCGACGCGGGGGTAGAACTCGGGCTTCATCTTCTCGTCGTCCAGGTCCTTGGCCCAGCGCACGAAGTGGTCGACGGCACGCTGCGGGCGGTAGCAGTCGTAGACCTTGAGCGTGTAGCCGCGGCTGAGGAGGGAGCGCTGGGCCCGGGCGAGCGCCTTGGCCGTGTCCTTGGTGACGATGCACATCGGCTGGCGGTAGCCGTCGATGGGTTCGCCGACGAAGTTGTGCTCGGTGAAGTAGCGGATGTCCTGCCGGATGCTCGGGGCCACGTCGTGCAGGGCGACGAACTCCTCCGGTGCCTTGGGCTCGTGGCCCTGCCCGGACGCGGCTTGCGCCGCGGGAGCCGGGGCGACGGCGAGGGCCAGGAGGACGCCGGCCGCGGCGAGCGGGGCGTGCGATGCGGTGCGGATGCGTCTCATGCCCCTCTCCTCTACCAGGGGGCGAGCCCTCTCCACCAGGGATCGGCCAGGGATCCAGCAGGGTACGGAGCAGAGGGAAGTGAGAAACGGCGGCTCGGGGCCACCCCCGTCGGTCCCGTGCCGCCGTCCTCGTTCTGTGTGGACGCCCGACCCCGCGGGCCGGTTCGCGTGAGCGGGGGTACGTACGGGGGCGTGAGGATCTGGTGACACCTCGGTGACAGTCGCGACGGGAGCGTCGCAGACGGGGCGCGACGTCCCGGTTGTGCGCCTGGCCTTGACTGCCTCTCAGCTGGGCTGAACACTGCCGTCACGCTCGTCGCGGACACCGCCGTGATGCCGGGTGGAGCCGCCGATCGGCGGGGCCTGACGGCTCTGCTCGGCGGGGCTTCGGCGTGCCGCTCCGCAAGGCCGCATTCTGATCGTGACGTCCGAACGCACCTATCGAGGGGTCGTCAAACCATGACGGACAAGTACGTCGCTGCCATCGACCAGGGCACCACCTCCAGCCGCTGCATCGTCTTCGACCAGCAGGGCGGGATCGTCGCCGTCGACCAGCAGGAGCACCGCCAGATCTTCCCGAAACCCGGCTGGGTGGAGCACGACGCAAGCGAGATCTGGACCAAGGTCCAGGCAGTGGTCGGCGGCGCGTTGGAGCGCGCGGGGCTGCGCGCCGACCAGCTCAGCGCCATCGGCATCACCAACCAGCGCGAGACGACGGTGCTGTGGGACCGTGCGACGGGCGAGCCGGTGCACAACGCCATCGTCTGGCAGGACACCCGCACCTCCGCGCTCTGCACCGAGCTGGGCGGCGAGGTGGGCCAGGACCGCTTCCGCGACCGTACGGGCCTGCCGCTGGCCAGCTACTTCGCCGGGCCGAAGGTCGCCTGGCTGCTGGACAACGTACCGGGGCTGCGGCAGCGCGCCGCCAACGGGGAGATCGCGTTCGGCACCATCGACTCCTGGCTGATCTGGAATCTGACCGGCGGCACCGACGGCGGCCGGCATGTCACCGACGTCACCAACGCCTCCCGCACCATGCTGATGAACCTGGAGTCCATGGAGTGGGACCAGTCGGTGCTGGACGCGATGAACGTGCCCGCTGCCGTGCTGCCGGAGATCAGGTCCTCCTCGGAGGTGTACGGCACGGCTGTCGGGCAGCTCGCGGGCGTGCCGGTGGCCTCGGCGCTCGGTGACCAGCAGGCGGCTGTTTTCGGACAGACCTGCTACGGCGTCGGCGAGGCCAAGAACACCTACGGCACCGGCTCCTTCCTGCTGCTGAACACCGGCAGCAGGCCCGTGCCCAGCAAGCACGGGCTGATCACCACGATGGGCTACCGGCTGGGCGACGAGGCGCCGGTCTACTGCCTGGAGGGCTCCATCGCGATCACCGGCGCGCTGGTGCAGTGGTTCCGCGACCAGCTGGGATTCATCAACGACGCCTCCGAGATCGAACCGCTGGCCGCCAGCGTCGAGGACAACGGCGGTGCCTACATCGTGCCGGCGTTCTCCGGACTGTTCGCCCCGTACTGGCGTTCGGACGCGCGCGGTGTCATCGCCGGGCTGACCCGGTATGTGACCAAGGCGCACCTGGCGCGGGCCGTGCTGGAGGCGACAAGCTGGCAGACCCGCGAGGTCGTCGACGCGATGTACCAGGACAGCGGGGTGGAGATCACCACGCTGAAGGTGGACGGCGGAATGACGGCCAACAGCCTGCTGATGCAGCACCAGGCCGATGTGCTCGGCGTTCCGGTGATCCGGCCCGTGGTCGCCGAGACCACCTGCCTGGGCGCCGCCTACGCCGCCGGCCTGGCGACGGGGGTCTGGTCCGATCTGGACGAGCTGCGGGCCCACTGGAAGCGCGACGCGGAGTGGACTCCGTCGATGAGCGCGGAGGAGCGTGACCGCGAGTACGCGAACTGGCACAAGGCCGTCGATCGCAGCTTTGGGTGGGAGAAGTCGGACTAGGGCTTGCCCCCTGCTCGAAGAGCTTGGGGGAGCAGACTGCCCAAGCTTCTCCCAGGGGACGCGCCCCGTAAGGGGCGCGGGGAACTGCGCGACCAGCCACGACTGACCCGCAGCCCGCAACCGTCGTGCAGGGGCACCCCGTACCGGACTCAGTTGTCGGTGGGGGCCCCTGCCAGGCTGGCGTGGTGCATGGCGTGCTCGACCACCGAGATGAGCACGTCCCGCGCGGACTCGCGCTGCCGGGCGTCGCACAGCAGGAGGGGGACGCCCCCGTCGAGGTCGAGGGCTTCACGGAGGGTCTCGGCGGGGTACCGCTCGGCGTCGTCGAAGCAGTTGACCGCCACGGTGAAGGGGATGCTGCGGCGCTCGAAGTAGTCGATCGCGGCGAAGCAGTTGTCCAGTCGCCGGGTGTCGGCGAGCACGACGGCGCCGAGTGCGCCGGTCGCCAGTTCGTCCCACAGGAACCAGAATCGGTCCTGGCCCGGTGTGCCGAACAGATAGAGCACGAGTCCGTCGTTGATGGTGATGCGGCCGAAGTCCATGGCGACCGTCGTCGTGGACTTCGACTCCACCCCTTTGGTGCTGTCCAAGGGGCGACTGGCCTCGGTCAGCAGCTCCTCGGTGCGCAGCGGTCTGATCTCGCTGACCGCTCCCACCAGCGTGGTCTTGCCGACACCGAAGCCCCCGGCCACCAGTATCTTCAGTGTCACCGGTTCGGCCGGGGCCGTTCTGCCGCCCCGCTTAGAGCGCCCGAAGACCATTGATCACCTCTCTGAGGATGCTCTCGTCCGGCAGCTCCGCCGGAGGGACGGGGCGGGTGACGCGCACCAGGTCGGCCTCCACCAGGTCGCCGATCAGGACGCGTACCACCCCCACGGGTAGGTCGAGTTCGGCCGCCACCTCGGCCACCGAGAGGGGGGAGCGGCGGCAGAGCGCGAGGATGTCGAAGTGCTCGGGCACGAACGCGTGGTCCGTGAGGAGCTTGTCCTCCTCCTCCGGAAGGAGCTCGCCCTCCGCGGCGGATCCGGCGTCCGGCTCCGCCGCGTCCGGGCTGTCGGCGATGACGAGGGCGATGAGGTCGAGCTGCGTGTCCTTCGCGCCGCTGCGGGTGCGGCCCCGGGTCATCGCGTACGGGCGCACCACGGGTCCTGCATCGTCGAACCAGCGGTTCGTCATGGCCGGCCCCGTCCTCTCGCTCCCTTGTCCGTCGTCCCGTCGTCCCGTCGCCCCCGGCGTGCGGTCAGTCGGCCGGCGTGCTGCGTGTCGGGGTGCCCAGATGTACCCCGACGCGCTTGACCAGGAGCGTCATCTCGTAGGCGACCTGGCCGACATCGGCTTCGGCGTCGGTCAGGACGGCCAGGCAGCTTCCGTCGCCGGCTGCCGTCACGAAGAGGAACGCCTCCTCCAGCTCGACCACGGTCTGCCGTACGCCGCCGACCCCGAAGTGCCGGCCGACGCCCTTGGCGAGGCTGTGGAACCCGGAGGCGACGGCCGCCAGGTGCTCGCTGTCCTCCCGGGTGAGTCCCTCCGAGGCGCCTCTGGCGAGGCCGTCCCCGGAGAGCACGAGCGCCTTGCGGATACTGCCGACGCGCTGGACCAGCTCGTCGAGGAGCCAGTTGAGCTCACCGCTTCCGGCGTTGTGCGATGCGGCGTTCGGTGCGGTCATCGACCGTCCCCTCCCGGTGTTGTTCCTGGTGCTGACTCCCCCGCGTCGTGCGGCGGTTCGCTCTCGCGTCTGCCGCGTTCCCAGCCGCGCTGGAGGGAGGCCATTCTGCTGCGCACTTCGTCGGCGTCGCGATCGTCGACGTCGGGCGTGCTGGATCCCTGGGTGCCCGACTGAGCCTGCGGCATGCGGGTGTTACCGGTTGAGGTCTCGGCCTTGAGCTGCGGCGCGAGGCTGGCCTGCCGCACCCGGCGCGGCAGGCCGCCGACCCGGCCCTGCGCCGGCTCGGACTGCGCTGACGGCTGCTCCGCGTCCCCGGCGGTGCCCCCGGGCCTGGCGCCGGACCCCGGCCGGGGCCCGGACTCGGTCTGGGCCCCCGATTCGGTCTGGGGTCCCGATTCGGTCTGGGGCTCGGGGTCCGCCCGGCGGGTCGTAAGGGGCTTGCGGCGGGGCAGCGGCGCGCGGCCGCTGTCGCTGGTGCGTTCACCGGTGGACCGGCGGTCCGGGTCGACGGTGCGCCCGTTGTCGGAGACCAGCACCGGAGCGCCGGGACGGCGGCGGGGCAGCGGTGCCGGGCCGCCGGTGCCGGACTCGCTGCCGTCGCCCGGCTCGGAGCCGGTGCCCGGCTCGGAGTGGGCGTCCGTGCGGGCGGCGGGAGGGGCTTCGTCCCGCGTCTGCTGGTGCTGCTCACCCGTCGGTGCCACCGAGGCGGACGTCGTACCGTGCTCGCGCCTGCGGGGCCCGCCGTGGCTCTCCCGCGAGGTGCCGGTCTCCCGGGAGGCGCGGGGCTCCTCCTCCAACGGGGCCTCCAGTTCGACGGGCCCGTCCAGCGGACGCGCTGACTTCCCTCCGGCCTCGATGGCGGTACGGCCCGGCCCGCGCTGGTCCCCGTCCCGGCCGGGGGCCTCGTCCCGGCCGGGGGTCTCGGTGAGGACGGTGCCGGGGATGAGGACGACGGCCGTGGTGCCGCCGTAGGGCGAGGGCTGGAGCGAGACGCGTACGCCCTGGCGCTGGGCGAGCCGTGAGACGACGAACAGGCCGAGCCGGTCGGTGTCGGACAGCTCGAACTCGGGCGTCTCGGCCAGCCGCAGATTGGCGTCCAGCATCGCGTCGGCCGTCATACCCAGACCGCGGTCGTGGATCTCCAGCGTGAAGCCGTTGGCGACCCGCTCCCCCAGCACCTGTACGGCGGTGTGCGGCGGGGAGAACACCGTCGCGTTCTCCAGCAGTTCGGCGATCAGATGAGTCAGGTCGGCGACCGCGGCGCCGTCCACGGCGAGCCGGGGCAGCCTGCGGACCTCGATCCGCTCGTAGTCCTCGACCTCGGCGACGGCGGCCCGTACGACGTCCATCAGCTGGACGGGCTTGCGCCACTGCCGGGAGGGCGCAGCGCCGGAGAGGATGACCAGGCCCTCGGCGTGCCGGCGCATCCGGGTGGTGAGGTGGTCCAGCTTGAAGAGGTCGGCGAGTTCGTCCGCGTCCTCGGTGCGGCGCTCCATGGCGTCGAGGAGGGTGAGCTGGCGGTGCAGCAGCACCTGGTTGCGGCGGGCGAGGTTGACGAAGACCTCGGAGACGCCGCGCCGCATGTCGGCCTGTTTGACGGCGGCTTCCACCGCGGCCCGCTGGAGGGTGTTGAGGGCCTGGCCGACCTGCCCCATCTCGTCCGAGGGGTACTCCAGCCGGGGCGACTCGGTCTCGACGTCCACCTTGTCGCCCGCGGCGAGGCGGCGCATCACGCTGGGCAGCCGTTCGCCGGCCGACTCGTTGGCCTCCTTGCGCAGGGTGTTGAGATCGCGCACAAGGCTGCGGGCGACGCGGATGGAGATGACGAGGGAGGCCAGCACGGCGAGGAAGCCGAGCACTCCGGCGGCTGCGGCCTGGACGAGCACCCGGGTGGCAACGGGGTCGACGCGCTTCTGGAAGCGCTTCTGCGCCTGCTCTCCCATCTTCTGGAGGTCGTCCAGGACCGTGGCGTTGCCGAGGTGCCAGCGCTCCTCGCCGATCGGCCCTTCGGTGGTGCGGGGTCCGGCGGCGATGACGGCGTCCTCGTAGCTGCGCAGGGTGCGGCCGTCGCTGCTGTTCCAGTAGTTCTCGAAGAGCTGCCGGTCCTCGGCGGGAAGCGAGGGGAGGTTGCTCTCGTAGGCGATGTTGCGCTCGGCGACACGGTCGGAGAGAGCGCGCTGGTCACCCCGGGTGAACTGGCCCGCGGCGTAGGCAGCGGCCATCAGCGCGTCCTCCCGGGAGAGGTATTCACGGGCGCGGGACAGGCCGACGAGGGCGCGGCCCTGCTTCTCCAGATCGACGTCGTCGACGGCGCTGAGCGAGTCGACCAGCGCGTAGGCGGGGTCGATGAGTTCGTTGTACGCCTGGAAGGCGCCGCCCCGGGTGACGGTGTTCTCCTCGACGCGCTCCCGCAGCCTCTTCATTCCGTCCAGCGCGTCCAGGAAGTCACCCAGCCGGGCCTTGGAGTCCGGGCCCAGGTCGGAACGGATGCCGCTGTCGGACGCGTTGCGGCGTACGACGGCCACCTTGCGGTCCGTGGTGGCCTGGAGCTGGTGCAGGAGTGTCTGCTCCTGGCTGTTACCCGGATCGGCGACATGCACCATGATCTGGAGGCGTTCGCGCTGGATGGCCCGGACGGCGTCCTCCGTCGGGTTGCCGATCTTGCGGGTTATCTCGTCCAGCCGCAGCAGGCTGTTCGCCTCGACAGCGGTGATGTAGGTCGCGAAGCCCCAGATGGACAGCAGAGAGACCAGCGGCACCAGCAGCAGTACCACGATCTTCCGGCGGATGGACTTCCCGCGAAAGCGCATGGCCTCCCCTACGTCTTCCCCAGCGCACGGGGGCGTGTACCGACAGCAAACGGCGCGAGCTTACTACTGAGGCGCTGGCAACTCGTAGGTTTGCATGAGCCTCCGAACAGGCAGTCCAGGGTGCCTCATCCCGAGTTGTCCGTCGATGCCCTGCCGGACGTTGGAAGTCTGTGGCACAGCACACGTTTACGGAACCGTGCGAGGATCGGGGGGTAGTGAAGGGGGAGTGAAAAAGATGTATGCGAAACCCCGGCTGCCGGACCCGGTGCGGGCGGCGGCAGTTCGGGCGGTGATCATCGCCGCACTCACGCTGGTGCAGCTCATGGTCGCGTTCTTCTGCTCGCTGGCCGCTGTCTGGCTGGCGTTCCCGATGGTGCTGTCCACCATCGGCAGCACCGTTGTGGCGACCTGGGCCGTGCTCGACGTATGGATCACCCGGCAGGTGTGGGTGCAGCGGAACGGGGTCCTCTCGGAGCCCAGCAGCGCGGCCAGACGACGCGCGGCGGCCAACCGCCGTCACACGCCGCACGCCGGTACGGAACGAGGCGCTCCGGCACCGGGCGCGGCGCGCGACGTCACGAGCTCGGGGAGTGTGCCGCGTCCGGCGCGTCACCCGGCGGATGAGGGGCGGGAACGTCCGGCCGGGCATCCGAATCCGGCGGCTGCGCAGGCGGTTCGTCGCGGACAGCGGGCGGATTCTGCTCGGGACGGCGGAACATCCGTGTCGCGGTGATCTCACCGTGCACAGCGGCCTCGCCCTCCTCGGCCTCGGGCTGGGGCAGGCCGGGCCGCAGATGCTCCTCCACGCTGATGTACTTCAACCCGGCGCGCAGGTCCGCGTCGTTACGCAACCGGATCACCAGCGGGAACTCCGCCAGCGCCGTGGTGTCGAACAGGCCCGTGGTGTAGAGGAGCTGGACGCCCAGCGCGTCGGCCACGGCCCGCTGCAGCTCCAGCAGATAGGTGGCATTGGCCCGGCCGATGGGGTTGTCCAGGAAGAGGGTGCCGGCGTGCCGGTGCTTGTCGTGGCCCCGGTCGTTGCTGCGCAGCGCCGCCATCGTGCAGTACAGGGCGATCGCGGCGGTCAGCAGCTGGCCGCCGGAGAAGACGTCCCCCATCTGCCCGACCGGGACCCGCTCGGCGCGCAGCACGGCGTCCGGCTTGAGGATCTCCACCGAGACGCCGCGCGGCTGCAGTGCGGCATGCACCCCGCGCAGCAGCAGCGTCATCCCGTCGCGGCGCAGGTCGGAGTTCTTGCGGACGGCGGCGCGGGTGGCCTCGTCGATGACCTCGCCCAACCGCTCGGTGAGCGTGGCCTGGTCGGGGTCGTCGAAGCGGATGCGCAGGAACTCCTGGCCCGACCACTCCCCCAGCCCTTCCGGCAGCCGGGAGAGCCGCTGCGCCGAACGCAGCGTCGTCAGCGAGGACTCCACCAGTCCGCGCAGCCGGTCCACGATGCTGTCCCGGTTGCGCTCCAACTGGGCCAGCTCGTCCGTCAGTACGCGCAGCCGGGGCGCGAACGCAGCCGCCCAGGCAGCCGCGTGGTCCGGCAACGCGGAGGCCGGCAGCTCGCGCACCTGTTGCCGTGCCGGAGTGCGGACCTGTTCGTAGCGGCTGGAGTTGGCATGCCGTACGAGCACATCGCACGCCTCGCGCACGGACTGCTCGGCGGCGGAGAGGTCGGCGGCGCAGCCGCGCAGTGAACGCCGCGCCTCGGCAGCCGCCTGCCGGGCCTCGGCTGGGCTGCCCGCGTACGGCTCGGGGGGCTCCTCGCCCTCCTGCTCCCCGGGCGCGGGGGCGGCCGGTTCGCGGAGCAGGTCGCGGAGGGTGGCCGCGGTCTCGTCGAAGCCGCCGGCGGCGTCCTCGGCGGCGGCGTGGGCGCGCTGGAGCGCGGCGTAGGCGTCGCGTGCTGCTTCCAGTTCGTCGCCGCGGGCCGCCAGTTCGGCGTTGGCGGTCCGCAGCAGGGTCTGGGCCTGCGCGGCGTCGGCCGGTACCAGGTCGTCCGGGAGTTCGGTGTGGCGGTCGCCGTCTCCGGGGGCCAGCCGCTCGGCCTCGCCGCGGAGCCTGCCGAGCTGCTCGCTGGCGTCGGAGTTACGGGCCTCCAGGCGCTGGACGAGCGCTTCGGCGCGGGCCGCCGCCGCCTGTCGGGAGGGGCCGTCGGCGCCGTCGGGACCTTCCAGCAGCTGGGCCGCGCGGGTGCGCACCTTGTTGCTGAGCCGGTCGAGCGCCGCCTTGGCCGCCGACTCGTCGCCCTCGGCACGGGCCTGTTCGGCGCGCAGGTCGGCACCGACGCCGACCTTCTCGTACAGCTGGGAGGCCGACCGGTACGCCTCGCGCAGGTCCGGCAGGGAGGAGGTACGGGCAGGCGGGGCGGCGGACTTGTCACCGGGGGCCGCCGAATCGTCGTCGGCCGGCTCCGGGTCGTCGGATACGCCCGCGATCTCGGCGCGTTCGGCACGCAGGGTGCGGGCCGTGCGGTGGGCGTCGTCGGCCGCACGCTGGGCCGCGCGCCGGTCCTCGTCGGCCGAGCGCGCCCGCTCCAGGCACTGTTCGGCATGCTCCTGCGCGGTGGCCACGTCGTCGGCAAGCTCGCGCAGCCGGGCCTGCCACGTGGCGCGCTCCCGCAGCCGGAAGGCGAGCCCTGCCAGCGCGTCGGCGCTGCGGCGGGCGCGCTGGGCTGCTTCCTGGCGCTCGTCCCGGACCCGGGCGGTCTCGGCGGCCTGCTCGTCGGCCTCGGCGCGGGCCTCGCGCACCTCGGCAAGGTGCTGCTGGGCCACTTCCGCGGCCTCCCGGGCCTGCGCCGCGGTCTCGGCGAGCTCGTCCAGCCGGCCTTCGGGGCAGCCGCTGCGCCAGGAGGCAAGCCGGGCCGCCAGCGCCCGGTCGGCGGAGAGCCGCGCCGCCAGCGCGCGGATCTCCTCGTCCCGGGCTGCGGCGCGTTCCCGCAGCCGGCGGCGCTCGTCGTCGGCCGCGTGCTCGTCGTGCATTGCCGGGTTGGGCGGTACGAGGAAGACTCCGGACTCTCCCCCGCTGTCCGGCGCCGGCGCGGGGGCGAGCAGCGCGGCGGAGGTACCGACGGCGACGGCCGAACGGGGCAACAGCGCGGCGCCCGCCAGCACTTCACGGGCGCGCGCGTGGCTGTCGGGGTCGGTGATGATGACGCCGTCGACCAGTTCGGGCCGCGCTGCGAGCACCGCGGCGTGGTCGGCGGGGTCCACAGCCTGGGCGAGGTAGCGCCAGCCGGGCAGCGCGGGGACACCGTGCTCGCCCAGGTACTCGACGGTGGCGGTCACATCGGGGCCCGGGGGGAGCAGCCCGCCGTCGCCGAGCGCTCCCAGCATCCGCGAGTCGTCCGCCGCGGCGGTACGCAGCTCGAACAGCTGCCGCTCGGCGGCGGCCACCCCCTCGTCCAGCAGCTCCTGGAGCGCCTCTGCGTTGCGGTCCAGCTCCTCGGCGGTGAGGGGGCCCTGGGACGTGGACGCTGTCCGGTCGGGGGCCGTACGGGGAGCCGGCCCGGTGCCCGGCACGGCTCCGGCTTCCGGGGCGCCGCCCTGGCCCGGCACGGCGCCGGTGCGCCGGACCGGCTCGGGGTCGGCGTCCGCCCCGGGGCCCCGTACGTCGGAGGTGCTGCCCGCGCCGCGCTGGCCGGGGAGCGTGGCCCGCGTCGCTCCTGCCGGGCCCCCGTCCGCGTTCGGGGCACCCGGGCGGCCGGTGGGCAGCCCGAGCAGTTCGGCGAGGCGCTCCTCGCCGCCGAGGGCTCCGGCGGTGGCGCCCTCGGCCGTGTACGTACTTCCGGCGGCCTCGGCGGCGTCCGCGGCGCGTGCTGCGGCAAGCTCGGCGCTCGCGTGGCGGCTTGCCAGCTCGCGGGCCCGCTCGGCGCTGCGGGCTGCCGCGTCACGCGCCGATTCGAAGGCGGCGACGGCGCTCTTCTCGGCGTCGCTGGCGGCCAGCGCGGCGCGTGCCGGGTCGGCGTCCGGGTCGCTGTCGTGCAGCCAGCCGGCGCGTACGGCTTGGTCCATCTCCTGCTCCACCTCGGCGAGGCGCTGGCGCAGGTGTTCGGTCTCGCTGCGGGCGCGCTGTGCCTCGGTGGCGGCGGCCGTGGCGTCCCGGTGGGCGCTCTCGCTCTCGGTCTGGAGCGTGGCGGAGCGCTCTTCCTGTTCACCCGCGATGCGTTCGCTGTCCTCCGCCGCGGCGTTGAGGGCTCGTACCAGCGCGGTGGCGGCGTGGGCGCGCGCTGCCAGCGCGGGGGCCGCGTCGCGCTCGGCCTCCCGGATGGCGGCGGCGACCCGGGCCGAGCGGTCGGCGGCCGTCCGGTGCGCGAGCACGGTCTCGGCAGCCTGCCAGGCGGAGTGCAGCGTCCGTGCCTCGCTCAGCTCACGCTTCTGCGCCGCCGCCGACTTCTCGGCGGCGGCCAGCGCCAGCGAGGCGTGCCGGTAGGCCAGTTCGGCGGCGATACGGGAGGCTCGGGTGCGGGCGTCCTCGGCTGCGGTGACCGACTCCCGTGCCTGCTCCAGCTGTTCGGCCAGTTCGGCGGCGCGGCCGCGCTCCTGGGTGCCGCGCGCCGTCAGCCGGTGGGCGAGGTGACGGGTGCGGCGCTCGGCACCGGCGTGGATCTCCCTGGCGCGGGCGCGTGTCTCGGCGGATTCGGTGATGCGGTGCAGATGGTCGAGGGAGCCCGCGGTGAAGTCGCGTTCGGCGGTCAGCTCGGCGCGGCGGCCGAGCTTGTGCGCGAAGCCGTGTACGAGGTCGGCGAGGCCGTCGGTGTCGCGGGTGTCGGTGACGGCGCGCAGCAGCAGGTCGGTGAAGTCCGAGTCGTTCTTGACCGCGAACAGGCCCGCCGCCTCACCTTCGTCGGCGTTCATCTCGCGCTGGTAGCGGAAGAGTTCGGGGTCGAGGCCGAGCGTGGTCAGATGTTCGTTCCAGCGCTCGTGGATCTCCTCCCAGACCACGTCCAGGTTGGGATACGCCTTGCCCGTCTCGGTCAGTACGTCGCGGAAGCCCTTCATGGTGCGCCGCCTGCCGCGCGCGGAGGACGCACCTTCCGCACGGGGCCGCAGCGCCGCCGACTCGGCGACGGGGAGGGAGTCCAGGGACAGACCGGGGCCCGGCCGGAACGAATACCATGCCTCGGCGAACTTGCGCGGGTCGCCGGAGACCTGGCGGCCACGCCACTCGCTGACCTTGCCGACCACGATCGTCTCGCCGGTCCTGGTGTGCTGCCACTCCAGGGCGACATGGCCGCAGTCGTCGGCGAGCAGGAACTTACGGAGCACGCCCGAGCTGGCGCCGCCCAGGGTGTTGCGGTGCCCGGGCAGCATCACGGAGAAGATCAGCTTGAGCAGCACGGACTTGCCGCCGCCGTTCTCCAGGAAGAGCACACCTGCGGGCGCCGGGCGGCAGGGCGGGCCCTGCGGCTCCTCCTCGAAGAAGTCCGCCTGCGTGGGTGCCGGGCTGGGCACGGGCTCGCCCACTCCGCGCAGGTCCAGCACGGTGTCGGCGTAGCGCGCACCGGCGGGCCCAATGGAGTAGAGGCGGATCCGGGACAGCTCGTACATGGCGGCGGGGCTCTCGTTGGTGGCGTGCGGTGGGCGGGGTGCGGGGTGGCCCGCGGCTTTCAGAAGTGGCCGTCAGGAGTGGAAGGGCAGTCCGGCGTCCGGCGCCAGCTCCTGATCGTCGCCGTCCGGCGGCGGCAGCAGGCTGGCCGTACCGTCCGAGACCGGGACGACGCCCAGCTCCAGCAGCTCGGCCATGGCGGCGCTGCCCGCCATGTCACGGACCTGCAGCTGGTAGCGCGCGGTGGTGCGGTAGGTGCCGCCCGCGTCGTCGCCGGTGCGCTGGAGGAACCCGGAGTCGGCGAGGAAGGCGACGGCCTTGGCGATGATGCCGGTGGTGGAACCGGCGAGCCTGCGGGCGTCCTTGGTGGCGCCGGTGGAGCTGCGCCGTGCGTAGACCCGCCAGGACGCCTCCAGCCCCGGTGCGTCGGTGGCCGGGTCGGTGTTCTCGCCCTCGGCCTCGGCCCGCTCCTCCAGCTTGCGGCACGCCTGGCGGACGAACGAGTCCACGCCGTTGACGGTGATGCGGCCGATGTAGCCGTCGTCGGCCAGGTCCTCGGGGCGGGGGAAGGCCATGGCGGCGCAGGCCAGATGGGCGAGGCCGTGCAGGAAGCGGTCCGTCGAGTCCGCGCCGGCCCGCCGGGCGTAGTCGCCCATACGGACCGCGAAGACGGAGTCCTCGGCGGCGGCCAGCGCCATGCCCGCGCGGGTGGAGACCTCAAGTACGACAAGGCCCAGGCCGGTGGCCACGGCGTCGGCCAGCCGCGCGAATGCCGGTTCCTCGCGGTAGCGGCGCAGCAGTTCGGTGTACTCGGCGTCTCTTGCGGGGGCGAGCTTCGGGTGCAGGCCGAACGAGACGAGGCGGGCCGCGTCGGCCGCGTCCGCGGGGGTTACCGGGTGTGCGGGGCTTCCGTTGCCGACCCCCTCGTCCGGGTCGGGCTCCGGTGCGAAGTCATTCATGGTTGCTCCAGTTCACGCATCACGCCGCCTCCGTTCGGTCGGCCGCCATCCCGGCCGCGTCCAGCAGTGCCGTGCCCACGATGAGGTCGGCTCCGCCGAATTCCGGGTCGTCCAGCGGGGTGCCGTCGTCCACGGCGAACAACAACCGCTGCTCGCCCTGGCGATACGCCGTGCCGACAGGCGGGCTCGCGGCGTGGACGGCCAGCAGCGCGATGAGGTACGGCAGCTCCGGGTCGCGGCGGCGGGCATCGGCCAGCAGCCCGGAGAGCCGGCGGGGCGCATCGGGCGGCAGCTCCAACAGCTCCATGGCCGCCGCCAGCTGCTCCTCGCTGAAGCGGCTGTCGTCAGGCGTGGCGATCAGATCGGGTTCGGGCATCTCGGCGCCCAGATGCTCCCGTGGTGCGGGCGGGGTCAGCAGCATGTCGGTGAGGTCGCCCAGCCGTACGGCGCCCGGCGTACGCAGCCCGGTGCCGCGGGCGAAGAAGGCGTCCGTCACGCGCGCGGCCTGCTCCAGCGGCAGCGGCAGTACGGGCGCGAGAAGCTGGCCGTACAGGTCGAGTCCGGCGCGGGCGGCGGGCGGCGCGAAGGACTGGCGGTCCTGTTCGGCACGGAAGAGCGGGCCGGCCTCCAGCAGCCTGGACTGGAGCTGGGTGTGGCGGCGGATGCAGTCCTTGACGATGTCGACGAGCTCGGCGGCGCGGCGCTTGTGATCGGGGCCGCGTTCGGAGGCGGCCTCGTCGCGCGCCTTGCGGATGTTGGTGAGGATGGCGTTCTCGTGGCGGTAGCGGTCGGCGACATGGTCGAGGGCTTCGCTGATCATGTCCGGGACGGCGCTGAGCCAGTCGACGGCACGGACGTCGCGCCGGGTGGCCTCCAGGGTGCGACGCAGCGTCTCGGCGTACTGCACCGTGCGGTAGCGGGCCTGTTCGGCGGCGAGCTGGGCGTCGGCGAGACGGCCGCGGCTGATGAGGACCTCCAGCTTGACCTCGGCGGCGATCTGGGCGCTGGTGACGTCCGTGTCCAGCGCACCGACCAGGACGTTGACGGCCTCGTCGGTGGTGCGCAGATAGACGCTGCCGCCGGGCCCCGGCACCTCCTCGATGAGCTTGAAGTCGTAGCCCCGCCGTACGTAGGTGCCGTCGGGGTTGAAGGTGCCGTAGACGGCGCGGAAGCCGCGGTCCACGCTGCCGACGTTGATCATGTTCTCCAGCACCCAGCGCGCCACCCGTTCGTGCTCGGCGGGATCACGGGTGGGGGCCTGGGCCGCGACGCGGGGCAGCAGCTTGGCGACGATCTGTTCGTGATCGGCGCCGGTGTCGAAGTCCATCTGGAGCGTGACCAGGTCGATGGCGGCCAGCGCCAGCTCGGCCATCTCGTAGGTGCTGTACTCCCCCGCGAGGTTGGCCTTGCGGGTGTCGAGGTCGTGCAGCGGCGCCGTGCAGGCGAGCGCGCGCAAGCGGCGGGCCAGGCCCTCGTCGGCCGCGGGGCCCGGGGCCGGGGAGGGTGCGGATACACCTGTCCTGGCCGGGGTGCTCGTCGTGGTGGCGCTCTCAGTCACGACGGACACATTAAGCGGTCGCACTGACAAGATCCGAAACGGCACGGTTGTCGCGATCCGGGACGGTTGCCACGGTTCGGGAGGGCCGCCGAGGACGGTGTGCCGCTCGCGCCCGACCGGTCAGCGTAGCTGGCGGGCGTATTCCTCGGCGAGCTGGTGCCGGGAGTCGTCGAGGTAGACGGCGAGCAGCCGCTCGGCGCCGGGCGCGTCGCCGCGCTGGAGCGTACGCAGGATCTGCTCGTTGCGCGGCAGGTAGGGCTCGTGGAATCGGCGGGGGTTCTCCATCACGTGGAAGACGAGCCGGAGTTCGGCCAGCACTCCGCGCATCATCTCGTCGGTGCGCGGGCTTCCGGCCAGCTCGACGAGCCCTTGGTGGAAGTGCATGTTGGCCGTGCCCAGGTCGCGCCAGCGCTGCTCGGCCGCCGCGCGCCGCCCCGCCGCGACCGCCGTCTCCATGGCCGTCATGTCCGGCGGCGGACAGGGCGGCGCCGCCAGCTGCCGCAGCGCGGCGCACTCGACAAGGCGGCGGACGCGGTAGAGGTCCTCAAGGTCCTCCACGGTGAGCTTGCGGACGAACATGCCGCGGTTGAGCTCGTGCACCAGCAGCCGCTCGTGGGTGAGCAGCCGGAACGCCTCGCGCAGGGTGTTGCGCGAGATGCCCAGCGCGTTGCCTATCTCCTCCTCCGCCAGCCGCATGCCGGGCCGGAAACCGCCCTCGATGATCCGGGTGCGCAGGATGACCGCCACGCGCTCCGCCGTGCTGGTGCGTCCCAACCGCCCTCGATCTTCGCTGAGTTCCTCCAGCACGTTGTCGCTCATGGCCGAAGTGAACCGCAGTTCCCAGAACGAGACAACAACAGGATTGCGGAATCGTTCAACAATCCTCTACTTTGCCGCTAAGGGACAGTGACTACCTACGTCATCCCAACTGCGCGCCACGGCCCGCGTGAAGCGGCGCCCAGGGGACCGACGGCGCGATACGGGGCGCGTCAGCCGGGAGGTGGCGGCGACGGCGGGGTGCCGTAGCCGCCACCGCCCGGGGTGTGCAGCACGAGGGCTTCGCCTGCGCCGAGTTCGGCCACGTCACGCCCCGCCAGTTCCGTACGGGTACCATCCGCGCCCTCGACGACATTGCCGCCCAGCGCGCCCGGACAGCCACCCGCCATGCCGTACGGGGCAACACGCCGGTGTCCCGTCAGCAGCGCAACGGTGACCGGTTCCAGGAAGCGCAGCCGCCGCACCACTCCGTCCCCGCCGCGCCAGCGGCCCGTGCCCCCGCTGCCCCGGCGCACATGGAAGTCCTCCACCCGCACCGGGTAGCGGAACTCCAGCACTTCCGGGTCGGTCAGCCGCGAGTTGGTCATATGGGTCTGCACCGCGTCCGCGCCGTCGAAGCCGTCCCCCGCACCGGAGCCGCTGGCGACCGTCTCGTAGTACTGGACACGGTCGTTGCCGAAGGTGACGTTGTTCATCGTCCCCGAGCCCTCTGCCTGGACGCCGAGCGCGGCATAGAGGGCGCCGGTGACCGCCTGGGAGGTCTCCACGTTCCCCGCGACCGTTGCGGCGGGGTACACGGGCGCCAGCATCGAGCCTTCCGGGATACGCACCTCCAGCGGCGCCAGACAGCCGCTGTTGAGCGGGATGTCGTCGGCCACCAGCGTCCGGAAGACATACAGCACCGCGGCCGTCACCACGGAGCGGGGCGCGTTGAGGTTGTCGTCCCGCTGCGGCGAGGTGCCGGTGAAGTCGAGCAGCGCCGTACGGTTCTCGCGGTCCACGGTGACGGACAGCTGGATGACGGCGCCGCTGTCCGTCTCGTACGTGCAACTGCCGTCGCTCAGCCGGGTGATGATGCGGCGTACGGACTCCTCCGCGTTGTCGCGCACGTGCCGCATGTAGGCCTGTACGACATCGAGACCGAACTGGTCGGTCATCTTGTGCAGTTCCGCGATGCCCTTCTCGTTCGCGGCGATCTGGGCACGCAGATCGGCGAGGTTGGTGTCGGGGTCGCGGGAGGGGTGGCGGGCTCCGGTGAGCAGGGCGCGGGTCTCCTCCTCGCGCAGCTTCCCGTCGCGCACCAGCAGCCAGGCGTCGAACAGCACGCCCTCCTCCTCGACGGTGCGGCTGAAGGCGGGCATCGAGCCGGGGGTGAGGCCGCCGATCTCGGCGTGGTGGCCCCGCGAGGCGACCAGGAAGAGCAGCCGGCGGCCCTCCGCCTCCCCGCCGCCCTCCTGGTCGAAGACCGGCGTCACCACGGTGATGTCCGGCAGGTGGGTGCCGCCGTGGTACGGGTCGTTGACGGCGTAGACATCGCCAGGACGCATCTGTCCCGCAGTGCGCCGCAGCACCTCCTTGATGGAGTCGCCCATCGAGCCCAGATGCACGGGGATGTGCGGTGCGTTGGCGACGAGATTGCCCTCGGGGTCGAAGAGCGCACAGGAGAAGTCGAGCCGCTCCTTGATGTTGACCGAGTGCGCCGTGTTCTCCAAGCGGACGCCCATCTGCTCGGCGATCGCCATGAAGAGGTTGTTGAAGACCTCCAGCCGCACCGGGTCGACCTCGGTGCCCGCCGCTGACACCGCCTCCCGCGCCTGTACCCGGGTCAGCAGCAGATGTCCGTGCGGATCGGCCCCGGCAGCCCAGCCCGGGTCCACCACGGTGGTGGCGTCCGCCTCCACGACGACCGCGGGTCCGGTCACGCGCTGCCCCGGACGCAGCTCCTCCCGTCGGTACAGCGGAGTGTCCTGCCACCCTCCGCCCGTGAACATCCGCACCATGTCGTGGGGTTCGGGACTGCCCTCGCCCGGCTCGGGAGTGACCGGGTGCGCGCTGACGGGTCCCGCCGCGCCGGTTGCCTCCGCGACGGCGGTGGCGACCACCAGCGGCTTGTCCATGGCGAAGCCGTAGCGCGCCCGGTGCTCGGCCGTGAAGTCCTGTGTCATCCGGTCCGCGCCGCCCAGCGGGACGGTCAGCGTGGCGTCCGTTCCGGCGTACCGCAGCTGGAGCCGGGCGGTCGTCCTGATCGCCTCGTCCGGAATGCCGTCGGCCCGCAGCTCTTCCCGGGTCTGCCGCTCCAGCCGGGCGCACAGGTCGCGCACGTCGGCCAGCCGCTCCTCGGCCAGCTCGCCCTCGACGGACTGCTCCCGCAGCGCGGTGGCGTCCGCCACGCCGATCCCGTAGGCGGACAGCACCCCGGCAAGCGGCGGTACGACCACCGTGCGGATGCCCAACTCGTCGGCGACCGCGCAGGCGTGCTGACCGCCGGCGCCGCCGAAGCTCGCCAGCGCGTAGCGGGTGACGTCGTGGCCGCGCTGCACGGAGATCTTCTTGACGGCGTTCGCCATGTTGAGCACGGCGATCTCCAGGAACCCGGCCGCGACCTGCTCGGCGGTGCGCCCGTCGCCGGTCTCCTCGGCGATCCGGGTGAAGCCCGCCCGGACCGCCTCGGGGTCCAGCGGCTGGTCGCCCTGCGGGCCGAAGACGGCAGGGAAGTGCGCGGGCTGGATACGGCCCAGCATCACATTGGCGTCGGTGACGGTCAGCGGGCCGCCACGCCGGTAGCAGGCAGGCCCGGGGACCGCGCCCGCCGAGTCGGGGCCCACGCGGTAACGGGCACCGTCGAAGTGCAGCACCGAGCCGCCGCCGGCCGCCACGGTGTGGATGTCCATCATGGGCGCCCGCATCCGCACGCCCGCCACCTGCGTCCCGAACACCCGCTCAAGTGCACCTGCATAGTGCGACACATCGGTGGACGTACCGCCCATGTCGAACCCGATGACCCGCTCGTGCCCCACCTCGGCGCAACTGCGGGCCATCCCGACGACACCACCGGCGGGGCCGGAGAGCACCGCGTCCTTGCCCCTGAAGTGCCCGGCCTCGCGCAGCCCACCGTTCGACTGCATGAACATCAGCCGGACGCCGCTCAGTTCGCGCGCCACCTCCTCGACGTAGCGGCGCAGCACGGGCGACAGATAGGCGTCCACGACGGTGGTGTCTCCGCGCGACACCAGTTTGATCAGCGGGCTGACCTCGTGCGAGCAGCTCACCTGCGCGAACCCCGCCGCACGCGCGAGGCGGGCGACCTCGCGCTCGTGCGCGGGATGCCGGTAGGCGTGCAGCAGGACGACGGCAACACTGCGGAAGCCTGCGCGGCGCGCCTCGCGCAGCTCGCGCGCTGCAGCTTCCCGGTCGAGCGGCTCCACGACGGTGCCGTCGACGCCCATCCGCTCCGGGAGCTCCACGACACGGTCGTAGAGCGCCTCGGGCAGCACGATGTGCCGGTCGAAGATGCGGGGCCGGTTCTGGTACGCGATCGTGAGGGCGTCCCGGAAGCCCCGGGTGGTGACCAGGACCGTCGGCTCGCCCTTGCGCTCCAGGAGGGCGTTGGTGGCGACGGTGGTGCCCATCTTGACGGCGTCGATCCGGTCGGCCGGCACGGGGTCCCTGGGCGGTACCTCCAGCAGTCTGCGGATCCCGGCGACCGCGGCGTCCTGGTCGGGCCGCCCCGGATCGTGGGACAGCACCTTCTCGCTGACGAGCGTGCCATCGGGCCGCCGTCCGATCACATCCGTGAACGTCCCACCCCGGTCAACCCAGAACTCCCACCGACCAGCCACTCTCCAATGGTGCCTTCGGCAGGCCCCACCGCAAGATGAAGCCTTCGCCGAGAACCGTCGGCTCAGCGGCGGCCGGCCTCAGGCGGTCGGGGTCAAACAGCCGGCGTCAGGCGGGCGGAGTCAGGCGGCCGCGGATGGCGGTCTGGACGCCGGCCTCCTCGGCCGGATCCGCGGCGAGCCGCCGAAGGCGCTCCACCACGCGCGCGTCACCCGTCGCGGCGCACTCCGCGGCAACCTGGCGGGTGGTCTCCTCGCAGTCCCACAGGCACTCGATGGCGAACCCGGCGGGGAAGGACGGATCGGTGGCGGCGAGCGAGCGTGCGGTGCGCCCGCGCAGCTGGGAGGAGGCGGTCTCACGGTAGATGTGCCGTAGCACCGGCGCCGCACAGCTGATGGACAGCCGCCCGGCGCCGTCCACGAGCGGCCACAGCGCGGCGCTGTCGGGGCCCTCCAGGCGGATGGTGCGGCGCAGGGCCGCGAGAACGGCGTCGGCGTCCTGCTCGCCGCCCCGGCAGGCGAGCATCTCGGCGGCGACGGCCGCCAGCCCTGGCGGCAGGGCTCCCTCGGGCGCTGCGGCCCAGCGCCTGGCCCGCTCCAGCGCGGCCAGTGAACGCATACGGGCGAAGGAGGAGAGCGCGGCGCCGGCGACGGTTCCCGCGGGGTCGGCAGCGGCCTCTTCGATGAGATCCAGCACATCGGGATCGTTGTGGTCGGCGAGGTGGCGCAGGGCCGCAACCCGCGCGGCCTCGTGCGGGCCGCGTGCGGCGGCCAGCAGCAGCGGCCGGTCCTCGGGCCCGGCGACGGCGGACAGGCAGCGGGCCGCGGGTGCCTCGCGGTGCTGGCGGGGGTGCTGTTCGTATCCGTCCTGGGCCCATTCGAGGATCTCGCGCACGCTCCACCCGGGCCGGGGTCCGGGGGTCCGCAGCTGGCGCTGCCAGCGGTCGAAGGAGCGGCACTCCTGGGCGCGCCGCAGCCGGTCGGCCTGTCCGGGGTGTGCGGAATCCTCCGCCCACAGCCGCCAGGGGCGGGGCTCGAAGGCGTCCCGCGCGGCTTCGGCGAGCTCGGCGTCGCCCTCGGGCGTCTTGGGGAAGCGGGCCAGGATGGCGGGGCCCAGCGGGCGCAGCCCGGCGTCGTCGTCCCGGACGGCGAGCTCGTCCAAGGCCCACTGCCAGTTGGTGCCGGTGGTGGCGTAGCGGCGCAGCAGCCGCAGCGGAGCGTTCTCCTGCCAGCTGTCGCCCTGCGCCGTGGCGTAGGAGGCGAGGTGGCCGAGGACGGAGAGCGCCAGCCCGGTGCGGACCTCGGCCTCCTCGGGGGTGCTCAGCAGGTCGGCGGGGTCGAAGAGGTGTGCGGCGATGTCGTCGAGCCCGGCGTCCAGCTCCCTGTGCAGACGGGCGTAGTACAGGGAGCGGTGTTCGACCTGCCAGTCGCGCCTGGGGTCGTGCAGGACGCAGTGCCGCAGCGCGCTGAGCGCTTCGGCGCGCGGCGCCGCAAGGGCGTGCAGCGTCCCGTCGCCGCGGCCCCTCTGGAGGAGGCCGAGCAGCGTGCCGCTGGGCGCTATGTCTGAATCGACGGAATCGACGAACATAAGAGTCAGCATCCGGTGCGGGGTATTCGGCTGGCAACGGGATTTCCGTTGCCCGGCATTCTTGCCGGTGACCGCGGTTCTACTCCTGCGTTTTACCTTTCGGAGCGAGGGCCCGGTCAAGAGCTGGAGCCTACCCGGAAGCAAACATTCCGCCGCACCCGGCGACCCCAGGGGCGTATGCCGACGACCCGCATCGACATATGACAGCAGCACCACCGCATCGAGTGTGGCCGAATCCCTTACGGTCAGTCGCGGGCTGTGCCACAGTCGTAACCGACTCTCCCCCCGTATCGGAGCTCTCTATGGCTTCCCACCTCCATGCGGACCGCTCATCACCGCAGCCGCCGGACCGCGGCACACTGGACGCTTTGATCACCCAGGCACGCACCCTGCGCGGCGGCCTCGACGCCGTGCGACGAGGCGCAGGAGGAAGCGGGAGCGAAGGGGGCGAACCGGACCCAGGGGTCTCCGGTGCGGACCCGCGCACGCGGTGGCAGCGCGCGCTCTGCGAGCTGGCCGTGCACCAACTCGACGACCTCGGCAGCCAGCTCGACCAATTACGAGAGGGCATGCCCCCCGAGGCCCCCCGGGCGTGGCCGTCCGCCGACCAGCCGCCCGGGAAGGCCACGGCGGAGACGTCCGGCGCGGCCTACGGCACCGCCGTGTCGCCCGGCGAGGGACCTGCCTCCGAGCTGGTCGGCCGGGTCGGCAGCGCGGAGTGGAACCTGCTGACGGACGCGGTGTCCTGGTCGCCCGAGCTGTACCGGATCTTCGGCAGGACCGCGGAGGACGGCCCCCTCTCCCTGGACGAGCTGCCCTCCTGGGTGGTCCCTGAGGACCAGACCTCGCTCGCCACCGCGTTCACCGGCTGTCTGGTGGACGGCCGGGCGATCGACCAGGAGTTCCGTCTGGTACGGCCCGACGGCGCGGTGCGCACGGTCCACATGGTCGGCGAGCCGGTGCTCGACGACGACGGGGGCACCGCCTCGATGTGGGCCGTGGTGCGGGACGTCAGCGAACTGCGGCGCAGCGAGCACGCGGTGCGCGAGACGCGGGACTCGCTCCAGCGCGAACGGCACATCGCACAGACCGAACGCAGGCTCGCCGTCGAGCTGCAGGAAGCCGTACTGCCGCCCTGGCGCGGCTCCCTCCGGTTCCCGCACGGCGACGAACGGACCACCGGCGCACTCGATCTGGCGGCGCACTATCTGCCGTCCGCGTCCAGCGCATTGATCGGCGGCGACTGGTACGACGCGATGGAACTGCCGGACGGTGCGACGCTGCTGACGGCCGGCGATCTGACCGGGCACGGTGTCACCGCGACCTCCGGCATGGCGATTCTGCTGGGCGCCGTCCGCGGGATAGCGCTGGCCGGTGTGGAGCCGGGCGCGCTGATGGGGCATCTGAACCAACTGCTCGACTCCTCAGCTCAGCCGTCCCTGGGCAGCGCCGTGTGCTGCCGCTACGAACCGCGCTCGTGCACCCTCACCTGGGCGCAGGCGGGCCACCCGCCGCCGCTGCTCTTCCGGGAGGGCGTCGGAAGGGTGCTGCGGCGCCCGGAGGGTGTGCTGCTGGGCGTCACTTCCGGGGCGACGTACGGGCAGCGCACCGAGCAACTGGAGCCCGGCGACCTGCTGGTGCTGCACACCGACGGACTGGCGCCCGACGACGCTCCGGGGACACCTCCGGGCCGCACGACAGGCGAGGGCGCACCCCGCCAGTCGGCGCTGCACGCGGGCAGCGTCCGCATGCTGGGCCTCGCCCCCCGGTTCGGCGCGGCCGGCTCGGCGCAGGAGTGCGTCCGGGCCGTCGCCGAGGAGTTCGCCGACAGGGAGCGTGAAGACGATGCCTGTGTCCTGGTCGCCCGCGTGACCCTGTGACCCGGGTGCGGCCCCGCCGAGTCGTACAACCGTGTGCCCCGCCGAGTCGCGAAAACCGGTGACATGAGCCAGTGAGCCGAAGCGGCCGTCAGGGGCCCCTCCGGCTCACTCCACCTGCTCCTGCGTCACCCGGGCCTCACACGGACCTGGCCCCCTTGGGTCCTGTCCCCTTGGGGCCTCGCGCACCGTGGATGTCCCGGACGTCGCCGGGTGCGCGCTGCAGCTCGTCGGCATCCTTGAGACCCCGGCCGCTCCGGGAGGGCTTCGGTGCCCGGGGCAGCGCATCCTGGATCTCAGCGCGCAGTTCCCCGATCTTTCCGTGTTTGGCGTACTTGCCGGTGAGCCGGTACATCTCACGCAGCCGGTCCCAGGTGCGGTGCGAGGAGTTCTCGTTGATGGACAGCAGGGCGAGGCGGGCGTAGCGGTCGGCCTGCTCCGGGTCGTCGGAGATGAAGCAGGCCGAGGCCATCGAGATGTAGTCGAAGATCTGGGAGCGCTGCCGCCCCTCCTCGCGGAGCGCCAGCGCCCGTTTGGCGTGCTGCTCCGCCGTCCGCGCAGCGACCGGCTCGTGGTCGGCGAGCGTACGGAAGGCCAGCGCCTCCATGCCGTGCAGATCCGCCTCGTCGAACATCTGCATCCAACTGGGCGGCGGCACATCGCCTTTGTCCGAGGCGAACAGCTCCTCGGCCCGGCCCAGGGTACGGCGCATCTCCTGGCCCCGGCCCATGGAGGCCTGCGCCCACGCCTCGATGGTGCTGAACATGGCCCGGGTGCGGGGCAGGGCTTCGTGGCCGGACCCGGACTGGGCGAGCAGCACCAGGTCGAGGGCGTCGTCGGGACGGCCCAGGTGCACCATCTGCCGGGCGGCGCGGGAGAGGGCCTCGCCCGCACGCGGCCGGTCGCCGCCCTCCCGTGCGGCGTGCGCGGCGATGATGAAGTACTTCTGGGCGGTGGGCTCCAGTCCCACGTCGTGCGACATCCAGCCCGCGAGCACCGCGAGGTTGGCGGCGACGCCCCACAGGCGGCGTTGCAGATGCTCGGGGTGGTGGTAGGAGAGCATGCCGCCCACCTCGTTGAGCTGGCCCACCACGGCCTTGCGCTGAAGGCCGCCACCGCGTGCGGCATCCCAGGCGCGGAAGATCTCGACGGAGTGCTCCAGCGCCTCGATCTCCTGGAGCCCCACCGGGGCCGCCTCGTAACGGTCGTAGGACGAGTGGCCCGCCGGGACGGCGTGGGCCCCTCCCCCGGCGCTCTGCGCGGAGGCCCCGGCCGGGTCCGCGCCGAGCCAGTTGTGCATGGCACTGGTGAGTGCCGATCCTGCGGCGAGCGCGGCGCCCGCACCCACCAAGCCGCGTCGGTTGAGCATGAGGTCCATTCCCGTGAATTCGGTGAGGACCGCGGCGATCTGCCCGGACTGCAGAGGCAACCCTTCGACGGGCTCCCCCTGAGCTGTCTGTCCCGGCCTGGTGAACCCGAGGTCCTCGATGGTCACGACACGGCCGAGTCGCTCGGTGAACAGGGACGCCAGCACTTTGGGCACCGGGTCGCGCGGAGTCTCCCCCGTGTCGATCCAACGCCGCACCCGTGAGGTGTCCGTCGCCAGTTGCGCGTACCCCATCGCCGCCGCGTGCCGGTTGACCAGCCGGGCGAGCTCGCCCTTCGACCAGCCGGCGAGGGCGAAGAGGTCCGCGAGGCGTGCGTTGGGTCCCTTTTTCACGTCAAGCCCCCAGGTTCTCGGCTGAATTGACAGTAGCTTCCGTACGACGCGGTACGGCGGCCCCGAGAGCATTCGCCAGGGTTCGCCAGGGTCCGCCAGATGGTGTGCCACCCGCGCCCGGGTGTCCTGTAGGAACGCGCCACCCCGGTCGTTCTGTCCGGCCCCGCATTCCCCAGGGTGCTCAGGTCCGGGCGGACAGCCGGGGCGGCGCGGAAACCCGTCGGCACACGAAGGGATCTCGCGCGCCCATGTATTCAGCACCATCCCCCGTGTCCGTGCAGCGCCGGCCGCGTGCGGCCCCCGCGCCGCAGCCATACGGAAGGGGCCCGGCAGTGCTGGCTCCCGATCCGTCGCGCGATCCCGTGCGCGTACCGGGCCCCTCCGGGCCGCACGCCGGCGCACGCATGGATCTTCGCGCGCCCGGTACCGTGTCCCAACCCGTCAGCGGGAGGCTGGACTTGTCCGGCCCGCAAGGCGCGCAGCTCCGTGCCGCCATCGCCTCGATCCACCGGATCTGCCCGGAGTTCACTCCCGTCCAGCTGCTCCGCAGGCGGGGACGCTCGGTACTGCTGGCCGGCACTGCGGGCCGCAACACCGTGATCGCCAAGTGTCTGCTGGACCACTCCCCCGCCTGGGCCGAGCGTTTCCAGCACGAAATAGCGGCATACCGGGCCTTCGTGCGGCACCGTCCGCCCGTGCGGACCCCGCGGCTGATCGCGGCCGACCCGGACACCTGCACGCTGGTGATCGAGCGGGTGCCCGGCAGGGTGGCGGCGGCGCAGCGGCACCCGTTCGAAGCCCCGCCGCGTACGGATCTGCGGGCCGTGATCGGCTCGTTCCGCCGGATCAACCAGTGGGAGCCGCCGCCCTCGATGTTCCAGCGCCCGCTGGACTATCCGGCGCGGCTGACCCGCTTCCACGAGCAGGGGCTGCTGACCGACCGCGATCTGGGCGACCTGCAGAAACTGCTGCACGGACTGGCGCAGTCCGGCCGTCCCGGCGGCAGGCGCGGTGTGGCCTGGCAGTTCTGCCACGGGGACGCCCTGCTGACCAACGTCATGCTGGGTCCGACAGGCCCCTCACTCGTCGACTGGGAGCACGCGGGCTGGTATCTGCCCGGGTACGACCTGGCGTCGCTGTGGGCGGTGCTCGGGGACGCCCCGCTGGCGCGCCGCCAGATCAGCCAGCTCGCACAGGCGGCCGGGCCCGCTGCGCGGGACGCCTTCCTGGTGAATCTGATGCTGATCCTCACCCGGGAGATCCGCACCTACGAGATGGCGGTGCAGCGCACCATGCGGGAATCCTCCCCGCAGGTGGCGGCAGAGGCCGCCGCCGCGGTCCGGGCGGGTGGGGTACCGACGGGCGAGGAGCAGCGGCTGCTGCTGCGCAGGCTGCACGACGACTGCGCGACTGCGCGGAAGGCGGTGCGCGCTGCGGTTGGCACCCGCTGAATCCGGATCGGTCACCCGTCCGGGTGTGTCATCGGCGGCGTCACCGGTCTGCACCGGTGACGCCCCGGGTGTCCGGCACGCCTTGCGGCCAGGGCGACGTGCGCTGTTGCCCCGCGTGCCCGCGCCGGAAAGTACCCACCGTGCGGAGTGATTGACGGATCGTCGGCCAGTGGGTACGTCTGAGGACTGCTCGCGCACGTGATCCCACGGCGCCCCAGTCCGAGGAGGCGGCATTGCCACGATCCTTCCGTGACCACGACAGCACCCCTGCCGACGACGGCCGCAGCGACAGACGCCGCACGAGACGCGGCGACAGACGCGGCGACAGACGCACTGCGGGACAGGCCACCGGACGTTACGTCCGTCGTGCGGTGGTCGGCGCGGCGGCAGCAGCCCTTGTGGTTCCGCTGCTGGCGTCCAGTACGCAGGCGACCGCGGACCAGCCCGGCCACGACGCGCTCCAGCAGCAGTTCACGGCTGCCGCCGACCGATACCACGTACCTGAGAAGCTGCTGCTCGGCGTCTCGTACCTCCAGTCGCGCTGGGACGCGCACCAGGGGGCGCCCAGCGTCTCCGGCGGCTACGGCCCCATGCACCTCACCGACGCCCGCACGGCGCTGGCCTCGTCCCGGCAGCAGGGACACGGCGGTACGGAGGACGCCAGGGGCGACAGCGCGCGCCCTGCCCGCGTCGCCCGCGAGGCCGCGAAGCCACAGCTGAAGGGGAAGCCGCCGGCCCGGCTGCGGACGCTGGAGCGCGCCGCACAGCTGACCGGGCTCTCCCCCGCCCGGCTCCGCTCCTCGACGGAGGCGAACGTGCGGGGCGGCGCCGCCCTGCTGGCGGACGCGCAGCGGCGGCTGGGACATCCGCTCAGCGCCGACCCGGCCGACTGGTACGAGGCCGTGGCCGCGTTCCCGGGCGGCGGCCGGGGCAGCCCCAACTCCACGGCGTTCGCCGACGAGGTGTTCGGCGTACTGCGCACCGGCGAGCACCGCACCACCGACACCGGCGAGACCGTCACTCTCGGAGCCACGCCGAAGCTGCGTACCCCGCAGACGTCCGAACGGGCACGCCGCGCCGGCGGCGGAGCGGAGTGCCCGCGGAGCGTGGACTGCGAGTGGTATCCGGCGCCGTACGAGAAGTGGACCGACGACAACGGCGAAGAGGACTACGGCAACCACGACAAGGCGCGGCGGCCCGAGTCTCAGAAGATCGACTACATCATCGTCCACGACACCGAAGCGACGTACGAAACGACGCTCGATCTGGTCACCAACCCCAAGTACGTCTCGTGGAACTACACGCTCCGGTCGTCCGACGGACATGTGGCGCAGCACGTGCGCAACAAGGACGCCGCCTGGCACGCCGGCAACTGGTACGTCAACTCCAAGTCGGTCGGGCTGGAGCACGAGGGGTTCCTGACCGACCCTGACGCCTGGTACACGGAGGCGATGTACCGCAGTTCGGCGCGGCTGGTGAAGTACCTCGCCGAGCGGTACGACATCCCGCTGGACCGGCAGCACATTCTGGGCCACGACAATGTGCCGGGGTCGACCACGTCCGGCATCAAGGGCATGCACACCGACCCGGGGCCGTACTGGGACTGGCAGCACTACTTCGCGCTGATGGGCAAGCCCTTCGCCCCCAAGGCGGGGCCGGCGTCGGGCGTGGTGACGATCCGGCCAACCTACGACGAGCACAAGCCGGTGTTCACCGGGTGCGAGTCCGCGGGCAAGCCCTGCCCCGAGCACGGCTCCTCCGCCGTGCGGCTGCACCAGGCGCCGGACGCCTCCTCGCCGCTGGTCAAGGACGTCGGGCTGCGGCCTGACGGCTCGCCCTCGACCACCGGAGTGAACGACACCGGTGCACGGGCGACCACCGGTCAGCAGTACGCGGTCGCGGACCGGAAGGGCGACTGGACGGCCATCTGGTACCTCGGCCAGAAGGCGTGGTTCCACAACCCGTCCGGCCGGCCGACCGCCGTCCCCGGGCGGGGCACCGTGATCACACCCCGCGCCGGGCGTGAGGAGATCCCGGTGTACGGGCGCGCCTACCCGGAAGAGGCCGCGTACCCCAAGGACGTGCCGGTGCAGGCGCTCTCACCGCTGCCGTACAAGGTCGCGGCCGGACAGCGCTACGTGGCGGGCCTGAAGACGCCGGGCGAGTATTTGTACGCCGTCACATACGACCCCGACGCGAAGAACTTCCAGGTCGTGCGGGGCAAGCAGCGGTACTACCAGATCCAGCTCGGTCACCGGGTGGCGTTCGTGAAGGCGGAGGACGTCCGGGTGCTCCGCTGACCTCGCGGGGCGGTCGGCACGCGGTGCCGGCCGCCCTCGCTGCGTGCGCTTACCGGCTCACTGCTGGAACATCTCGGCCGGCAGCGGCTTGAGGAGCGCGTACAGGTCGTTGGTGATGGGCCGGTCCCAGCTTGCGATGGTGACCAGCACGCCGTCACTGCGGTCGAACTGGACGCAGGAGATCCGGTCTTCGGACAGCTTGATACGGCGCACGATCAGCAGGTTGTCCTCGTGCATCACGGGGTCGTCCTCGGTGCCGACGACCTCGACATGCTCGTCGTTCTCCAGCGCGGAGAGAAGCTGCGCCACCTCGAACGGCACCTCGCCCTCGGCGACGTCCCGCGCCGGGGAGCCCTCCGGGAGATTGCCGATGATCATCGCAGGGCCGCGTCCGCCGAACAGGTCATACCGGAGGAAGACGCCCTGACAGCTGCCGTCCGGCGCGGGCAGCAGGCCCGCGCCGAGATTCCCCGGCCAGTCGGACGGGTCCATGGCCAGGACATCGAAGTCCGGGCCTGCGGGCACGGCGGCGCTGCGGCGGCGGAGGAACGACATGCCGCAATAGTACGTGGCCCCCGAAGATCGCCCCCAGTCAGTGCCCCGTTACCGCGGGCCCGCGGGATTTCCCGGCAGCAGCGGCGGGAAGGGCGCGCAGGGCCGGGAGGCGCGGCTCCTCCTCGCAGGCGGGTTCCACGAGGGCGGCGCGCAGATGGTGGACGGTGGCGGCCGGCGCTTCGGAGCGGAGGGCCGCTGCAGCAGGCTCGTACACGACGGCGGGGCGGTCACTCCGCGCGGGCGGCTCCCGCAGTGCGCGGCCCAGGCAGCGGTACGCGGCGTCGGCGTCACCTGCGAAGGTCTCCCGGACGAGTGCGTCAACGGCCTCGGTGCTCAACTCGCCGAGGGGGCAAGGCTGTCGAGGCGCGTTACGTCAGATCGAACTCGCCCTCGCGCGCCCCGCGCACGAAGGCACGCCACTCGCCCGGATCGAAGATGAGCGCGGGCTTGTCGGGCTGGCGGCCGTGCCGCATCGCCACGAACCCCTCAACGAAGGCGATCTCGACATCGCCGGTGCCCCGGCTGCTCGACTGCCACTGCGCCCGGCTGAGGTCGAGTTCGGGCTGCCCGATGGTGCTGTCGGCCACGCTGGTGCTCCTCCCGGTCGACGTCGTCCCGGCGCCACCCTAACCACGGCCCCGGCCGCTCGGACAGGGCGCGGCACGGGGAAAACGGACGGGAGAACGAGGGGGTACAGGCGGCTAGCGAGTGGGTGGCTCGTCGGCGACCAGCCACATGGCGAAGAACTGCGAACCGCCCCCGTAGGCGTGCCCGAGCGCCCGGTGCGCGCCCGGCACCTGGTGTGCGCCCGCCATGCCGCGCACCTGTAGTGCGGCCTCGGCGAAGCGGAGCATGCCGGAGGCGCCGATGGGGTTGGTGGACAGTACTCCGCCGGAGGGGTTGACGGGCAGATCGCCGTCGAGCTCGGTCGCGCCGGACTCGGTCATCTTCCACCCCTCCCCCTCCTTGGCGAAGCCGAGGTTCTCCAGCCACATCGGCTCGTACCAGGAGAAGGGCACGTACATCTCCACGGCGTCGATCTCGCGGCGCGGCTCGGTGATGCCCGCCTGCCGGTAGACGTCGGCGGCGCAGTCGCTGCCGGCACGCGGTGAGACGGCGTCCTTGCCCGCGAAGAGGGTGGGTTCGCTGCGCATGGCGCCGCCGTGCACCCACGCGGGCGGACGCGGGGCGCGGGCGGCACCGGCGCGGTCGGTCAGCACCATCGCACAGGCCCCGTCGGAGGAGGGGCAGGTCTCCGAGTAGCGGATGGGGTCCCACAGCATCGGCGAGGAGCGCACCTTCTCCAGGGTGATGTCCTCCTCGTGGAGGTGCGCGTACGGGTTCTTCAGCGCGTTGCGGCGGTCCTTGTAGGCGACGAGCGCACCGATGTGGCCGGGGGCCGAGGTGCGGTGCATATAGGCGCGGACGTGCGGCGCGAAGAATCCGCCGGCGCCCGCCAGCAGCGGCTGCTGGAACGGCACGGGCAGGGACAGGCCCCACATGGCGTTCGACTCGGACTGCTTCTCGAACGCGAGGGTCAGCACGGTGCGGTGCACCCGTGCCGCGACCAGGTTGGCGGCGACCAGCGCGGTACTGCCGCCGACCGAGCCGGCCGTGTGCACCCGCAGCATGGGTTTGCCGACCGCGCCGAGTGCGTCGGCCAGATACAGCTCGGGCATCATGACGCCCTCGAAGAAGTCGGGGGCTTTCCCGATCACCACGGCCTCGATGTCGGCCCAGCCCAGCTCGGCGTCCTCCAGCGCCCGTGTTGCCGCTTCCCGCACCAGCCCCGCCAGGGAGACGTCGCGGCGCGCCGAGACGTGCTTGGTCTGGCCGATGCCGACGACGCCTACGGGCTCTTTGCCGCTCATGCGCGCTCTCCTTCCGCTCCGCCGTCGTGGGACTCCAGGACCGCGACGAGGTTCTGCTGGAGGCACGGCCCCGAGGTGGCGTGCGCGACCGCGCGGCGGGCCTCGCCCCGGGACACGCGTGCCGCGGCCTCGCCGATCCGGACCAGCCCTGCCGCCATGACGGGGTTGGCCGCCAGGGGGCCGCCCGAGGGGTTGACGGCGGTGTCCTCGCCGAGGCGTAGCGCCTTGCGCAGTACGACTTCCTGAGAGGTGAACGGAGCGTGCAGTTCGGCGATGTCCGGTGGTGGAGCGCCGGGGTCGAACAGTCCGGCACGCTCGGCGGCCAGCCGGGTGGAGGGCGAGTCGGTGAGATCACGTACGCCCAGGACGTGCGGATCGATCCGGTGGTCCATGCCGCTGATCCACGCGGGACGCCCACTCAGCCGGCGCGCTGTGTCCCCTGCGGCGAGTACCACGGCGGCGGCGCCGTCGGTGACGGGTGGGACGTCGTGCAGCCGCAGCGGCTGCACGAGGTAGGCGTTCTCCAGCAGGGTGCCGGCGCCGGGCGAGCCGCCCAGTTGGGCGTACGGGTTGTCCTCGGCCGCGTTCCTGCAGCGCGCGGCGATTCCGGCCAGCTCCCGTTCGTCGGTCTCGCCGGCGTCGATCAGGGCGCGGGCCTGGAGCGCCGCGAGCGAGAGGGAGTCGGGCCACAGCGGGGCGAGGTAGTACGGGTCGAGCTGCCGGGTGAGGACCTCCGGGAGATCGCCGGCGGAGGACTTGCCGTACGAGTACACCAGTGCGGTCTCGGCCTCGCCCGTGAGGATCTTCACCCACGCCTCGTAGAGCGCCCAGGCGCCGTCCATCTCCACGTGCGACTCGGAGATCGGCGGCCAGGCGCCCACCCCGTCCAGCGCCATGGTGAAGGAGAAGGCGCGGCCTGCCAGGTAGTCGCAGGAGCCGGAGCAGGTGAAGTCGATCTCTCCCGCCGACAGCCCCGTCCTCTCGAGCACTTCGCGCAGCACCGGCATCAGCATCTCGACCTCGGAGAGGTTGTCCGCCGCGCGTACGTGCGCCGTCTGTGCGAAGGCGACGACGGCGACGTCCCTGCGCCCCCCTCGGCTGTGCCCCGCTCGGCTCGTCACAGCAGCTCCTTGTACGTCTCGTAGTCGGCGTCGGGCTCGCCGGTGGGCCGGTAGTGGTCCGGATAGCGTCCGCCCTCGGTCCATACGGGCTCGACGCGCAGGCCCATGCGCACCTGGTCGTAGGGGATGCCGGCGATACGGCCGTGCAGTGCGAGCCCGGCGCCGTCCAGGGCGATGTGCGCGTAGACGTACGGCACCTCGATGTCCAGGCCCTTGGCCTTGATGTTGACCACGCAGAAGGTGGTGACGGTCCCGCGCGGGCCGACCTCGACCTGCTCCCCGGTCGGCACCCCGCAGGTGGGGCAGGCACCGCGCGGCGGAACGTACACCTTGCGGCACTGCGGACAGCGCTCGCCCAGGGTGCGGTGCTCCGCCAGTGCGTTGAGGTAGCGGGTCTGCGCGCGGCCGGGCGTGTAGGTGTAGTCGAGGCGGGCCTCGGCGACGATGCCCGTCACCGGGTCGGCGAACTCACCGCTGTGCGGCTCCGCCCGGTGGTCGGGTGCGCTGGTGCCGTCGGGCTCGAAGCAGGTGATGTCCGTGATGGCGCCGCCGCGCTGTTCCGCCCAGCGGATACGGACGCGCATGCCGGTGCGCACCGAGCCGGGGCCCCCTGGCGCATCCAGCGCGTGCAGGAGGGCGGTGTCGGCGCCGTCGAGCCGGACCAGCACCCATGCGAAGGGGTGCCGGAGCGGCTGTCCTCTGCGCGGGGTGGCGTTCCACGACCAGGTGGTGACGGTGCCGGTGCTGCCCACCTCCACCAGGTCGCGGATCTCCTCGGCGGTGACGGGGTCGTACTCGGTGGGCGGTACGAGGGTGCGGCCGTCCGACGCCTTGACGCCGAGGACCGTCCGTTCGCGGAGGCCGGTGAGGAAGGCGCTCTGGACGGGGCCGAGGGAGCGCGTGAAGGGGAACTCGACTACCAGGGGTGCGCTGAGCGCTGCCTGTGAGGCGGCCGCATTCAAGGGTGGGTACCTCTCCTTCGCTGGCTGAGGCAGGTCGGCGGGCGGGAGTTCTCACTCCCGGCGGAACCGGGGCTCCCGCTTCTCCGCGAAGGCGCGGGCGCCCTCCTTGGCGTCCGCCGTGTCGAAGAGGGGCCGGCCGCGCTTCAACTCGGCTGCCAGTCCTTCCTGTTCCGTCATGGCCGCCGTCTCGTAGACGGAGGCCTTCACCGCCTCGACGGCCAATGGGCCGCAGGCGTTGACGCGTTCCGCGATCTCCAGTGCCGCCTCCAGCGCAGCTCCGTCGGATACGACGCGGCCGATCAGCCCGATACGTGCTGCTTCCTCGGCGCTGTACGGGCGCCCCGTCAGCAGCATCTCCAACGCGTGCGTACGCGGGATCTGCCGTGGGAGGCGCACCGTCGAGCCACCGATGGGGAACAGGCCGCGGCGCACCTCGTAGAGGCCGAAGACGGCGCTCTCGCCCGCGACGCGGATGTCCGTGCCCTGGAGCATCTCCGTCCCGCCCGCCACACAGTGCCCCTCTACGGCGGCGATGACGGGCTTGCGCGGCCTGTGGTGCCGCAGCATCGCCTTCCAGTGCAGGTCGGGGTCCTCGCGCAGCCGCTCGCGGTAGTGCTCCCCGGTCATGCCGTCACCGGCGAGGGCCTTGAGGTCCATGCCGGCGCAGAAGGTGCCGCCCGCGCCGGTGAGGACGACGGAGCGGATCGCGTCGTCCGCGTCGGCCTCCAGCCAGCCGTCGTACAGGCCGACGAGCAGCGGCAGGGAGAGGGCGTTCTTGGCTTCGGGACGGTTGAGGGTGAGCACGAGGGTGGCACCCACGCGCTCCACGGTCAGATGTTCGGTGCCGCCCATCGCGGATCCTCCCGTCTGCGGGCCGCCTCAGGACCTGGAACAGGTTGCAGTAATGCCGCGCGGAGTTCAAGGGTTTTCTGACGCGGCGTCATATTTCTGGTGCGACAGCCCTTCCCGTCTCCGCTCGCCGGTGCTCTGATGACGCCGGGAGACACCAGTACGCGAGCAAGCACGGGGGCGCACGCGGAACGAGCACGTACGCGAAACGAGCACGCCGGGCCAGGCATGGAGGAGCGCGCCGTGGAGTACAACCTTGCCGACCTGTTCGAGTCGATCGTCGACACGGTCCCGGACCGCGAAGCACTGGTCTACCTGGATCACCCCGGTACGGGCGCCGAACGCAGGCTGACCTACGCCGAGCTGGAGCGCGCGGCCAACCGGCTCGCGCACCACCTGACGTACGCCGGCATCGCACCGGGCGACCATGTCGGGCTGCACCTGTACAACGGCGTCGAGTACGTACAGACCCTGCTCGCCTGTCTGAAGGTCCGCGCCGTCCCGGTCAACGTCAACTACCGGTACGTCGAGGACGAGCTGAGCTATCTGTACCGGGACGCCGACCTGACCGCGCTCGTCTTCGACGGCGAGTTCACGGCGCGGGTGGCCGCCGCGGCACCGTGTGCCCGGAAGCTGCGGCACCTCGTGCGGGTGGGCGGCCGGCCGCGCACGAGGCAGCCCGGGCCGGACATCGCGCTCACCGTCGCTCCCATCGGCGTCGCCGAATTCGCCGAAGCGGAGGCGGCGCAGTCACCGGACCGCGACTTCGGTCCGCGCTCCCCGGACGATCTGTTCCTCATCTATACCGGCGGCACCACGGGCATGCCCAAAGGGGTGATGTGGCGCTCCGAGGATCTGTTCTTCTCCGGGCTCGGCGGCGGCGCGCCCACCGGCGAACCCGTCTCCCGGCCCGAGGAGTTGGCCGAGCGGGTCGCGGCCGGCGGCGAGGGGCTGGTGTTCTTCCCCACTCCCCCGCTGATGCACGGCACCTCCACGCTGACTCTCTTCATCGGGCTCAACTACGGCCAGAAGGTGGTGCTGCACCGTAAGTTCGTACCGGAGGAGGTACTGCGCACCGTCGAACGCGAGAAGGTGACCGCGGTCTCGCTGGTGGGCGACGCGATGCTGCGGCCGTTGGTGGACGCGCTCGGCGGACCGTTGCGCGGCACCGACTGCTCGTCCCTGCTCGTGGTCTCCAGCTCCGGGGCGATCCTCTCCGAGACGGTGCGGGAGCAGTTCACGGCGCTGGTGCCGCACACCACGCTCATCAACAACTTCGGCTCCTCCGAGTCCGGGTTCAACGGCACCGCGACGGCGGACTCCGGCCCGGCGAAGGGCTTCCGGATCACCGTCAACGACCGCACCGCCGTGGTCGACCCGGCCACCCACCGGCCGGTGCCGCCCGGCGAGATCGGGCGCCTCGCGCAGCGCGGGCACGTGCCGCTCGGCTACTACAACGACCCCGCCAAGAGCGCCGAGACGTTCTTCGAGGCCGGCGGCGCGCGCTGGGTGCTGCTCGGCGACATGGCGACCGTCGACGCGGACGGAGTCGTCACCGTGCTGGGGCGAGGCTCGCAGTGCATCAACACGGGGGGTGAGAAGGTCTACCCCGAGGAGGTGGAGGAAGCCCTCAAGTCCCACCCCGACATCTACGACGCGCTCGTCGCGGGCATCCCCGACGAGAAGTGGGGGCACCGCGTCGCGGCCGTCGTCCAACTGCGGGATCCGGCTTCGCCGCTGACCGCTGAGGGGGTACGGGAGCATGCACGGCAGCGGCTCGCGGGATACAAGGTGCCCCGCACCGTCGTGCTCACGGAGCACATTCAACGGTCGCCCAGCGGCAAGGCGGACTACCGCTGGGCCCGCCGGACCCTGATCGAGGGGGCGGCGTGAAGAAGCGGCCCCTCAGCTCTCCGCCAGGAAATCCAGGACCGCCCTGGTGAATTCCATCGGGCGGGCCTCATGGACCAGGTGCCCCGCGCCGTCGATGGTCAGGACGCGGGCCTGCGGAATGCGGTCGGCCATCAGACGCAGGTCCTCCTGCGGGAGGTGGCTGCGGTCGCCGCCGCCCACCAGCAGGGTGGGCGCGGTGATGGCCGGGAGCCGGTCCCACCACCGCGGGTCGGGGTCATTGCGCTGCCGGGTCCACTGGACCTTGACCTCCCAGTCGAAGAGCGGGGCGCCCGGCGGCGGTTCGGGCACCTCCTGCGGCGGCCGTACGGGCCGCATGGCTCCGGTCTCCTCCAGTACGAGGCGGACCACCCGCTCCGGGTACTCCTGGGCGAACAGGTAGGCGACGACGGACCCGAAGGAGTGGCCGACAAGGATCGCCTTGTCGATGCCGAGTTCGTCCAGGAACCCGCGCAGATCGCCGACGAAGTCGTCCATGCCGTAGCTGCCGGGCCAGTCGCTCCCGCCGTGGCCCCGCAGGTCCAGCGCGTGGACGGGATGCGCGCCGGCGAGCCCCGAGATGAGGGGGCCGCGCCAGTCCTCGCCGTCCTCACCGAGGCAGTGCAGCAGGACGACGGGGACCCCCTCCTCGGCACCCCAGGAGCGATAGCTGAGCCGGACGCCGCCCGTGCGAACCATCTGCGTTCCGTTTTCGCTCATACGGGGGACCGTACCCCGCTAGTCGTCCCGCTTCCCGGAGGTGGGCGGCCAGGTGTCGGAGGGCCGCCTGGCCAGCTCGGATTTGCGGTAGGAGTAGCCGAAGTACACGATCAGGCCGATGAGGAACCACACGGCGAAGCGCAGCCATGTCTCCGCGGTGAGGTAGGTGGTCAGCCAGATCGAGAAGACCACGCCGAGCGCCGGGGTGACGGGCATGCCGGGGACCTTGAAGGTGCGCGGCAGGTCGGGCCGCCGGTACCGCAGCACGATGACCGCGACACAGACCACGACGAAGGCCAGCAGAATGCCGATGTTCGTCAACTCGGCAGCCTCCTGGATGGGCAGCAGGCCCGCGATGACAGCGGAGACGACGCCGACGATCCAGGTGACGCGGACCGGCACATGGCGTACCGGGTCGGTCTTGGCGAACCACTCGGGCAGCAGCCCGTCGCGGCTCATGGAGAACCACACCCGCGTGACGCCGAGCATGAAGGTGAACATCACGGTCAGGATGCCGATGATGGCGCCGACGGCGATGATGTCGGCGACACCGCTGAGCCCGACGGACTTGAAGGCGGTGGAGAAGCCGCTGTCCGGGTCGATGTCCTTGTAGTTCTGCATGCCGGTCAGCACCAGGGAGGCGGCCACGTACAGGACCATGGAGATGGCCAGCGAGTAGATGATCGCCTTGGGCATGTGCTTCTGGGCGTCGGTGGACTCCTCGGCCGCCGTGCTCATCGCGTCGTAGCCGAAGACGGCGAAGAAGACGGTCGCGGCGCCGGTGAAGGCGCCTGAGAGGCCGTACGGGAAGAACGGCTGCCAGTTGCCGGTCTTGACGTGGAAGACGCCGACGACGATCACGAGCAGCACGACTGCCACCTTGAGGCCCACGACAATCAGCTCGAAGCGCGCCGCGCTCTTGATGCCCCGGGTGAGCAGGTAGGCGATCAGCAGGCACAGCACCGCGGCGAACAGGTCCACGCGGTGCCCGTCCCCGGTTCCCGGCGCACCCAGCATCCAGGCGGGCAGATCGATGCCCGTCTCTCCGAGGAGGAAGGAGAAGTAGCCGGAGATACCGATGGCCACCACCGCGACGATGGCGGTGTACTCCAGCAGCAGGTCCCAGCCGATGAACCAGCCGGCGAGCTCGCCGAGAACGGCGTAGCCGTAGGTGTAGGCGGAGCCCGCCTTCGGGATGAGCCCGGCGAACTCCGCGTAGGAGAGCGCCGCGCACGCGCTGGCCAGTCCGGCGACGAGGAAGGAGATCAGCACGGCGGGGCCCGCCTTGCCGTTGGCGACCGTTCCCGCGAGGCTGAAGATGCCGGCTCCGATGATGCCACCGACGCCGATCGCGGTCAGATGCCGCAGGCCGAGGGTGCGGACGAGTTGCGTTCCGGCTGCCTCGGTCTCTTCGATGTGCTCGATGGGTTTGCGGCGCAGTACACCCTCGCCGCTCCAGAGCCCGGCCATGGGTCCTCCTGACGTTGGTGCGTATGACGGCGTCGCCGTGGGCGGCACCCACGACACCGCCTGATCATCATGGCCGCGCCAGGGAGGGGTGAGAAGTGGCCACGAGGTCTCCGTTGGGCATCACTCCCAGACGTACCCGTCTGGTCCCACAAAGTGACGCCCGTCACAGCGGCCGTTGCGGCTCCTCCCAGTACGGTGCTCGCAGTCTGCGCTTGTAGAGCTTGCCGTTGGGGTCACGGGGCATCTCGTTGGTGAAATCCACCGATCTGGGGCATTTGTAGCGCGCGAGTCGCCCCGCACAGTGAGCCAGGATCGCCTCGGCCAGTTCCGGCCCCGGCTCATGGCCCGGAGTGGGTTCGACGACGGCCTTGACCTCCTCGCCCCAGTCGTCGTGCGGGACCCCGAAGGCGGCGGCGTCCGCCACGGCGGGGTGGGTGAGCAGGGCGGCCTCGATCTCGGCGGGGTAGATGTTCACCCCGCCGGAGATGATCATGTCGATCTTGCGGTCGCGGAGGAAGAGATAGCCGTCCTCGTCCAGACAGCCCAGGTCGCCGACGGTGAAGAAGTCCCCGATCCGGTTCTTGCGGGTCTTCCCCTCGTCCTTGTGATACGAGAAACCGCCGGTGCTCATCTTCATGTAGACAGTGCCCAGCTCTCCCGCGCCGAGCCGGTTTCCGTCGTCGTCGAAGACCGCCAGTTCGCTGATCGGCCACGCCTTGCCGACCGTGCCGGGCTTCTTCAGCCAGTCCTCGGCCGTCGCGAACGCTCCCCCGCCCTCGCTCGCGGCGTAGTACTCCTCCACGCAGCTGCCCCACCACTCGATCATCGCCCGCTTCACATGGTCGGGGCAGGGCGCGGCGCCGTGGATGGCGTGCCGCATCGAGGAGACGTCGTAGGCGGCCCGCGTCTCCTCGGGCAGCGCCAGGAGCCGATGGAACTGGGTTGGCACCATATGCGTGTGCGTGCAGCAGTGCCGGTCGATCAGCCGCAGCATCTCCTCGGGATCCCACTTGTCCATCACCACGAGCCGGTGCCCGATGTGCAGTGCGGCGGCTGCGAACTGAAGTACGGCGGTGTGGTAGAGCGGCGAGCAGACGAGATGGACGTTGTCGTCGAACGGCTTGATGCCGAAGATGCCGAGAAAGCCGCCGAGATGCATCTCCTCCGGACGCTTGCCCGAGAGGGGCCGCCGGATGCCGCGGGGGCGACCGGTGGTGCCTGACGTGTAGTTCATGACCCAGCCGCTGGTGCGGTGGGTGGGCGGCTCGGATGACTGGCCGTCGAGGAGGTCCGCGTACGGGCGGAAGCCCTCGATCCGACCGACGGAGTATCGCCGGTCGTCCGGCAGCTCCGCCTCGTCGGCGGCCGCCCGCACGGTGTCCGCGAACCGGGCGTGCGCGACCAGAACGCTCGCACCGGAGTCGGAGAGTATCCAGGCGATCTCCGGGCCCACCAGATGGTGATTGACCGGGACCAGGTAGAGGCCGGACTGGGCGGCGGCGAGGTAGGCGGCGATGAACTCCGGGCCGTTGGGCAGAACGGTCGCAAACGCGTCGCCCGCCGCAAGTCCCGCTGCCCTGAAGGCGTGCGTGAGCTTGTTGCACTCCGCGTGCAGCCGGGCCGCGGACCACTCCTCGCCGTCCGGCGCTACGAGGACCGTACGCCCGGGATCCCGCTGGGCCTGCGCCCAGAACCCGTTGGGTGCGTCCACCTTGGCTCTCCTTTCGGGCGGAGTTCGAAGAAGCCCCTAATGCCGGTCCGCAGTCGCGTTGAGGCGGGCGAGGGCGCGGTCGAAACCGCGGGTGAGGTCGTCGACGACGGCCTGAACGGACCGTTCGCTGTTCATGGAACCGACGATCTGCCCCACCGGAGTGCCCAGCAGCGGCTCCACCTCGTACCGCTGGATCCGCGAGTTGGCCTCCGCCACCAGCAGCCCCTGCAAGGGCATGGGCAGGGTGCCCGGCCGCCCCTCCCCGGCCTCCCAGGCTTCCGTCCACGCAGTGCGCAGCAGCCGCGCGGGCTTCCCGGTGAGGGCGCGCGACCGCACCGTGTCGGCGGGCCCGGCGGCCAGCAGCTTGCGGGTCAGTGCCCGGGAGCCGAGGTCGGCCTCGGTGGTGGTCAGCCACACCGAGCCGAGCCAGGCACCCTGCGCCCCCAACGCCAGTGCGGCAGCGAGCTGTTCGCCGCTGCCGATGCCGCCCGCGCACAGCACCGGCAGCGGGTCGACGGCGCGTACGACCTCGGGCGTGAGCACCATGGAGGCGATCTCCCCGGTGTGGCCGCCGGCTTCGTATCCCTGGGCCACCACGATGTCGATGCCCGCCTCCTTGTGCCGCTCCGCGTGCCGGGGGCTCCCGGCGAGCGCTGCCACCGGGATGCCGTTCCGGTGGGCGCGTTCGATCACATCGGGCGGCGGTGAACCCAGCGCGTTGGCGAGGAGTTTGACGGGATAGTCGAAGGCCACCTCCAGCTGGCTGCGGGCGACGCTCTCCATCCAGCCGGTGATCCGCCAGCCGCCCCGCTCGCCCTCCGGGAGCTCCGGTACGTCGTACTCGGCGAGGACGTCACGCACGTACTGCCGGTGCTCGTCGGGGATCATCGCTTCGATCTCGTCCTCGGTCACCCCTTCGACCTTCTTCGCGGGCATCACCACGTCGAGGCCGTACGGCAGTCCGTCGGTGTGCGCGTCCAGCCAGTCGAGGTCGCGTTTGAGGTCGTCGGCGGCGCCGTAGCGCACGGCGCCGAGCACCCCGAAGCCGCCCGCCCTGGTGAGCGCCGCGGCAACGGCGGGGAAGGGCGTGAAGCCGAAGATGGCGTGCTCTGCTCCCAGCTGTCTGCTCAGCTCCGTCTGCATGGGCGGCAGGATGCCGCAGCGGCGTCGCGGAGGGAAGACATTTTCTGATGCGGCGTCAGATAGCTGCCGCGGACGGGCCGCCTCTCAGCGCCTGCGCGCCAGTTCGCGGTAGACCTCGGCCGCCTCCCCGGTGCGGCCCAGCCGCTCCAGGCAGTGTGCCTCGTCGTTCCTGCTGGCCACCGTCGCGGGATCGGCGGAGCCGAGGGCCCGTTCCCGGACGGCGGCCACCTGCCGGTGCACGTCCAGCGCCTCCTCCCAGCGGCCGAGCCGCCCCAGCGCATGGCCGAGCTCGTGGCGCACCGCGAGCGTGTCGGGGTGGTCGGGGCCCAGCACGGTGACCCGGCCCGCGGCGGTGCGGACGTACTCCTCCAGTGCCTCGGGGTGCCGCCCGAGCCGGGCGAGCGCCGAGCCGGTCTCGTAGCGGCTGGCGAGGGTGTCCGGGTGGTACGGGCCGAGCAGTCGTTCGCGTTCGGCGGCGACCACGCGGTGCACCTCGTACGCCTCCCCCCAACGGCCGAGCCGGCCCAGCCGCAGCCCGGCATTGTGCCTGCCCGCCAGCACGGCGAGCCGTTCCCGCTGTTGGGGGCGCCGCTCAGAGGTTGCCGGGGCCGGGACCCGCGGGGCCTGCTGCGGTATACGCGACGGGGTCTGCCGCGGAGCCGCACGGGTGACCTCCCCGGACTCGGGCAGCTCGGCCGGAGCGACGCCCCCGGTCCACCGCCCGGCGAGCCCGTCCGGTCCCGCCGCTCCTCCTGCGGGCGGGGTCCGCAGCGTGAGGGTGCCGCTCGCCGGGAGGCCGCCGTCCATGCCGTGTGTCCACCGTGGCATCCACAGCGGCGCGGCGTGCGGGCCCACCGCAACGCCCGGGCCGGTCATGGCACCCGGACTCGTCACCGGCCCGGCGAGCGGTGGCGTACCGGTGCCCGGCAGATGGGCCCGTGCCGCGGCCAGCTGGTCCGCCAACGCGGTGGCGTCGGCGGGGCGTTCGTCCGGCTCTTTGGCCAGCAGCCGCAGAACGGCGGCCTCCAGCGGGGGCGGCAGCTCGGGGCGCTGGGCACGCGGCGGTACGGGAGGGGTGTCGCGGTGGCCGACGAGTACGGCCCAGGGGTCGCCGCCCTCGAACGGGGGCGCGCCGGTGGCGAGCTCGTAGAGAACGCACCCGAACGAGTACAGATCACTGCGGTGGTCGACGGCGGAGCCCGCGATCTGCTCGGGCGACATGTAGTGCGGGGTGCCCATGGCGATTCCGGTTCCGGAGAGCTTGGCTGTGAAGCCGATGTCGTGGGCCAGCCGCGCGATGCCGAAGTCGCAGATCTTGACGGCGCCGTCCTCGGTACGCATGACGTTGGCGGGCTTCAGATCGCGGTGCACCACACCCTGGTCGTGGGTGTAGGCCAGCGCTGCCGCGACCTGTTCGGCGATGTCCACGACCTCGGCCACGGGGAGGGGCTGCCGCTTGTTCTCCTCCAGCAGCTGGCTGAGATTCCGCCCCTCCAGCAGCTCCATGACCAGGTAGAGCAGGCCCTCGTCGTCGCCGAAGTCGTGTACCACCGTCACGCCCCGGTGCTGGAGCGAGGCGGCCACGCGCGCCTCGCGCCGGAAGCGTTCGCGCAGGACGCGCAGGAACGCCTCGTCGTCCCGCCGGGCCAGTGGTTTGAGGCATTTGACGGCCACCCGCCTGCCCAGTGACTCGTCGCGGGCCCGCCACACTTCGCCCATGCCGCCGCGCCCCACGAGCTCGAGCAGCCGGTACCGACCATGGATCAGGGTGCTCTGCGCCATCCCTGCTTCTCGCCCCCGTCGTTGCCGCTTTCGTCCCTCCCCTGTCTGCCCAGTATGGCTGCCTCGCTCCGTCCTGTGTATGCCAACCGGTGGCGAGGTGTACGCGTTTGACGGGTTCGCTGCGGTACAGGGGTGTTCGGTGTCGTACGTGGGACAGAAGTGCCGAGCCGTGAGCCGACTTGTGCCCCAAGCGCGGGAGGCAGCCCAGGAGTCAGCGTCGTACGCGTGGCATCCCCAGGCCGATCCAGGAGATGATCTCGCGCTGGATCTCGTTGTTGCCGCCGCCGAAGGTGAAGATGACCGCGCTGCGGTAGCCGCGCTCCAGTTCGCCGCTCAGCACCGCGCCCGCCGAGCCCTCCTTGAGGGGGCCGGCGGCGCCCACGACCTCCATCAGCCAGGCGTAGGCGTCGCGGCGCGCCTCGCTGCCGTAGACCTTGACGGCCGAGGCGTCGTGCGGGGTCAGCGTGCCCTTGTCGAGGGCGTCGACCATCTGCCAGTTGAGCAGCTTCATCGCGTCCAGCCGGGCGTGGGCGCGGGCCAGCCGGGTGCGGACCCAGCCCAGGTCGATGACCCGTCGCCCGTCGGAGAGCTTGGTCTGCCGCGCCCAGCGCCGGGTGTTCTCCAGAGCGCGGACGGCCATGCTGCCGTGCGCGGCGAGGGTGACCCGCTCGTGGTTGAGCTGAGTGGTGATCAGCCGCCAGCCGCCGTTCTCCTCACCGACCCGGCGGCTCGCGGGCACCCGCACGTTCTCGTAGTAGCCGGCCGTGGTGTCGTGCGAGGCGAGGGTGGTGATGAGGGTGCACGAGTAGCCGGAGTCGCTGGTCGGTACGAGCAGCAGGGTGATGCCCTTGTGCGGCTTGGCGTCGGGATCGGTGCGCACCGCGAGCCACACCCAGTCGGCGGTGTCACCGTTGGTGGTCCAGATCTTCTGCCCGTTGACGATGTAGTGCCCGGTCTCGGTGTCGCCCTCGCGGACCGCGCGGGTGGTGAGGGAGGCCAGATCGGTGCCCGCGTCGGGCTCGCTGTAGCCGATGGCGAAGTCCAGTTCGCCGGAGAGGATCCGGGGCAGGAAGTACTCCTTCTGCTCCGCGGTTCCGAAGCGCATGAGGGTAGGTCCGACCGTGTTGAGCGCCATCAGCGGCAGCGGGACGCCCGCCTGCGCGGCCTCGTCGAAGAAGATGAACTGCTCAACGGCCCTCATCCCGCGCCCGCCGTACTCACGTGGCCATCCCACGCCCAGCCACCCGTCCCGGCCGAGCTGCCGTACGGTCTCGCGGTAGAACTGCTTCTGCGCCGCCGGTTCGGCGTACCGGCTGTGCGCGTCCTCGGGTACGAGCCCGCCCGGGCCTGTGAAGTACTCCCGCAACCGTGTGCGCAGCTCCTGCTGTTCGGTGGTGTATTCGAGATACACGGTCCCCTCCGCTCCACGACGGTGTGCCCGCTGGCGGCGACACAGTAGAACGCGTTCCACCACAAGGGAATGGCCGCCGCACTCTCGCGCGGAGCCCGGTGGTCCGGTGGAATACCCGTATGGCCAGAGTGACGGCACGGTCGGGGGAACGGGCCAAGCGCCTGCGGCGGCAAGCTGCACGCAGCGCGCCAGTCGGCCCACGGCAGATCGGACAGCGGCGCGGCGCGCCGGAGCGTGCACCCGCACCACATGCGCCGGTCACCGCCGAAGCCGCTGACACTCCCGCGGTCAAGCAGGAGCGGTGGCCCCGGGCCATCGAGGTGCTGGCGGTCGCTGTCACCGCCATCGCGGCCATGGCCACCGTGCTCGTCACCCGTGAACAGGCCCTCAAGGAGGTGGGCGTCACCCGCGAGGGGCAGATCACCGACCGCTACACCTCTGCCGTCAGCAACTTGGGGGACACCGCGCCGGAAGTGCGGCTCGGCGGCATCTACGCGCTCCAGCGCATCATGAAGGACTCCCCCCGGGACCAGCCCTCCATCGTGGATGTGCTCTCCGCCTACATCCGCACCCACGCGAAGGGAGCGGAGGGCAAGGACGCGGCGTCCGCGCGGCCGGCCGCGGACGTGCAGGCCGCCTTCGAGGTACTGGCGCAGCGCAGGCCGGAACGCGACAACCGCGCGGCGGTGGATCTGCGCGAGGCGCACCTGCCCAACGTGAGCGTCCGCGCAGCGGCCCAAGGGAGCGGCGCCGAACCCGGCAGCCGCAGCGCCCGTGCCGGTCGGGCCAGGCTTGCCCACGCCAATCTCAGCGGCGCGGTGCTGGTGAGCGCCAACCTGCCCCGTGCACAGCTGAACAGCGCCTACTTCGTCGGCTCCCGGCTGCCGGACGCCAATCTCCGGGACGCCGATCTGCGTTCCGCGCTGCTGGTCCGGGCCCGGCTGGAGGGCGCCCAGCTCGCGGGCGCCGACCTGCGTAAGGCACGCCCCATCGACGCGTCCTTCCGGAACGCCGACCTGAGGGGCGCCGATCTGCGCGGCGCCGACCTGCGTGGCGTCGACCTGCACGGCGCCGAGCTGAAGGGGGCCGATCTGCGCGGCGCCGACCTGCGTACCGCCCGGACCCGCGACTCGGCAGGCGGGAATTCGGCATGGGAGTCGACGCACACCACCGTGGTGACGGCCCGTCAACTGCTCACCGCGAAGCTGGACTCGCACACCGAGCTCCCCCCGGAGCCGGCCCGTGACCCGGACGTACGCGACCGGATCGAGCGCGGTTGACCCGCGGGCCCGGGCCGTTACGCCTCACTCGCTCTTCGGCCGCGGGGCCAGCCAGGCGAGGGAGGCGGTGACCAGGGCGCGTACGCCGGTGTCCAAGGTCGGCTGGATCACCGGGGCGAAGAGCGGGCTGTGGTTGCCGGGGATGTCCCGCTCGACGGTCCCGGCCCGCTCCGCTTTCCGGTAGGTGTCCGGATCGGTGCCGCCCAGGCCCCAGTAGGTGCTGGGGCAGCCGAGCCCGGCGGGGAACTCGCCGAAGTCCTCGCTGGCCGGAATGGGACCGGTGGTCCGCGCCCGGTCCTGGCCGAAGTAGGCGGCGAAGGCCCCCGCGACCCGGTCGGTGGCCTCCGGATCGTTCTCGGTCACCGAGAACTCGCTGAGCGTCTCGAACTCCGGTTCGCGGTCAGCCCCGGAGGCGGCACACTCACCGGCGATGATCCGGCGGACCGCGGCCAGCACGCGGGAGCGGGTCTCTTCGTCGAAGGCCCGGATGTTGAGCTGGATCTCGGCGCTGTCGGGGATGATGTTCGGCCCGCTGCCCGCATGGATCGCCCCGACGGTCACCACGGCGGGCGTGACCGCGGCGGTCTCCCGGGCGACGACGGTCTGCAGCCGTACGACGGTCGCCGCGGCCAGCACCACGGGATCCAGGGTCCGTTCGGGCATGGAGCCGTGCCCGCCGCGCCCGTGAAAGGTGACCCGCAGGCTGTCGGAGGCCGCCATCATGACGCCCGAGCGGGTCAGCAGCGTCCCCGCGGGCGCCGGCAGCACATGCTGGCCGAGCGCCACGTCCGGGCGGGGAATCCGCCGGGCGAGCCCGTCGTCGACCATGGCGCGGGCCCCGGAACCGTTCTCCTCGTTCGGCTGGAACAGGACGACGAGCGTGCCCCGCCAGACGTCGGTCCCGGCCGACATCAGCCGGGCCGCGCCCAACAGACAGGTGACATGGACGTCGTGGCCGCAGGCGTGCATCACCGGGTGCTCGACACCGTTCGCATCGGTACCTGTCCCGGTCGAGGCGTAGGGCAGCTCGGTCTGCTCGCGTACGGGCAGCGCGTCCATGTCGGCGCGGAGCAGGACGGTGGGCCCGTCACCGTTGTGCAGCACGCCGACGACCCCGGTCCCGCCGACGTCCTCGGTGACCTCGTAGTCCCACTCGTTCAGCGCCTGGGCGACATGGCCTGCCGTACGGCGCTCCTGGAAGCCGAGTTCGGGGTGCTGATGGAGGTCCTTGTAGAGGGATTCGAGGCCCTCGCGGATGTCCGACAGCCCGGCCAGCACCGCGTCCGCGGCAACGGTCATGGGGTCCTTCTCGTTCATGGGGGCCTTTCCTCTGCGGCGGGCTGCCTGCGGCGGTTCGAGGTGGGGCTTCCACCGGGAGCCCGGCAGCGACACGACCCGTTCAGGGGCGTTAGCCGATGAATCACCCAGATGCCAGTTTCATACGATCCGTCCGATCTGTGAAGCTGGTGAAACTCATGGTGACCGTCCCCTACATCAGGAGTGACTGGTGATTCTCTCGATCTCGGGCGTCGTACTGCTGGGCTTGATCGTCTTCCTCTTCTTCCGCAAGGACAACCTCAAGGTCTCGCACGCGCTGGTGTGCGCCCTCTTCGGCTTCTACCTGGCGGGCACCGCCATGGCACCCAGCATCAAGGCGGGGGGCGAGAGCCTGGCGAGCCTGCTCGGCGGGCTCAAGCTCTGACCGGCGCCGACAGTCGGACCGGTGGCCGACAAGCGACCGGTGGCCGACAGGCCGGGCATCAGTCAGCGGGCCGGGAGGAGCTGAGTGTGGGGCGGTGGCCGATGCCGTCGCGGTGGCACGCACGGGAAGCCGTGCGTGCCGGGACCGACGCGGTACTCGACGTACTGCATCCGCTGTTCGTGCTCGGCAAGGGGGCGCGCTGCCTGGCCGGGAGGGGACGGGCCTGGTGGGAGCGCACGCCCAGGGAACGGCGGGGTCCCACGCTGTTCGTCGTCGCGGCGTGCGGGGTGCTGCTGTGGCTGTTGCCCTACGGCCCGGCCCTGGCGACGCTCGGCGCGCTGGGCGCCACGGCCTGGTACGGGAGGCAGAGCGCGGCCGGGCGGCCGCTCACGTTCCGGAAGAGTCCCACCGACGTGGAGCGGGCGCGCCTGCAGGCGCTGTACGAGGCGCTGGTTCCGTACTTCGCACTGGACGGCGATCCGCGCCCCGAGCCGCTGTACGCGTACGACGGGCGGTGGGAGCGCGCCTTCGAGGAGTTCGCCTTCCGGGACGGGCGGATCAGCGGGCTGCTGCTGCGCTATCCGGCCTCCTTCCGCGACGGGGAACTTTCCGAGCGGCTACGGGTCGAACAGCTGCTGGCGGCCAAGACCGGCCGCGGGCGCGAGTACCGCTTCTGCTGGGACGAGGAGTGCAATCTGCTGGAGATGACGGCGCTGGAGCCGCTGCCCACCGGCATCCACGCCCAGCCCTTCGTGACCGCGCCCGGCGAGACGCTGCTCGGCTTCACGGACGGCTGCGAGGTCAACTGGACGGTACCGGTGTACTTCGCCGGTGAGGTCGCCCCCCGCGCCGTACCGCCGGTGATGTGGCACACCGGTCCCCGCTCGACCGCACAGCATCTGCTGGCCGTCGGCACACCGGGTTCGGGCACCAGTTCGCTGCTGCGCTCGCTCGCCCTCCAGGCGCTGTTCCACGGCGAGGTGCTGATCGTGGACGGCGACGGGGGCGGCGAGTTCGCGTCCTTCGCGGCGCGGTGCGGGGTGCTCGGCGTGGAGTCCACGCTGCCGGGCGCGCTGGCCGCGCTGGAGTGGGCGGCACGGGAGACGGAGCGGAGGCTGCTGGAGACGAGCCGGGCCCGGCAGCGCGGCGAGAACACCCCGGAGGACGTACGCCGGCCGCTGTGGGTGCTGGTGGACCGGCCCGCGGCGCTCAGCTGTCCGGCGCGGGCCGAGGGCTGGGCCGACCCGCAGGAGTTGCTGCGGGTCCCGCTGCGGCACGGCCGCGCCGCGGGGGTGACCGTGGCGGTGGCCGAACAGTTCCACGGTGCGGACGAGTTGGGGGAAGCGGTGCTCACGCACACCAGGGCCCGGGTGGTACTGGGGGCCGTCCCGCCCGAACAGGCGGGCGCCGTGCTGGGCGAGGCCCCGCAGACCGCCCCGGCACCGGACGCACCGCGCGGCCGGGGCTTCGCACGCCTGGGAGACGGGCCCGTGCTGCGGCTCCAGGTGCCCGCCACCCCCGACCCGCTGGACGAGACGGCGGGCGAGGCCGAGCGGAGCGCCGTCCGCGAGCTCCTGCCCGAGCCGGTGCGCGCCCCCGCGTCCGCGTCCCTCCCGGGTTCTGGCTAGGTGAGTGCCCCTACCCGACGCCCGCAGGCTGCAGGCGTGTTGTGGCTGGTCGCGCAGTTCCCCGCGCCCCTTACGGGGCGCCGGCCGTCAGGCCACGTAAGACCGCGGTACGTCGGAGGGGGTGGGCGCGCCGGACCGCACCAGTTCGGCGGCGGCTGCCAGTCGTGACGCGGCCTCCCTGGCGAGCGGCTCGCCGATGGTGAACGGGAGCCGTACGAACCCCTCGAAGGCACCGTCCACACCGAAGCGCGGCCCGGAGGGCACCCGTACGCCGAGCTGTTCGCCGGCCTCCGCGATCCGGGAACCGGAGAGCCCGCCGGTGCGCACCCACAGGGTGAGGCCGCCGTGCGGGACGTCGAACTCCCAGTCGGGCAGCTGGTCGCGGAGCGCCGCCGTCAGCGCCTCGCGGTTCTCCCGTGCCCGGGCGCGGCGCTCGGTGACGGCCTGCTCCCAGCCGTTCCCGCCCAGCAGCTCGGCGACGGCGAGCTGTTCGAGCACGGGGCTGCCCAGATCGACGTATGCGCGGGCCGCGGTGAGGCTGCGGATGATCTCGGGAGCTGCCCGGATCCAGCCGATCCGCATCCCCGCCCAGATGGACTTGCTGACCGAGCCGACCGTGATCACGGCCGAGCCGCCCGGGTCGAAGGAGGCCATCGGCCGCGGCATCTCCAGCCCCGGAGAGCCGGTGCTCGGCGTTCCGGTGGCACCGGGCGGGCCCAGCGGCAGATCGGCCATGGTCTCGTCGGCGATCAGTACGGTCCCCGAGGCGCGCGCCGCCGCGACCAGTTCGCGGCGCTGTTCGGTGCCGGCGAGCGTGCCTGTGGGGTTGTGGAAGTCCGGGACGACGTACGCGAGCCGGGGCGCTGACTCACGCAGGGTGCGGTGCCAGGCAGGGAGGTCCCAGCCGGCCAGGTGGCTCGCCATCGGGACGGGGACGAGGCGGCCGCCCGTCTCGCGGAGCAGTTGCAGGACATTCGCGTAGGAGGGGTGTTCGACGGCGATGCGCTCGCCGCGCGGGACCAGCATCCGCACCAAGGCGCCGACCCCGCCCAGCGCGCCGGTGGTGACCATGATCTGCTGCGGCATCGTGGGCACGCCGAGCGCGGTGTAGCGGTCGGCGAGCGCCTCGCGGAGCACGGGCAGGCCCGCCGGGTAGTCGCCGTGGGTGTGTGCGTAGGGCGGGAGGGCCGCCAGCGCGCCCTGGAACGCCTCGTTCATGAGCGGCTGCGCGGGCAGCGCGGCACAGCCCAGGTCGATGACGGTGCCCTCGTTCTCGGGCGGGAGGGGGTGGAGGCCACGGGTGGGCAGCGGCTTGCCCGCCGGTACGGTCGTCCAGCTCCCGGAGCCGCGGCGGGACTCCAGGAACCCGTCGGAGCGCAGGGCTTCGAAGGCGGCGGCCACCGTGGTGCGGCTCACCGACAGTGCAGCGGCCAGCTCCCGCTCGGCGGGCAGCCGGGTTGCGACAGGGATCCGGCCCTCCAGGACGAGCAGCCGCAGACCCTCGGCCAGGGAGCGGTAGGCGGGCACCTTCCGGGTGGCCTGCGCCGTGCCCACGCCGGACACACCGGCGACCGGCGCTTCGGCAACGCCGACCGCGCCTGCCACGGCCGAGCTCTCCCGCGCCACCCCCGGGCCCTCCCACCGCACGGGGTGCTGCGAGCCGAGGAGCCGCGCGAGCTGAGCGGCCCCGACGGCGGAGTTCCAGTGCGCCATGATCCGGTCCACCTCTCCAGGATTGGCCATTGAAACGGCCTGCTTCCATGCCACAGGGTGCCACAGACAGTCCAGTGGCACGAGAAAGGGTAGATCTTTGTCCATAGTGAGGGGTTCTGACAGGCATCTGGTCCGACGGATCACCCAGCTGTACGTAGGGCTGTTGCTGTACGGAGCGAGCGCGGCGCTGATGGTGCGTGCGGGACTGGGCCTGGACCCCTGGGACGTCTTCCACCAGGGCGTCTCCGAGCACACCGGGCTGTCCATCGGCACGGTCTCGATCATCGTCGGAGCCATGGTGCTGCTGCTGTGGTGGCCGATACGCGAACGTCCCGGCCTGGGCACGGTCTCCAACGTCTTCCTGGTGGGCCTGTCGATGGACGCGACGCTGTGGCTGCTGCCGCAGCCGGACGCGCTGGCCTACCGCATCCCGCTGCTGCTCGGAGGAGTGGTGCTGAACGGCGCCGCGACAGGGCTCTACATCTCGGCCCGCTTCGGACCGGGCCCCCGCGACGGGCTGATGACCGGACTGCACCGGGTGACGGGCCGCTCGATCCGGCTGGTGCGGACCGGGATCGAGGTCGTCGTCCTGCTCACCGGCATCCTGCTGGGCGGCTCGGCCGGTGTGGGCACCGTGCTGTACGCGCTGGCCATCGGCCCCCTCGCCCAGTTCTTCCTGCGCTTCTTCGCGCTGCCGGGCAGCGCCGGAGCGGGCGAGGCGTCGCGGGTGGTCGCCCAGGGCGGCGGCGCGGAGGGGCACACCACACTGCGACGGTGACCGCGGGACGGTACCGGCGGGACGGGCGGATTCCGCGGTGACGGCCGCACTGCGGCGGCGACCGCGACGGCGATACTGCCGCAGTGACGAACGTACGAACGACCAAGGGCCGCCCCTCCCCCGGTGCCGGCCATCCGTTCCTGGCCTCGACCGTGCCGCTGGCCTTCGCGCACCGGGGCGGTGCGGCCTCCGGGCTGGAGAACACCCATGTGGCCTTCGCCCGTGCCGTCGAGCTCGGCTACCGCTACCTGGAGACCGACGTGCACACCACGGCGGACGGCGCACTGGTGGCCTTCCATGACTCCACCCTGGACCGCACCACCGACCGCAGCGGCCCCATCGCCGCGCTCAGTTGGGCCGAGGTGAGCCGGGCGCGCGTCGCGGGCCGTGAGCCGGTGCCGCTCTTCGCCGAACTGCTGCGTGCCTTCCCGCACGTGCGCTGGAACATCGACGTGAAGACCGAGAGCGCGCTCGTCCCGCTGCTGGAGCTGCTGGAGAGCGAGTCGGCCTGGGACCGGGTGTGCGTGGGCTCGTTCGCCGAGGCGCGGGTGGCCAGGGCACGGGCCCTCGCGGGCCCCCGGCTGCTGACCTCGCTGGGCACCGGCGGAGTGCTCGCCCTGCGGATGCGCTCCTACCGGCTGCCATGGCGGCTGCCCGCAGGAGCGGGGTGCGCGCAGGTACCCGAACGGCACGGCAGGGTCCGCGTGGTGGACCGTGCCTTCGTACGGGCCGCACACGCACGGGGGCTGCGGGTGCATGTGTGGACGGTCAACGACCCGGCCCGCGCCGCGGCCCTGCTGGAACTGGGCGTGGACGGAATCATGACCGACCAGTTGGAGATGCTGCGCGACGTATTCGAGGAACACGGCGCCTGGCCCCAGGAGTAACCGGCCCAGGAGGTGACGCTTCAGCCGAGCGTCCGGTCCAGGAAGCCGCCGACCTCCCGGGCGAAGCCGTCGGGGTCGTCCTCGTACAGCCAGTGCCCGCAGCCGGGAAAGGTGACCAGTTCGGTGTCCGGGCGCTCGGCCACCATCCGCCGCGCCATGTGCGCGGAGAGCATGAAGCTGTGTTCGGCCCGCAGCAGCAGCGCCGGCTGGCCGGAGGCACGCCAGTGGGCGCTCAGGTCACCCGCGAAGGCGCGCTGCGAGGCCATCATGTCGCCGGTCTCGAACAGCAGGCCCCAGCCGTCCTCGAACTGCGCCGCGCTCTGCAGGAAGTAGCCCGCGTCCGGAATGCCGTGCGCCTCGATCGCGGCGCCCAGCGCCTCCCGGGTGGGGGCACGGCGCGGCCAGGACGAGCAGTCGAGCACCGGGTGCGCCTCGGGCTCCTGGTTGAGCACGGTCATATCGGCGACCAGCAGCGCATCGACCCGCTCCGGGGCGCGGGCCGCCAGCACGAAGGCGACGGCGCCGCCCATGGAGTGGCCCAGCACGGCGGCGCTGCGGATGCCGAGCACATCCAGCAGGGCCACGGCGTCGTCGGCGTACGCCTCGGGCGAGAACGTCCTGGCATGGTCGGAGCGCCCATGCGAACGCTGGTCCGGGGCGATCACGCGGTAACGGCCCGCCAGCGCGCGGGCCAGCGGGGCGTAGATCCGTCCGCGCCCGAAGTGGCCGTGCAGGGCGAGCAGAACAGGGCCGGGGCCGCCGGTGTCCAGGTAAGTGACGTGCCGCCCATCGATGTCGGCGTGGCGCTCGGTCAACTCCGCGCTTCGGGGGGCTGATTGATCAGGGTCTGCGCGCATGACGGGTCGGCTCCTGGGTTCCGGTCGGGCTCGGGGCGGAGCCAGGATGCCAGGCCGGAGGGCTGGTCGCGCGTGACTTTCCGGCCCGCGGCAGCCGGGCTGTAGTCTCCCCGCACCGGTTGCGAAGATCGTTCGAGTTCCGGGATCCGTTCGAGGCCGCCGGCACCGGACGGCAGAACATGTCAACGGGGAGGAACGGGGATGGGATCGGTCGCAGCCGATGCGCCGGACGCACCGCAGGCACCGGAAGAGGGCGCGGATTCCGGGGAGTTGGCGCACCTGAGGGAGCGCCGCCGCGAGCAGCGCGGCTGGTATTTCTACGACTGGGCGAACTCCGTCTTCTCCACAAGCGTTCTCACCGTCTTCCTCGGCCCCTATCTGACCGAGGTCACCAAGGCCGCCGCCGACGCGGACGGCTATGTGCACCCGCTGGGCATACCGGTGCGGGCGGGCTCGTTCTTCCCGTACGCGGTCTCGGCCTCCGTACTGCTGTCGGTGCTGGTGATGCCGCTGGCCGCGGCGTTCGCCGACCGTACGGGACGCAAGAAGCCGCTGCTCGGCACCGCCGCGTACCTGGGTGCCGGGGCGACGACGGGGATGTTCTTCCTGGACGGCGACCGCTATCTGCTGGGCGGTGTGCTGCTGGTGGTGGCCAACGTCAGCTTCGCCGTGTCCATCGTGCTCTACCACGCCTTCCTGCCGCAGATAGCCCCGCCCGAGGAGCGTGACGCGGTCTCCTCGCGCGGCTGGGCCTTCGGCTACGGCTCGGGCGCGCTGGTGCTGGTGGCGAACCTGGCGCTGTTCCTGGGGCACGAGGCACTGGGCGTCGCGGAGTCGACGGCCGTACGGATCTGTCTGGCCTCCGCGGGGTTGTGGTGGGCGATCTTCACCGTCGTTCCGCTGCTGCGGCTCCGGGAACGGCCCGCAGCGGCCCACATCCCGGATGGGACCGGGCGCGCGGCATTCGGCCAGGGCTTCCGCCAGTTGGCGGGAACGTTGCGCCAGTTGCGCCGCTACCCGCTGACGCTGCTGTTCCTGCTGGCGTACCTGCTCTACAACGACGGCATCCAGACGGTGATCACCCAGGCGTCGGTCTTCGGCTCCGAGGGGCTGGGGCTGGACCAGACGACGCTGATCGGGGCCATCCTGCTGGTGCAGGTCCTCGCCGTGGTGGGCGCGCTGGGGCTGGGCAGGCTCGCGGCCCGCTACGGCGCCAAGCGGACCATCCTGGGGTCGCTGGTGGCGTGGACGGTGACGGTGGGCGCCGGATACTTCCTGCCGCGCGAGAACCCCGTCTGGTTCTATGCGCTGGCGGCGGCCATCGGCCTGGTGCTGGGCGGCAGCCAGGCGCTGTCCCGCTCGCTGTTCTCGCACCTGGTGCCGGCCGGCAAGGAGGCGGAGTACTTCGCGCTGTACGAGATCAGCGACCGCGGCACCAGCTGGTTCGGACCGCTGGTCTTCGGGGTGACGTATCAGCTGACGGGCGACTACCGGAATGCGATCCTGTCGCTGGTCGTCTTCTTCGCGGTCGGTTTCGCGCTGCTGCTGCGGGTACCCGTACAGCGTGCGGCAGCGGCCGTGGGCAACGTCGCACCGGACCGGATTTAGACCTGCGGGTGCTGGGCCGGTAGTGTACGCCTTTGGCCCACCGGGATGGACCGTTACTGCACGCCGAAGAGATGCGAACAGTGGGTGACATCTTCTGTCAGTTGTGACAAACCGGTCACCGGGGGGTACCGCAGATCAACGAAGCGGCGGCACAAAAGAGCAGCGGCGCACAGCCCTCCGGTCACGGTTGGAGGTGCGTGACAGGTGGGCGATCTCCCGATTGCGGGAATCTTCACCGGCGGCCGGACGTTGACCGGATGACGACGACAGCGACACCTGTCCTGTGGGCGACCAGCCCGGGAGGCACGAATTCATGAGTGAGCGAGCTCTTCGCGGCACGCGACTCGTGGTGACCAGCTACGAGACCGACCGCGGCATCGACCTGGCCCCGCGCCAGGCCGTGGAGTACGCATGCCAGAACGGCCATCGTTTCGAGATGCCGTTCTCGGTAGAGGCCGAGATTCCATCCGAGTGGGAGTGCAAGGTGTGCGGTGCACAGGCGCTCCTGGTGGACGGCGAGGGTCCGGAGGAGAAAAAGGGCAAGCCCGCGCGCACGCACTGGGACATGCTGATGGAGCGGCGTACCCGCGAGGAGCTCGAGGAAGTCCTCGCCGAGCGGCTCGCCGTACTGCGCTCCGGCACCATGAACCTCGCGGTGCACCCCCGCGACGACAACAGCGGAAGCAAGCGCAAGTCCGCCTGACCAGGAGGCGGCGCACCGAGTAACACAGCGAGAGGGCCCGGGGCCACACGTTTTCGTGTGGCCCCGGGCCCTTTTGCTCTCAGGGCTGCTCCCCGAATTTGTCCCCCAGGACTGCTCCCCGAACCGGGTATCCGTCCCGCTGCCGAGCGACGGCTCAGCTGCCCCGCTGCCCGTCCTCGCGGCCGGGCTGTTCGTCGTCGCGGACGACCTCGCCCTGGACGACCTTGCCGTCCGGCCGGTGCATCCGCACCTGCTGCTCGGCCGTGCGTGCCTGCTGGTAGGCGTCGCCGAGGGTCCCAGGCGGGAAACCTCTGCGGCGGTCCAGGGAGCGCTGCACGGAGCCGCGCAGCAGCTTCGCAGTCGGCGGGAAGAGGCACAGCAGCGCGGCGGCGTCCGAGACCAGCCCGGGGATCATCAGCAGCAGTCCGCCGAGCATCGTCATCCCGTTGCCGCCACGGCTCTCGGCGGCCGGTTTGTCACCGGGCTCGCCGCCCCCGCGGGCCTGCTCCTGGGCGCGCTGCACCGTGTCGGCCAGATTGCGCCAGGCACGGCGTCCGGCCCGCTTGATCACGGCGGCGCCGAGCACGAAGCCCCCGGCCAGCACCAGGAAGACCATCAGCCCGCCCGCCGCCCGGCCGAGCAGGGTCAGCAGCCAGATCTCCAGCACGGCCCACACCGCGACGGCCAGCGGCAGCAGGGTTCGGCCCTTCGACCGGGGCGGTCGGGGCGAAGGCTTCCCGCCGGAACGGGCCCCGGCTCCCTGCCCCGGACCGCCGTCTGCGCCGCCCGAGTCCTGTCCTTGTGGCTCGTACGGGAAGGGTGCGCGAGTCGTCATTCTTCCAGTGTGCCTGGTGCCGCGTAACCCCGGGATCAGCTGTCCCGTCGGCCGTCTCCGCTGCTTTCCCGGCGGCTCCCGCGATGGGTCTCCCCGCGGCCGAGGACCTTCTTGACCCGGTCCTCGACGCCCCAGGCTGCGATCCGCCACAGCGCCTCGGCCATGATGTCCCGGCTCATCTTGGAGTCGCCGCGCTCCCGCTCGACGAAGGTGATCGGGACCTCCACGACGTGGTACCCGGCGTGCACGGTGCGGCGGGTGAGGTCCACCTGGAAGCAGTAGCCCTGGGAGGCGATGGAGTCCAGGCCGATGCCCTCCAGGGTCTCCTTGCGGAAGGCGCGGAAGCCGGCCGTCACATCGCGTACGTCGACGTCCAGGAGCAGCCGGGAGTAGGTGCTGGCGCCGCGGGAGAGGAACTCGCGGGACTTGGGCCAGTTGACGATCCGGCCGCCCGGCACCCAGCGCGAGCCGATCACCAGATCGGCGCCGCCCAGCGCGGTCAACAGCCGGGGCAGCTCCTCCGGCGGGTGGGAGCCGTCGGCGTCCATCTCGATCAGCACGCCGTAGCCGTTGTCGATGCCCCAGCGGAAGCCCGCCAGGTACGCGGCGCCGAGGCCCTCCTTGCCCTTGCGGTGCAGGACATGGACGTGGTCGTCGTCGGTGGCGAGCTCGTCGGCGATCTTTCCGGTGCCGTCGGGGCTGTTGTCGTCGGCGACCAGGATGTGCGCCTCGGGCACCGACTCGCGCACCCGGGAGACGACGGGCTGGATGTTGTCGGCCTCGTTGTAGGTCGGGATGATGACCAGGGCCGTTCCGAGCGGGCCGTATCGCCGCTGTCCGCCGTCCGTCACTGGTGCTGCCCCTCCGGTTGAGCCTGTCGGTCTTGCTCGTCGGCGCCGTCCCCGCGGTCGGCGGCGTCCGGCGCTTCGGTGTCCGTACAGGCTTGTGTACGGACACCGCGCCTCCTGCGGTTCAAAAGCCATCCCCCGGCGCACGCGAGCACGCCCACGATAGCGATCACCCATTCGGGAGCGGCACCGACGCGGTCGGCGAGGGTGATCTGGTCGCGCAGCGGGAGCTTCCCGTTGAGTACGTCCTGGGTGAACTCGTCCGTGCGCTGCTGGATGGTGCCGTCGGGCTCGACGATGGCGCTGATGCCGCTCGTCGCCGCGGTCACCACGGCGCGGCCGTGCTCGACGGCGCGCAGCTTGGACATCGCCAGCTGCTGCTCGGGCTGGCCGGTTCGCCCGTAGGTGGCGTTGTTGGTCTGGACGACGAGCGCGCGTGCTCCGTCGTTGACGGTGTCCCGCGGGATCTCGTCGTAGGCGACCTCGAAGCAGATCACATCGCCGAGGCGGGCCGGACCGGTCTGCAGGACACCGGTGTGGTCGCCGGGGTAGAAGTCACGGGGGACCTGCTGGAGGCGGGTGATCACCTTGCTGAGCTGGTCGCGGAAGGGGACGTACTCGCCGAACGGGACCGGGTGCTGCTTCGTGTAGGAGGCGCCGGGGCCCTTCTTCGGGTCCCAGACGATGCCCTGGTTCTCGACGTAGCCCTGTTTGGTGGGGTGGTCGACGAGGGCGCCGACCAGGACGGGCACGCCGACGGCCTTCACTGCCTTGTCGATGCGGTCGCCCGCCTCGGGCCACTTGTAGGGGTCGAGGTCGGAGGAGTTCTCCGGCCAGATCACCAGATCCGGCTTGGGCTCCTTGCCCTTCTTGATCCGGTCGGCCAGATCGAGAGTGGCCTCGACGTGGTTGTTGAGGATCTGCATGGGGCGGCCGAGGAAGTGCATGCCCGGCTGCTGGACGTTGCCCTGCACCACGGCGATGCGCACGGTGTCGGCCGCCTTGGTCGGTACCGGCACCGCGAACCCCGCGGCCGTGATCACCCCGGCGAGCGCCAGAGCGCCGAGCCCGGTGGCGTACGCGCGGGTGGTGCGCGCTCCGTGAGAGCGCAGCCGCCAGGCGGTCAGCGCGACGCCGGCCAGTAGCGTGCCCGTCAGGGCGACCGCGAAGGACACCAGCGGGGCACCGCCCAGCGCGGCCAGCGGGGTGTACGGGGAGCTGGTGTTGGCGAAGGCGAGACGTCCCCAGGAGAAGCCGCCGAACGGCAGCCGGTCGCGCAGGAATTCCTCGGTCAGCCACAGACAGGCGCCCCACAGCGGCCACGCCGGCAGCCGCGAGGTCACGGCGAGTCCGGCGCCGAGCCCGAGGACGAACAGCCCCTGGATGAAGGCGAGTCCGATGGTCGCGTCCCAGCCGACGACATGCAGCCACTTGAGCAGAACGACGAAGAAGGGCCAGCCGAACGCGAGTCCGAGCCAGGCACCCTGGCGGCCCGTCCGTCCACGGGTGAGCAGGCTCAGCGCGGCGACGGCCACGAGCGAGAGCGGCCAGACCCCGTACGGCGGGAAGGCGAACGCGAGGGCGACACCGCTGAGCACGGCCAGCCCGGTGCGGCGTGCTTCGCGCCGCACCAGCGCCGCCAGCCGCCGCATCCGGCCGGGGCGGGCGGCATCACGGACCGCCGACTGCCCACTGTCTGGCGGGACGTTACTGCTCGTGTCGGCAGTGGATGAGTCAGCACTGCCTGTGTCGGCACTGCTCGTGTCGGCAGTGGGTGCGTCGGCACTGCCCGCGCGCGCTGATTCGCCCGGCGCGCTGCGCTGCGCGGCGGGTGCCGCCTTCCGCTCCCGGGAGCCGTCCGGGGCGGATGCGGAGGTGGTGTCGGGGCCCGATGCCAAGGTCGCGGCCTTCCTAGCAGGTCGTGCGATGGTGTGAGCCGACCGTACAACGCGCGGGGGCCGGTGCGGGGCGCGGGATCGTAAAGCGGCGGGAAAGCACGGGAAGCGGACCGGAACGGTGTCTGCCGCATCGCGGAGCGTGACGCTTGATCGCGGACGACGGGAGCGGCGAACCCCGCAACCACCACGTCCGGCTCGTCCCCGAACAGGGACCCGGCGCCCTTCGGGCCGACCTGGGACCCGCTGGCTGCGGATCGTCCGAAAGCCGTTGTCTACTGAGCGTCCGGGCCCCGTCCCGGGTCACACCCGCCGACCGGCGGTGACCATCTGTCCCGGTGCCGCGGGCGCTGGACCTGGCTCGCAGTGGTGGTGCGCCGGTGCGGTACACCACCCCGTGGCCCAGCGGCGTTCGACGACAGCGCGGAAGATCCCCGGTCGGACGTCCTGTGGTGGACGCGGCCGAACCTACCGGGCTCCGGGCAATCATTGTCAACAGCCCGGCCACCTGGGGTGTTTCGGTGAAGTACCAGGTCAGTGCGGAGACGGCGGCGTCACGGCGACGGGCAGAGGGGGTCTCGTTCGGCCGTATCGCCGTCTGCTACATCACTCGTCCGGCCGTGCGTAGACCGTACGTCCGCTCACCACCGTCCGCAGACAGACCGGGACTTGACCGCCCGGTGTCAGATCGGGCAGTCCCGGGGTGCCGGACCGGGGATCGGTGGACCAGTTGGCGACGCGCGTGTCGGGAGCCTGTACGACCAGCGGCCCGGTGCGCCACAGCGCGTAGTCAGCGGGCGCTCCGGGAACCAGCACTCCGGCGTCGTCGCGGCCGAGCGCGCGCCAGCCGCCGCGAGTGTGCGCGGTGAACGCGCCGCGCACGGAGATCCGGTGCTCATGGGTGTGGTGGAAGGCGGCGGCCCGGATGGCCTCCCAGGGCCCGAGCGGGGTGACGGGGCTGTCCGAGCCGAGTGCGAGCGGAACACCGGCCCGCAGCAGCGCCGCGTACGGGTTGAGGGTGGCGGCGCGTTCGGCGCCCAGGCGGCGTGCGTACATACCGTCCGCGCCACCCCAAGAAGCGTCGAACCCGGGCTGTACGGAGGCCGTGAGGGCGAGGTCGGCGAAGTCGGTGATGGTGCGCTCGGTGAGCATCTCGGCGTGCTCGATCCGGTGCCGGGCGGCGCGGACGCGGTCGAGGCCGACGGTCTCGGCGGCGCGGCGCACCCCCTCGGTGACCGCCTGGAGCGCCCCGTCGCCGATGGCGTGGAACCCGGCCTGGATCCCCGCCTCGGTGCAGGCGGCGACGTGGGCGGCGATGGCCTCTGCGTCCAGCAGTGCGCTTCCGCTGGTGTGCGGCGCGTCGGCATAGGGGGCGCACAGGTGCGCCGTGTGCGAGCCGAGGGAGCCGTCCGCGAAGAGGTCGCCGGCGGCGCCGACGACGCCGAGCTCGCGGACGCGGGCGGCTTCCTCCGCCGAGGTGACGAGTTCCGCCCAGTACCCGTGGACGCGGGGGCCCAGCTCCTCCGCGGCGAGCGCGAGCAGTCCGCGCAGGTCCTCCTGGCCGGAGATCTCGGGCCCTGCGCACTCGTGCAGCGCCCCGATGCCCAGCGAGGCGGCATGCGCCCGGGCGGCACGCTGGGCCTCGGTGCGCTGCCGCGGGGTGAGCGTGGCGTACGCGGCCTCCCGTACGGCGTGGTGTGCGTCGCCCGTCAACGGGGCGCCGGGCTGGTAGCCCTCGCGAGTGGTGATGTCGGGGACGAGGTCGAGCATGGCCGTGCTGACGAGTGCGGAGTGGACATCGATCCGGGTCAGGTACAGGGGCCGCCCGCCGCTCGCCTCGTCGAGCTCGGCGCGGCGGGGGTGGCGCTGCTCGGGCCAGGCGTGCGCGTCCCAGCCGGTGCCCAGCAGCACCCGGTCGTCCGGGCGTGCCTTCGCATACGCACGCACCTGGGCGAGCGCGTCGGCGAGCGTGGGGGCGCCGGACAGGTCGAGTCCGGTCAGCGCGAGGCCGGTCGCCGTGGTGTGTACATGGGCGTCGGTGAAGGCCGGTGTGACGAGGGCGCCGTCGAGGTGGACCACCTCGTCGACGCCGTCGGCGAAGGAGTCGGCAGCGCCCTCCGAGCCGATCCAGGCGATGCTGTCGCCCTCCACGACCATCGCGGTCGCGAACGGGTCGGCGGGGCTGTGCACCTCGCCCCCGCGCAGCAGGAGGGTACGGGGCCGGGACGGGGTTGTGCGCTCGCTCATGGGAACAGTCTCCCGCTCCCGGGGCGCCCTCCCCGCGCGGGGTCGGGGGCCCACGGGGAGTCACGCGCGCCCCGGCGCGCGGGAGCGGCGTTTCAGATGCGGGGCGGACGTGCCTCGTACGGGGTGGACAGCACGACGGTCGTACGGGTGGAGACCCCGGCCAGGCTGCGGATCCGGGCCAGCAGATGCTCCAGCTCGATGGGGGTGGCCACCCGCACCTTGAGGATGTAGTTCTCATCCCCCGCCACGCTGTGGCACGCCTCGATCTCCGGCACGTCCGCGAGCCGGTCCGCAATGTCGTCCGGGGCGCTGGGGTCGAACGGTTTGACGGAGATGAACGCCGTCATCGGCAGCCCGACGGCCTCGGGATCCACGAGCGCGGTATAGCCGCGGATGACGCCGCGCTGTTCGAGGCGGCGCACCCGCTGATGCACGGCCGAGGTGGACAGGCCGGTGGCCTTGCCCAGGTCGGTGTAGCTCATCCGCCCGTCCTTGACGAGCAGTTCCACGATCTGACGGTCGAGTTCCTCCACAGCGGATCACCGTACTGCGCCCGCGCGCCCGGCGCAGCGAGAACGCTCCGGCACGAGCGGGCGGCGCGCCGCAACGAGCGGGCGTCAGGGGCGAACGCACGGGCCCCAGGCATGTGACGAAGGCCACACATATGCTCCCGCGTCCTCCCGCACGGGGTGATTATGCGCGTGGCACGGCGGGAAGTGCTTGCTGTGGCCGGAGCCCAGTCGCCCGGCCGTTCCATCGAGGGGGATTACATGCGCACGACGAAGTCCGCCCGCTCCGCTCACCGGTACGACGAGACGCTCGAGAAGGAAACGGCCGCTCCCCCGGACGGCCAGGACGTCTCCACCGAGCTGACAGGACCGGTCGTTGAGGACGAGATGTACGAAGGTCTCCGCGTCAAGTGCCCCGAATGCCGCCAGGCGATCGCGGTGTTCACCCACGAGGAGAAACTGCCGCGCCACGGACTGTGCGCCTCACCCTGGGACCCGTTCGGGCTGACGGTGTGCCAGGGCTCGGGCGGCCAGGTGCGGGACGCCACGCCCTGGGACAGCGAGACCCGCGAGCGCGCGGTGAGTGAACTGCTGACACTGCCCGAGGGGCTGGACTGGCGCACCCAGCCGTTCTCCCACGCGGGACGGCCCGACGACCGGCCGGTACGGGCCGGCGCGAAGTGACCGACTGCCGTACCGATACGCGGGGTTGACCTGGCGCACCGCCGGTCGCTGCCGCCAAGTCACCGCCGCCCGCCGGTAATCCGGTTGCCTCGGCGGGCGGGCCCGGCCAGGGTGACCGCATGACACGGTTGCTGGTGGTGGGGCTGCGGCGCGGGCTGGTGCTCGCCCGCTGGTGCGCCCGCGCGGGTTTCGACATTGCGGCGTTGTGCGATCCCGACGCCGAACTGCTGGCGGCGGCCTCCACCGAGTTCCCCACTGCCCGTACGGCGAGCAGTTGGCAGGAACTGCTGGGCGCCGATGTGTCAGCCGTCGTGCTGGCCAACGACTTCGACGCACACACCGAGCCGGCGCTCGCCTTCCTCGAACGGGGAGTGCACGTGCTGAGCGAGTGCGCCGCGTGTGTGACCGAGGAGGAGGGCCGGGCGCTGGTCGAGGCCGCCGAAAAGTCCTCGGCCAGTTACTCCTTCGCGGAGAACTACGTCGAGCACCCGCATGTGCGGGCGATCGGCGGGCTGGTCACGGACGGCGAGGTAGGCTCCGTCGAGCTGATCGAGTGCGACTACGTGCACGGCCTCGCCCCGCAGGACGTCGTCGCGATGGCGGGCGATCCCACCCACTGGCGCGGCCGGATCGCCTCCACCGCGTACTGCACCCACACCCTCTCCCCCGTGCTGGACGTGACCGGGGCCTGGCCTGTTGAGGTCACGGCGCATCCCGTCGGGCCGAGCGAGCGCCCGATGGCGGTGGTGCTGGTCACCCAGCTGTCGACGGGGGCGCTGGCGCTCACCCGGCAGACGTTCCTCCAGGGCGAGCCGGACAGCCATTGGTCCTGGCTGTCGGTACGCGGCACCCGCGGGCTCGCGGAGTCGCTCCGCGCGCCGGGCGAGTCCGCCTGGTCGGTACGGCTGCGCAACGAGCCGTGGGCGAACGGCGGTTCGTTGCGGGACGAGATACGCCGACCGCCGCGGACGACGCTGTACGGCAAACCCGTGGACCCGGCGGAGGCGGGCACCGCGCTGGTCGTCGAAGCGTTCCGGCGGACGGTGACCGAGGGGGCGCCGCCCCGGGTGCCGGTCCGGCCCGCGGTCGCCGCCTCCCTGGTGGGAGTGGCCGGCGCCCGCTCGCTGGCGGAGGGCTCTGTCCCGGTGCCGGTGCCGAGGGTGGCCGAATGGTGAGCCGGGACGCGGCGAGGTGACGGGCCGCCGAGCGGGTTTTCGGCCGGGTGCCGGTGAGGAACAGCTGTCCGGGTAGCTCCGTGCGGGCCCGGCGTGGATCCCGTACGGCTGGGGACCCGGGTGCCGAGGAGGCGTTATGGCTGCGAACACGAGCACGAAGAGCAGGACGAGAAAGTCGACAAGCACCAAGACCAGCACCAAGCAGGGCGGCAAGCAGGACCAGCAGCAGGCCCTGGTGCGGGAGCTGCTGAAGCGGCACGGGACGACGTACGCGGAGGAAGCGGGCATCACGCTGCGTGACACTCCGCAGCCGCTCTACCAGCTGCTGGTGCTGTCCCTGCTGCTGAGCGCACGGATTCGCGCGGACATCGCGGTCGCCAGCGCGCGGGCGCTGATCAAGGCGGGGATGAAGGACCCGAAACGGATGGCGGAGGCCACCTGGCAGCAGCGGGTCGACGCGCTCGGCGAGGGCGGCTACCGCCGCTACGACGAGCGCACCGCCACCCAGCTCGGCCGGGGAGCCGAGCTGCTGCTGGACCGGTGGGGCGGCGACCTGCGCAAGATGCACAAGAGCGGTGATGTCGAAGGCGGTCTGCGCGAGGTCCCCGGCATCGGCCCCATGGGAGTGTCGATCTTCCTGCGGGAGGCCCAGGCGGTGTGGACGGAGTACCAGCCCTACTTGGACGACAAGGCGCTCCAGGGCGCGGAGCGGCTGGGCCTGCCCAAGTCCCCCCAGAAGCTGGCAGCGATGGTGAAGAGCGACCAGCTGGCGTCGCTGGCGGCCGGGCTGGTGCGGGTGGCACTCAACGCGGACGTGGCCAGGGACGTGTGGGACTCGGCGCGCGGATGAGGGGTGGGCATGCTTGCCTGCCGGGCCCCTGTCCGGGGCCCGGAGGGGGACTACAGCTCGATCAGGGCTTGAACCGGCAGGTGGTCGCTCGGGTACTGTCCGTCGCGCTCATAGGTGTTGATCGAGGCGCGCCGTACCCGGACGCCGGGTGAGGCAAGGATCCAGTCGATGCGGTCGCCGTCGGGGACCAGCGGCTTGTAGCCGTGGAAGGTCCCGTAAAGCTTGCTGCGGCTCTCCGCCACCTCCCAGGTGTCGGTGAGCTTGCCGTCGGCCAGCAGCGTGTCGTAGACGGGGTTGCTGTGCGCCGGGACGTTGAAGTCGCCGGTCACCAGGCGTGGGAGCGCCGGGTCGAGTCCGGAGAGGCGCTCGGCGATCAGCGCCGCCGACCGCTGCCGCGAGGGCTGGCTCCGGTGGTCGAGGTGGGTGTTGAGGTGGTAGAGCTCGCGCCCTGTGGCCAGATCGCGGAACCGCACCCAGGTGACCATCCGGATGACGGTGTTTCCCCACGTGGCGGAGCCGATGAGGTTGGGCTGGTCGGAGAGCCAGAAGTGGTCGTACTCCAGCGGCAGCAGTCGCCGGACGTCGTAGAAGATCGCCATGAACTCGTCCCGGCTGCCGCCTGCGCGGCCGATGCCGAGCCAGTCGTAGCGCGTCCGGTCCAGATCGGCCGCGATGTCCTTCAGCTGCGGGTACAGCCCTTCCTGGGTGCCGATCAGGTGCGGCCGCTCCAGACGGAGCAGCGCCCGCATGACGGGCCGGCGCTCGGGCCAGCTGTTGGGCGGGGTGTCGGAGGCGTAGCGCAGGTTGAAGGACATCGTGCGGAGCGCCGCCGCCTCCCCGGCTCTCCGCTGCTCGTCCGCGGGCGCGGACGCGGGTTGTTCCGGCGCGGCGGGCGCGGTCGCGGCATGCGCGGTCGTGGCGCGCGCTGCGAGGGGCAGCCCGAGGGCCGCCGCCGCGGCCGTACGGATGCCGCGGCGGCGGGTGAAGTTCGGTACGGCTGCGGACATTTGGCGCCTCCAGCTGTGGGCGTACGCGATGTCCGGAGATTCTCAGACGGTCGGGTGAGGGGGAAGTGGCCGGTACGCGTACGAGGCACGAACGGCGACCGCCGCGTTCCGCGACGCCGGCTCAGCCCCTGCTCTCCGGGCCCGCCAGATGCCGGGCCACCACCATGCGCTGGATCTGGTTGGTGCCCTCCACGATCTGGAGGACCTTGGCCTCGCGCATGTACCGCTCGACGGGGAAGTCCGTCGTGTAGCCGTAGCCGCCCAGGAGCTGCACCGCGTCGGTGGTGACCTGCATGGCGGTGTCCGTGCAGAACAACTTGGCCATCGCCGCCTGGCGGGCGAACTGCTGCCCCGCGTCGCGCCGCCGGGCCGCCGCCAGATAGAGGGCACGTCCGGCCTCGATCCGGGTGGCCATGTCGGCGAGCATGAAACGGAGCCCCTGGAAGTCCGCGAGGGGGCGGCCGAACTGCTCGCGTTCCGTCGTGTAGGCCAGCGCCTCGTCGAGTGCTGCCTGAGCGACGCCGACTGCGCAGGCCGCGATGCCCAGTCGGCCCGAGTCGAGCGAGGAGAGGGCGACGGTGAAGCCCTGGCCCTCGTCGCCGAGCCGCCGCGCTTCGGGCACCCGCACACCGTCGAAGTGGACCTGCGCGGTGGGTGATCCGTTCAGCCCCATCTTGTGTTCGGGAGTTGCGGCGCTCAGCCCTTCGGAGTCGGCCGGGACAAGGAACGCGGTGATACCGCAGGGCCCCTCCTCGCCGGTCCGGGCGAGCACGGTGTAGAAGTCGGCGACGCCGCCGTGGGTGGTCCACGCCTTGGTGCCGTTCAGCACCCAGGAATCCCCGTCGCGGACGGCTCGGGTGCGCAGCGCGGCGGCGTCGGAGCCGGCGGAGGGCTCGGAGAGGCAGTAGGCGCCGAGCAGGCCGCCGCCGAGCATGTCGGGCAGCCACTCGGTGCGCTGTTCCTTGCTGCCGAAGTGGGCCAGCCCGTGGCAGGCGAGGGAGTGCACGCTGGTGCCGAGCCCCACGGTGAGGCGTGCTGCGGCCAGTTCCTCCAGGACCTGGAGATAGACCTGATAGGGCTGGCCTCCGCCGCCGTACTCCTCCGGGTAGGGCAGGCCGAGGAGTCCCGCCTCGGAGAGCAGCCGGAAGGTTTCGCGGGGGAAGACGCCCGCGGCCTCCTGTTCGGCCGCCACCGGCTTGATCTCCCGCTGCACCAGATCGCGGACGAGGCCCAGTAGGTCGCGTGACTCGTCGGTGGGCAGTTCACGTTCCACCGGCTGCGGACCGTCCTTAGGCATGGCGCGCTCTCCTTCGGGTCAGGAACTGCGGCAACCGCGCCGGGGTGGGGCGGGTCGCCGAGGGACACCGGCCCGCGGGCGGACCGGGGGTGCCGCTGCCCCTGCCGTGATACTGCACCGTCGGGTCGCGAGGGTGGCTGACCAGCGGCTGCGGCGAGTTGGAGTATGCCCGATCACGGGCCGCCCGTCACCGGCGTACCGGGCTGAACCGAACGGTGATCAGGGCCGTTTCCGGAGGTGTGGCCCGGCGGACGGGGATTGGTACGAACCATTGACGGACTGGTCTAGTCCTTCTAGATTCCCCGAACGTACGACCGCTGCACCACACCCCCCGCACCCCACACGCGAGGTGACCATGCTCGGATCGGACAGACAACGCTCCCTCACCGCCAGACCCCCACGCCTGACCCCTAACCGCCGCCGCGGACTCATCGCCTTCCTGGGCGCGCTGTGTGCGGCGGTACTGGCCGCGACCCTGCTCTCGGCCACCGCGTCGGCCGGGACCGAGAAGCGGCAGGCACGGACCACGGCCGCGAAGTCGTCGGCCGCGGGCAAGACGGTCGGCTACTTCACCAACTGGGGCGTCTACCAGCGCAATTACCATGTCAAGAACATCGAGACCTCGGGCTCGGCCGACAAACTCACCCACATCAACTACGCCTTCGGCAATGTCCAGGGCGGCAAGTGCACCGTCGGCGACAGCTACGCCGACTACGAGAAGGCGTACACCGCCGACCAGAGCGTGGACGGCAAGGCCGACACCTGGGACCAGCCGCTGCGCGGCAACTTCAACCAGCTGCTGAAGCTCAAGCAGAAGCACCCGAACCTGAAGGTGCTGTGGTCGTTCGGCGGCTGGACCTGGTCCGGCGGCTTCGGCGAGGCGGCCAAGAACCCGGCGGCGTTCGCCGAGTCCTGCTACAACCTGCTCAACGACTCCCGCTGGAAGGGACTCTTCGACGGCATCGACATCGACTGGGAGTACCCGAACGCCTGCGGACTCAGCTGTGACACCAGCGGCAAGGACGCCTTCGGGAACGTGATGAAGGCGCTCCGCGACAAGTTCGGCGACAAGCTGGTGACCGCGGCGATCACCGCCGACGCCTCCAAGGGCGGGAAGATGGAGGCCACCGACTACAAGACGGCCGCACAGTACGTCGACTGGTATCTCCCGATGACGTACGACTACTTCGGCGCCTGGGACGCGCAGGGGCCCACAGCACCGCACTCACCGCTGACCTCGTACGAGGGCATTCCCAAGGAGGGCTTCAACACCAAGGAGTCCATTGCCAAGCTCAAGGAGATGGGCGTCCCCATGGACAAAATGCTGCTCGGGCTCGGCTTCTACGGCCGTGGCTGGAGCGGGGTGAACCAGTCCGAACCCGGCGGCACCGCGTCCGGTCCGGCACCCGGCAAGTACGAGCAGGGCATCGAGGACTACAAGGTCCTCAAGGACCGTTGCCCGGCCACCGGCAAGGCCGCCGGCACCGCCTACGCCCACTGCGGCAACCAGTGGTGGAGCTACGACACCCCGGAGACGGTCGGCACCAAGAGTGACTGGGCCTCCCAGCAGGGCCTCGGCGGCACCTTCTTCTGGGAGCTGAGCGGCGACACCTCGGACGGAGAGCTGATCAAGTCCATCCGGTAGAGAGCACACTTCTCGGCGAGTCGCTTGTGAGGCCCCGCGGTGGTGCGCCGCGGGGCCTCTAGCGTACCCGGCATGGGGGCTTTGCGCGTCGGGCAGGGGCACCCCCTCACCGGCACAAGAGGCGCCGGGCACCTCTCAGCGGCGGACCCCTCCCCCCGCGCGGGCCCTCTCGAGCGCGCCGACGCCGACCGCAGCGAGGGCGATCTGGATGATCAGCTCGATCCAGTCGAACCCCCTGGTGTCCGCGACACCGACGCCGTCCGCGATGCCGGTACCGATGAACGCGGCGATGATGCCGACCACGATCGTCCACAGCAGCCCCACCTGCTGCCTGCCCGGCAGTACCAGCCGGCCGAGCGCACCGATGACGACACCGACGACGAGCGCGCTGATGACACCCGATATGTCCATGGTTTCCCTCTCCGCCGGAAGGACGCTCTGCTGCCGACGAGTGTCCAGAAAGGCGGGAGATATGCGCATGCTCGGAGCGTGACGCCGGGGCCGGCTCGGCCGGAGGGCGTTGTCAGAGGCAGCTGAGAGACTCCGGAACATGAACGAAACGGGGGTTCCGCACGCCACGCGGGAGGCGCCCGGCGAAGGCCGTATCTCGCCTGCCGGAGGCCGGTGGGCGCTGGCCCAGGCGGACGATGGCCGGGTGCGGGTGTGCCCGCTGGACGCACAGGGCCGGGCGGCGGGCCCCGTGCGTACGGAGGAGTCGGCGGCGGCTGCGGTACGGGCGCGGCCGGGGACGACCCGCTGGGTGTGGCGTGCCACTCCCCAGGTGATGCCCGCGCTGCTGGGCTCCGGGGTGCGGGTGGAGCGGTGCTACGACGTGGAGACGGCAGAAGCCCTGCTGCTGGGCCACGAGGGCAGAGCGGGCGAGCCGCGCTCGCTGCCCGCTGCCTGGGCACGGCTGCACGGGCGGCCGGTGCCCCCCGACCGGCAGCCGTCTCCGCGGGAGACGGACCCGCAGCCCTCGCTGTTCGAGACCGGCCCTGTGCCGCTGCCGGACGGGGTGGACCCGCTGGAGGCGCTGCTGAAGGTCTACGCGGCGCAGCTCGACCGCACCGCGCGGGCCGAGCATCCGGACCGGATGCGGTTGCTGCTGGCCGGTGAGTCGGCGGGCACGCTGGTGGCCGGGGAGATGACGCACGCCGGTGTGCCCTGGAGCGCGGAGATCCACCGGGAGCTGCTGGACGAGCTGCTGGGCGAGCGGTATGCGGGCAGCGGGCTGCCCAGACGCCTCGTGGAGCTGGAGGAGGAGATCTCACAGGCGTTCGGACCCGGCGTACGAGTGCGGCCCGACCTGGCCGCGGACGTGCTGCAGGCGTTCGCCCGCGCGGGGGTCCGGCTGAGCTCCACGCGGGCCTGGGAGCTGCAGAAGGTGGACCACCCCGCGGTCGAGCCGCTGCTGCGCTACAAGAAGCTGTACCGGCTCTACACCGCGCACGGCTGGAGCTGGCTGCGCTCCTGGGTCCGGGACGGGCGCTTCCGCGCCGAGTACGTACCCGGCGGTGCGGCCTCCGGCCGGTGGACGACCAACGGGGGCGGCGCCTTGCAGATCCCGAAGGTGGTGCGGCGGGCCGTGGTCGCCGACCCGGGCTGGCGGCTGGTGGTGGCGGACGCCGACCAGATGGAGCCGCGCGTGCTGGCGGCCGTCTCCCAGGACCCGGGCCTGATGGCAGTGGCGGGCGGCGAGCGGGATCTGTACACCGCGCTGTCGGAGCGGGCGTTCTCCGGGGACCGCTCCCAGGCCAAGCTGGCGCTGCTCGGCGCGATCTACGGCCAGACCAGCGGTGACGGGCTGAAGAACCTGGCCGCGCTGCGAAGACGGTTCCCCGCTGCCGTCGCCTATGTGGACGAGGCGGCCCGAGCGGGCGAGGAGGGCCGTCTGGTCCGTACGCACCTGGGCCGCACCTGCCCTCCCGTGGGCCATGGGGACGGCAGCGGGGAGGATGCGGGCGGCACGGGCCCGGAGGCCGGTGAGGGTGTGGGGGCGAGCGGTGAACCGGAGGGCGGGGCCGGTGCCGCGCGGGCGCGGGGCCGCTTCACCAGGAACTTCGTGGTCCAGGGCAGTGCGGCCGACTGGGCGGTGCTGATGCTGGCCGCGCTGCGGCAGCGGCTCGCACACCTCGCTGCCGAGCTGGTGTTCTTCCAGCACGACGAGGTCATCGTGCACTGCCCCGCCGAGGAGGCGGCCGAGGTACGGGAAGCGATCTTCGCGGCCGGTGAGCAGGCGGCCGTCGCCGCGTTCGGGCCGACGCCCGTACGGTTCACCTTCACCACGGCCGTCGTGGAGTGCTACGCCGCCGCCAAGTGAGCAGGATGCCGGACCGGCCACCCGCCCTGATGGCGCGGATGCGTCCGGGGCCCCTGAGACGTCTGGGACAGCGAGCGGACCGGGGCGTGTCAGGGGACGATCGACGGGGCTCCGGAAGTCGGAAAGGGATGAACATGACAGCTTCGGCGCAGATCGGTGTCACCGGGTTGGCCGTCATGGGGCGCAACCTCGCCCGTAACTTCGCCCGGAAAGGCTTTACCGTCGCCCTGCACAACCGCACCGAGGCGCGGACCCGGGAGCTGGTGGAACAGTTCGGCGGCGAGGGCGACTTCGTGCCCGCCGCCTCGGCCCGGGAGTTCGTGGCGGCCCTGAAGCGACCCCGCTGCCTGGTGGTGATGGTGAAGGCGGGCGGGCCGACGGACGCGGTGATCGAGGAGTTCGCCGGGCTGGTCGAGCCCGGCGATGTCATCGTCGACGGGGGCAACGCGCATTTCGAGGACACCCGCCGCCGCGAGGCCGCGCTGCGCGAGCGCGGCATCCACTTCGTCGGCACCGGCATCTCCGGCGGCGAGGAGGGCGCCCTGCTGGGCCCGAGCATCATGCCGGGCGGCTCGGCGGAGTCGTACGAGGCGCTGGGCCCGCTGCTGGAGCGGATCGCGGCCCGCGCACCGGACGGCGCGCCGTGCACCGCGCACATGGGTCCCGACGGGGCCGGTCACTTCGTGAAGATGGTCCACAACGGCATCGAGTACGCGGACATGCAGCTCATCGCGGAGGCGTACGACCTGTTGCGGAAGGTGGCCGGCCTGGCGCCCGTCGAGATCGCGGACGTCTTCCGCGGCTGGAACGAGGGCCGGCTGGACTCCTACCTCATCGAGATCACCGCACAGGTCCTCACCCACGTCGACGAGGACACCGGCCGACCGTTCGTCGACATCGTGGCGGACCGTGCCGAGCAGAAGGGCACCGGCCGCTGGACCGTACAGACGGCACTGGATCTGGGGGTGCCGGTTCCGGGCATCGCACAGGCGGTCTTCGCCCGCTCGCAGTCCGGGCACACTCAGCTGCGCGAGGCGGCGGCGGCACTTCCGGGCCCGCACGCGAGCAGGGGCGCTGGCGGCGCTCAGCCGGCGCGGCTGCCGGAGGCGGAGACGGTCCGCTTCGCCGAACAGGTCGAGCAGTCGCTCTACGCGTCGAAGGTCATCTCCTACGCGCAGGGCTGGGACATGATCCGTGCCGGGAGCGCGGAGTACGGCTGGGACATCGACCTGTCGTCCGTCGCGGCCATCTGGCGTGCGGGCTGCATCATCCGCGCGGCGTTCCTCGACCGCATCCGCGCGGCGTTCGCCGAACGTCCCGTTCTGCCCACGCTGTTGGCCGATCCCGAGTTCGCGCGGGAGCTGGGCGCGGCGCAGAGTGCCTGGCGGGAAACGGTGGCCCTGGCGGCGCGGCACGGGGTGCCGACGCCGGGCATGTCGGGGGCGCTTGCCTACTACGACGGGCTGCGGGCCGACCGGCTCCCCGCCGCCCTCACCCAGGCCCAGCGCGACTATTTCGGCGCTCACACGTATCAGCGCGCCGACCGTGAGGGCACGTTCCACACCCGGTGGGGCGGCGACCGCGCGGAGGTCCGTACGGATTAGGGGGCTCCGCCCCATCCCTTTTCGCGGCTCCCCCGTTTCGGCGGCAGCCCGCCGTAGGGGTCTGGGCGCGTGTCCGTAACAGCACGGTCCCGGGGCCGTCCCCGGACGGTACCCGGAGCACCCTCACCCGTCTCCCCTCACGTCTTGAACAGCAGCACCGCTGGAACAAGACCGAAAGCGAGGGGGCTCGATGGCTACCGGATGCCGTGACTGCGCGACCTGTACCAAGTCGGGGCTGGGAAAGCTGGTACAGAAGACTGCGGTCGGCCTGATGTATTTGTGCACCGTGGGGATCGCCTACGTCCTCAAGCGAGGGCTGCGGCGGCACTGCCCTCAGTGCGGGCATCTGCTGTCCCACCATGCGCGGCGCGCGGACGGTTCGTTCCGCGACTGATCCGGATAGCGAACGCGTCACTACGGACAACGGACCGTTTCCGGCCAATCCCCGATGCGCTCCTGACAGATGCTCATCCTGGTGGCACTCTGCGACTGGCCGCCGCGCAACCCCGCGAAAGCAGCGGCCGTTCCCCCACGCGGCGTTCGGACGGCTCCGACCGCCGCGCCAGTTCCACCCGTTCCACTGGTTCCACCAGTTCTGCCTTGCTCTGCCTTGTTCTGCCGAGATCTGCCCGGACGGTCATCCGCCGCCCGGTCTCCCCGGCCGCACAACCCTGCGGCCCGCAGAAGGAGTCAGCATTGCGAAGATCAACCTCCCACAGAGGCTCCACCACCTCCCACAGACGTCGCCCCCGACGTCTCGCGCACCCGAAGGCGTCCGCCGGCATCGCGCTCGGCGCCGTCGCCGCGCTGCTCTCGATAGCCGTCCAGACCGGACCGGCAACGGCCGACGACCAGGGCCGGGCCACCGCCAGGACGGCCGCCGCCGAGGGAGCCGACACCGGGGCCCTGCCCGCCGAGCTCTCGCCCGCTCAGCGCGCCGCACTGCTGCGGAAGGCCGACGGCAAGAAGGCCGCCACCGCCGAGAAGCTGGGCCTCGGCGCCAAGGAGAAGCTGGTCGTCCGCGACGTGCTCAAGGACCGCGACGGCACCCTCCACACCCGCTACGAGCGCACCTACGACGGGCTGCCCGTCCTCGGCGGTGACCTCGTCGTCGAGACCACCAAGAAGGGCAGCACCGAAGAGGTCCTCCGCGCCTCGAAGCACGCGCTGAAGAACGTCCCCGCAAAGGCCCGCGTGCGCCCCGCGACGGCGGAGCGGCAGGCACTCAAGGCCGCCGACGCCGCGGGCTCGAAGAAGACCGACGCCGACCGCGCACCGCGCAAGGTCGTATGGCTGGCCGAGGGCAGGCCGACCCTCGCCTACGAGACGGTCGTCGGCGGGCTCCAGGACGACGGCACGCCCAACGAACTGCACGTCGTCACCGACGCCCGCTCCGGCAAGAAGCTCTACCAGTGGCAGGCCGTCCACAACGGCGTCGGCAACACCCAGTACAGCGGCCAAGTCACCCTGAGCACCGCCCAGTCGGGCTCGAACTACACGCTGACCGACAACGACCGCGGCGCCCACAAGACCTACAACCTCAACCGCGGGACGTCCGGCACCGGAACCCTCTTCTCCCAGTCCTCCGACACCTGGGGCAACGGCAGCCCGTCCAACGCCGCGACCGCCGGCGCCGACGCCCACTACGGCGCAGCCGAGACGTGGGACCACTACAAGGCGGCCTTCGGCCGCTCCGGCATCCGCGGCGACGGCAAGGGCGCGTACTCCCGGGTCCACTACGGCAACAACTACGTCAACGCGTTCTGGAGCGACAGCTGCTTCTGTATGACGTACGGCGACGGCTCGGGCAACGCCAAACCGCTGACCTCGCTCGATGTCGCGGCGCATGAGATGACCCACGGCCTCACCTCGGCCACCGCGGGCCTCATCTACAGCGGCGAGTCCGGCGGCCTGAACGAGGCGACCTCGGACATCCTGGCGACGGCGGTGGAGTTCTCCGCCGGTAACTCCTCCGACCAGGGCGACTACCTCATCGGCGAGAAGATCGACATCAACGGCGACGGCACCCCGCTGCGTTACCAGGACAAGCCCAGCAAGGACGGCGCGTCCAAGGACAACTGGTACGCGGGCATCGGCAACATCGATGTGCACTACTCGTCGGGCCCCGCCAACCACTGGTTCTACCTGCTCAGCGAGGGCAGCGGCGCCAAGGTCATCAACGGTGTCAGCTACAACTCGCCCACCGCCGACGGTCTTCCGGTCACCGGCATCGGCCGCGACAAGGCCGCACTCATCTGGTACAAGGCGCTGACCACCAAGTTCACCTCGACCACCAACTACGCCTCGGCCCGCACCGGGACGCTTGCGGTGGCCGGTGAGCTGTACGGCACCAGCAGCGCCGAGTACAAGGCCGTGGCGGACGCCTGGGCAGGGGTGGCCGTGGGTGCCCGCCCCGGCGGCGGTGACCCGGGCAGCGGCAAGACGTTCGCCAACGACACCGACGTCGCCATCCCGGACTACCCCGGCGCGGCCGTCACATCCAAGGTCACCACCACCGGGCTGACCGGCCGGGCCCCCACCAGCCTGCAGGTGGGCGTAAACATCGTGCACACCTACAGCGGTGACCTCCAGATCGACCTGATCGGTCCGAGCGGCAGGGCCTACCGACTGCACAGCGTGGCAGCCGACCCGACGCCGAACATCGACACCACCTACTCCGTCGACGCCTCGGCGGAGAACGCCAACGGCGACTGGCAGCTGAGGGTCCAGGACAAGGGCCCGGCCGACACCGGCTACATCAACAGCTTCAAGCTCACCTTCCCGTAACCGTCGGACGGCCCTCGCCGGCGCAACTCCGCGCCGGCATCGCACCATCGGCGGGACTCCGCGCCGACACCGCACCACCCGCCGCGCCGTGCCGGGAGTCGTGGCTCCCGGCACGGCGCACGACGTCACAGGGTCGCCGCCCGCAGACAGGTAGGTGAAGTATCAACCACTGCCTACACTTCCTCCATGGCGGACTCGGTGCGGTGGTTGACCGCGGAAGAGCAGCACGCGTGGCGGAGCTTTATCCGGCTGCACGACAAGCTCAGAGGGCGGCTGTCGCGCTTGTTGCAGGCGGAGTCACACGTGTCTGCTGCGGACTTCGGGGTCTTGGTCAATCTGACGGACGCGCCGGATGGCCGGGAGCGGGTTCTGGATCTTGCCAGGGCCTTGGAGTGGGAGAAGAGCCGGATGTCCCATCACATCGCCCGTATGGTCAAGCGCGGGCTGGTGGCACGGGATGAATGCACTGAGGACGGGCGTGGGGCGTTCGTGGTGATCACGGATGCGGGACGCTCGGCGATCGAGGCCGCTGCCCCGCGTCACGTGGAGGCGGTGCGCGCCCTGTTCCTCGACCACGTCACGCCCGCGGAACTGCGGATGCTGGCCCGGATCTCCGAACGCGTGGTGGACAAGCTGGAGGAGGAAGATTCGCCCTGACCTGGCGAACGGGGAGCAGGCGGCGGACAGTGACGCACGGTTCGGGTGTCCCGCGACACGGTCGGCGTACCCAGCCTCTGGAGATGGCAGGATAGTTGATGCGACAACCAGGCGCGGGAGGTGCTGTCGGTGAGCAACGTGGAAACCGAACCTGCGGAACTGAGGTGCGGAGAGCCGGTCGACGACCGGCGGCCGGCCGAGGAGCCCCGGGTCGACGTGCTGTCCGCGCGGGACGTGCCTCTGGGCGGGCCGCGGGCGATGCTCGTGCGCCGTACGCTGCCCCAGCGGGCCCGGACGCTTATTGGCGCCTGGTGCTTCGCCGACCACTACGGCCCTGTCGACGTCACCAAGACCGGCGGCATGGACGTGCCCCCGCATCCGCACACCGGCCTGCAGACGGTGAGCTGGCTGTTCAGCGGGGAGATCGAACACCGTGACAGCCTGGGCACCCATGCCCTCGTCCGGCCCGGCGAGATGAACCTCATGACCGGCGGACACGGCATCAGCCACTCGGAGGTCTCCACCTCGCGCACCACCGTGCTGCACGGCGTCCAGCTCTGGGTGGCGCTGCCCGAGCAGCACCGGAACGCCGGACGCGACTTCCAGCACCACGTGCCCGAACCCGTGCGGGTCGACGGGGCGGAGATCAGGGTCTTCCTGGGCTCGCTCGCCGGAAGCGGCTCTCCGGTGCGGACCTTCACGCCGCTGCTCGGTGCCGAGGTCATCCTCGAACCGGGTGCGACGAGCACGCTCGCCATGAACCCCGGCTTCGAGCACGGCCTTCTCGTGGACACCGGGGACGTTCGCCTGGCCGGCACCATGCTGCGCCCGGCCGAGCTCGGCTATGTGTCCCCCGGCACCGAAGCCCTGACGCTGGTGAACGAGTCGGACGGCCCGGCGCGGACAATCCTGCTCGGCGGCCCTCCGTTCGAGGAGGAGATCGTCATGTGGTGGAACTTCATCGGGCGCGGCCATGAGGACATCGTCCGGGCCCGAGAGGACTGGGAGGCCATGTCGGACCGCTTCGGCAACGTCGAGGGGTATCCGGGCGCCCGGCTGCCCGCACCCGCCCTGCCGAACGCCGTCATCACACCGCGCAGGAATCCCTCGCGCCGCTGACCTCCGTACGACAGCCACCTCCTTATGTGGTCGGCATGCGGTCAGCGAGCGTCGACGATCATGAGGGCGGTGTGGAGCGAGGTACGTGATTCGGCGGACTCCAGGGAGACGCGCAGGATGCGCTCGATGGTCCGTAGCCGGCTGTAGAGGGTGGGGCGGCTCAGGCCGGTCAGGCGCGCGGTAAGCGTCTTGGAGCCGGCACAGTCGAGGTGGGTGCGCAGCAGGGCCGAGAGGTCGTCGCCGGTCCGGGCGTCGTGGTCGAGCAGGCGGCCCAGTTCGGTCTCGGCGAACGCCTGTACGCGGTGGTCGTTGCGGAGCAGGGCGACAAGTCCGCGCAGGCGTACGTCGGTCGAGCGGTAGAGACGGTTGGCGTCGGGCATGGTCAGTCCCACGTCGGCGACGTGTTCCGCCTCGGTGAGGCCCTGCGCCGCTGCGATGAGGCTCTGGGCTGCGGGCGCGGTGCCGGCGACCCAGCCTTCCGCGCCGCCGTGTCCGGTCAACCGCTCACGCAGACCGGTGCACACGGTGTTGAGCGCGGCGTCGGTGCTGCCACTGGCGGGGCACGACATGATCGCCGAGACGGTTCCCTCGCGGCGGATGGCGGCGATCGCGCTCTGGCCTGCTGCGGCTGCTGCTTGGCGGACGGCGGCCAGCAGGCGGCGGTCGATTTCACCCTGGCCGAGTGCGTCGGTGTCGGGCCGTCGTGGGACACGTACGGACAGCGGGACGTATCGGGTGCTCGAGGTGAGGCCGAGGGCACTGGCCCGGGCCTGGGCCTCGGCGTCGTCGGTGATCCGGCCGCTGAGCAGATCGTCGAGGAGTCCACCGAGCGCGTGGACGACGAGGGCGTCGCGCTCCTGCTGGATCATCCGGTGCAGCTGAAGGGACTGTGCGGCGCGTTCGAGGACCATGCGCGCGCGGGACGCGTTCGGTGCCTGCATGGGCAGCACGAGCCGCCCCCAGCGTTCGGAACCGACACCCACCGGGACGGCCGACCATGTGGACCCGCTGGTGGGGGTGCCCGCGGAGTCGTGGAGGCGTGATCGTTCGGCCCACTGGTCCAGCAGCTGCGCGGTCGGGGTGTCCACGGCGCAGAAGGCCAGCACGTGCCGGCTGAGATCTTCCAGCACGAGGGGTGCGCCCAGGGTCGTTGCTGCGCGCGTGACGATGTCCGTGATGGAGGCGCGGGCGATATTGAGGGAGGTGAAGACCTCGTGGGTGGTCCGGGCGAACTCCACCTCGTCGTACTGGTCGGCGACGATCAGCCGGTGCACCTGCTGGGTGACCTCGATGAAGCGGATCTTGGTGCTCAGGACCGCCACAGGGAGCCGGGCCGAGTCGGCCAGGGCCCCCAGATGGTCGGGCGCGGTCTTGAGGTGGGTACCCAGTTCGATCACAAGGCCCGCCACGCCCTGCTCGGCCAGCATGGCCAGGTAGGCGGACGCCTGTCGGGCGCCGCCGGCCAGCGGCAGGCCGGTGGTCAGCACGAGTTCGCCGCCCTCGATCAGATCGGTGAGGTCGGCGAGATCGCTGATGTGGACCCAGCGGACCGGACGGTCGAGGTACTCGCGGCCGCCGATGACGTGCGGTCGGCCCGTGGCCATGACAGGGAGCGCGAGGACTTCCCGGATCGTCGGCTGCATTTACGAAGTGTAAGTAATTGGCCATACATTTTTACAGTCCGAAAGTCCGGACTCTGGCACCCTCGCAGCACACAGGTTGCCGGCCACCCGGCCCGGACCTGCGGCTTCATGAGTGATCAAGCGAAGGCGAGGGAAGCAGTGACGACCAGCGATCTGTCACGCATCGGGCATTGGGTCAACAACAAACCGTTCCCCGGTACCAGCGGCCGTGCCGACGTGGTGACCAACCCGGCGACCGGTGCGGTGACGCGCGAGGTGGCACTCGCTGATACAGAGGACTCGCGCACGGTGATCGAGGCGGCTGCGGCTGCCTTCCCCGGCTGGCGCGACACCTCGCTGGCAAAGCGGACCGCGATCGTGTTCCGGTTCCGTGAGCTGCTCAACGAGCGCAAGGGCGAGCTCGCCGAGATCATCACCGGCGAGCACGGCAAGGTTCTGTCCGACGCGCTGGGAGAGGTCACGCGCGGGCAGGAGGTGGTGGAGTTCGCCTGCGGCATCCCCCACCTGCTCAAGGGCGGGTTCACGGAGAACGCCTCGACCGGGGTGGACGTGAACTCGGTCCGGCAGCCGCTCGGGGTGGTCGGCATCATCTCGCCGTTCAACTTCCCCGCCATGGTCCCCATGTGGTTCTTCCCCGTAGCCATCGCGGCCGGCAACACCGTGGTGCTCAAGCCGAGCGAGAAGGACCCCTCGGCCGCTCTGTGGCTGGCCGAGCTGTGGGCCGATGCCGGCCTGCCGCCCGGCGTGTTCAACGTACTGCAGGGCGACAAGACCGCAGTCGACGAGCTGCTGTCCAACCAGGCCGTCAAGGCGATCAGCTTCGTGGGATCCACGCCGATCGCCAAGTACGTGTACGCCACCGGAACCGCCAACGGGAAGCGGGTGCAGGCTCTGGGCGGGGCCAAGAACCACGCCGTCGTCCTGCCCGACGCCGATCTGGACCTCGCCGCCGATGCCATGGTCAACGCCGGGTTCGGGTCGGCGGGCGAGCGCTGTATGGCCATCTCCGCCGTCGTGGCGGTCGGCGACATCGCCGACGAGCTGGTCGCGAGGATCGCCGAGCGCGCCCGGGACATCAAGACCGGTGACGGCACCCGGGACTGTGACATGGGGCCGCTGGTGACGGCGGCGCACCGCGACCGGGTCGCCTCCTACATCGACCAGGCCGAGCAGGACGGTGCGAGCCTGGTCGTCGACGGCCGCACGGTCGACGCCGACGGCGGCCGGGACGGCTTCTGGCTCGGCCCCACGGTGCTCGACCGCATCACCACCGACATGAGCTGCTACACGGACGAGATCTTCGGGCCGGTCCTGTCCGTCCTGCGGGTCGACTCCTACGACGAGGCCCTCGACCTGATCAACTCGAACCCGTACGGCAACGGCACGGCGATCTTCACCAACGACGGCGGAGCCGCGCGCCGCTTCCACAACGAGGTCGAGGTCGGCATGGTCGGCATCAATGTGCCGATCCCCGTGCCGATGGCGTACTACAGCTTCGGCGGCTGGAAGAGCTCCCTGTTCGGGGACACGCACGCGCACGGCGCCGAGGGAGTGCACTTCTTCACCCGCGGCAAGGTCGTCACCACCCGCTGGCGGGGCCCCGACCAGGGCGGCCTCAACCTCGGCTTCCCGCAGACCGCCTGAAGGAGGCGCCCGCGATGACCCTTCTCCACCAAGAACTCGACGCCCGCGCGGTCGCCCGGACCTACGAGCTGGACCGCCGTCACGTTTTCCACTCCTGGTCCGCACAGGCCGCCCTCGACCCCATGGTCATCACCCGCGCCGAGGGCTCCTACGTCTGGGACGGCGAGGGCAACCGGCTGCTCGATTTCTCCTCGCAGCTGGTGAACACCAACATCGGCCACCAGCACCCCTACGTCGTGGAGGCGATAGCCCACCAGGCCCGCACCCTGGCCACCGTCGCCCCGCAGCACGCCAACGACCAGCGCTCCGAGGCAGCCCGCCTGATCTGCGAACGCGCCCCCGGCGACCTGAACCGGGTCTTCTTCACCAACGGCGGTGCCGACGCCAACGAACACGCCGTACGCATGGCCCGGCTGACCACCGGCCGGCCCAAGGTACTGAGCCGCTACCGCTCCTACCACGGCGGAACGCAGACCGCGATCAACCTGACCGGGGACCCGCGTCGCTGGCCGAACGACGACGCGACCTCCGGGGTGGTCCACTTCTTCGGCCCCTATCTGTACCGCAGCCACTTCGACGCGACGACCGAGGAGGAGGAGTGCCGGCGGGCGCTCGCACACCTCGAGCAGGTCATCGAGCTCGAGGGACCGGAGACCATCGCCGCGATCCTGCTGGAGGCCATCCCCGGCACCGCCGGCATCATGCTGCCCCCGCCGGGCTATCTCGCCGGCGTACGGGAGCTGTGCGACCGGTACGGCATAGCGTTCATCGTCGACGAGGTGATGACCGGCTTCGGCCGCACCGGCGCATGGTTCGTCTGCGGCGACGAAGGCGTGGTCCCCGACCTTCTGACCTTCGCCAAGGGTGTCAACTCCGGCTATGTGCCGCTGGGTGGTGTGGTCATCAGCGACCGGATCGCCGACCAGTTCGCACACCGTCCCTACCCCGGCGGGCTCACCTACTCCGGGCACCCCCTGGCGTGCGCTGCGGCCGTCGCAGCGATCACCGTCATGGAACGCGACGGCATCATCGACAACGCCCGCCGGATCGGCAGCGACGTGTTCGGCCCCGAACTCGCACGGCTCGCCGAGAAGCACCCCAGCGTGGGCGAGGTCCGCGGACGCGGCGTCTTCTGGGCCGTCGAGCTCGTCACGGACCCGCACACCCGCCGCCCCGTCGCGCCGACCGGGGGCAGCAGCCCGGTGATGGCCGAGGCCCTTCGCACGGCGAAGGACCTGGGACTGCTGCCGTTCGCCAACTCGGGCCGCATCCACCTCGTGCCGCCGTGCACCATCACCGAATCCGAGGCCCGCGAGGGTCTCCACATCATCGACCAGGTCCTCAGCCGGGTCGACGCGCTGGTCCACGACGCGCACAAGGACGACAACCGCTAGCCACACGGCGTTCCCCCACCATGACTGAACGGCCAGGCCACCATGTCCGCCATGAAGCCTGGCCGTTCGGTGCTCCCTGGTACCGACGCTGAAACGGGCGATGGGTGCGGGTACGTGAGGGCGCTTACGTACCGGTGAGGCAGCCCGTGCGGGCTTTGTCGTCACGGGGACTTCTGGGCAGTCAGCAGGGCATAGCCGAGGACGCCGTCGGCGACCGCTGTTCGGGCTGCTCCCAGGACCTTGGGGGCGGTGTCGAGGTCGACGCCTGCGGCGGTGAGTTGGGCCGGTGCGGTCATGCGCAGGAGCTTCAGCCGTGCCTCGATCTGGTCGATCATCCGCAGCATCGCCTCGTCGTGGCGCTCGGTGCGCACCGTGCGCAGGCCGGCGGCGGCGAGGGTGTCCGCGTATACGTCCAGGGGCTGGGCGTCGGCGATGCAGGCGATGCGGGCGGCGAGACCGGTGAACTCGGACGGGAGCCGGGCGGGGTCGACGGTGACGTCGGTGATGCCGACCCGGCCTCCGGGCTTGAGTACGCGGGCGAACTCGGCGGCGGCTCCGGCTTTGTCGGGGAAGGTGCACAGCGCGCACTCGCACACCACGGCGTCGAAGATGCCAGCGGGGTAGGGCAGCTGTTCGGCGTCGCCTGTGGTGAAGCGCGTGGACTCGGCGAGTCCCGCGGCCTGGGCTGCGCCTTGGGCGAGGGAGGTGTTGGCGGCGGAGTAGTCCACCCCGTCGATCTGTGCGCGGTAGGCGTCGGCGAGCAGCAGCGCTGTGGTGCCGCGTCCGGAGGCGACGTCGAGGACTCGGGCGCCCGGTGCGAGTGCGAGGGCTTCGGCGAGGCGGCGTGTGAGCGCTGTGCCGCCGGGGTGGTAGGAGTCACCGAGCAGCAGCGCGACGATGTCGGAGGAGTACGCGGCGGCGCAGCACGCCTTGAGCTCTTCGCCGGTGCGGGGCCGGGTCATGACGGGGACTCTGCTTCTGCGGCGGGGGTGCTCGCGGTCTTCGATCCGTACGGTGCCGCGGTGAGGCGGTCGGCAATGGGGTCTCCCCTGGTCGAACGGAGTTGAGAGTCCGGGGAGGAAGGCAGGGCGTTGGGCGCTACGGGGGCTACGGGTACGCCGGACAGCTGCGCGCGGACCTGCTCGCGGTAGCCGACGGAGTTGTACGCGCAGAACGGGATGAGGCGCCCGTCGGGGGTGATCTCCTCGACGCAGCACTTCATGAGCTGTTTGACGTTGAGGGTGTAGGGGTCCTGGAAGTCCTGCACGACGATCATGAACGCCTTGTCGCTGAGGTCCTTCACGGCCTGCGGAAGGTCGATACCGCAGCTTCCCCCAGCGCAGTCCAGGGCCTCTGCGGTCGCCTGCAACTGCTCCGCGGTGGTAGCGGTGCCCATGAACGCGGAAGCCGACCACAGCTTCTCCAGGGCCTCGCGGATCCCGGCGTCGGGCAGGACGCGGTTGGTGACGTAGTCGAGGTAGTCCTCCACGTTCAAGAGCCGCGGGATGGGTACGACGGTGCGGTCGCCGGGCTCACCGTCGATGAGCAGGTAGGTGATGGAGCGGCAGGTGGGAAAACAGCACGGGACGGGGAAGAAGTCGCCTTTGGTGAACCACTGCGGGAGCTGGGCGTTGATGAGCTGGATGACGTCGGGGTTGGTGAGCCGCTGCAGCGGGTCGAAGGCGATGTGGCGGCCGGAGTGGGTGACCGGCTGGAAAGCCACCGAGCGAACGGCTGGGTGATCGATGCCGTACTCGATGATCGCGCCGAGTTCGTGCTCGTTCAGGCCGCGCTCGACGGCGGCGACGAGGGTGACGGTCAGACCCGCCTCCGCGCAGTTGTCCAGCGCCCGCTGCTTGAACGTACGCAGATCACGGCCGCGGATCTCCCGGTGGGTGCGTTCGTCGAAGCCGTCGAACTGCAGGTAGATGTTCACCGAGTGGCCCGGCACCTGGTTGCGTTTGCCGAGTTCGGCGACGAAGTTCGTGTCGGTGGCCAGGCGGATGCCGTTGGTGTTGAGGGTGACGTTCTTGATCGGGCGGGCCTGGGCCAGGTCGATGAAGTCCAGGATGTGTTTGTGGATGGTGGGCTCGCCGCCCGAGAACATCACCACCTCCGCCTCGCCCTCGGAGGCGACGAACGCGTCGAGCATCCGCTCGCACTGCTCGTGGGTGATGGAGTAGCCTCCCCCGCTCTTGCTCGGGTGGCCGGAGTCGGCGAAGCAGATCGGGCAGTCCAGGTTGCAGCCGGTGTTGACCTCGACGATCCCCAGGCAGGCGTGCTGTTTGTGCTCCGGGCACAGCCCGCAGTCGCTGGGGCAGCCGTCACGTACCTCGGTCTGGAAGGTGAGGGGGAGGGTGCCTGGCTTGTTGAACCGGGCGGAGGCCAGATATTCCTCGGCGTCGCCGTAGACCAGCGCCTCGAATTCGCCGTGGTCCCGGCAGCGTTTGCGCAGATACACCTTGTCGTTGCGGATGTTGACTTGTGCGTCGACCGGTGTCCTGCACAGCGGGCAGATGGACTTGGTGAACTCCACGAACACCTCGTCCCGGTCCACCTTGCGCCGTGGCGCCGGTGTCTGGGTCATCGAAGACATCCTCTCGAAGGGGGTCGTCAGCAGTTCAGCGGGCGTCATTGGTGACGTCAGGGCCTGCCTCCGTTCAGTTGGCGTGCTGACGGGGCGAAGCTATGCGGGCGGCCCGCAGCAGCAGTCCCGCGTAGAGCAGGGCCAGAGCGTCCTGGAGCAGGACGAGCCAGCTCAGCCGCTGCGTCAGATACACGCCGAAGCAGCCGCAGTTGGCCACCACCAGCTCGCGCGCGTATGCCTGTGCCGTCAGCGCGCTCCACACCAGCGACACCGCCACGAACACCCACACCGGGGCCAGCGCCCTCGACCGCGGCCGGGCCAGGAACCACAGCCCGCACACCAGTTCCCCGACGATCAGTCCTCCCGCCAGCACAGCCGCGAGCTTCCGGTCCGGCCCGTAGGCGGACAGGATCTGCGGCATACGGTCGATCGAGGCCAGCTGGCCCGCGGCCATCGCCGTGTACACCGTGCCCACCACGAGACGTAGCACCATGCCCACGACGCTACGGCGGCGCGAGGGTCCCGGACTGCAAGCGCGCTCACCGAACCACCCGCACGCTCACCTGCCGCAGGACCGGCGTTCGGCTTCGTCCCTGACCAAGGCCAGAGAGGCGGCGACCGCAGCCTCCCAGCGGGCGGCCACCGCCGCGCCCCACCACTGGCCGAGCCGCCACAGGTCCGTGCCCATCTGCCCCTCGTACACCAACCGTGTCCCCGAGCCGTGCTCGCTCAACAGGAACGACTCGGTCACCTGCGGCACCGGGCCGCGGACCAGGCGGAAGTCGATCCGCTCGAACCGGGTGAAGCGCACCGTCTCCACCGTCACCGCCCTCAGCCGCCCGCCCGCGACAGGGGTGAAGTGCTCAGCCAGCACCAGGTCACTGCCGCGCTCCAGCACGTTCAGCTTCTCCCGCATCGCCCGCGGGGTCCTCTCCAGATACGGCCTCGCCACCACGTCGAAGACCACCTGACGGGGTGCTTCGATATCGACGGTCTGCGGGCCCAGCGGGCGCGTGCGCCGCCCCACGCCCACGTCCACCGGCAGCGCGCCGGTCACCAGCCCCAAATAGGCAGCAGCCAGCCCGCTGCCGGCACCGACCGTCCACGCCGCAATCCGTGCACGGCGCACTCCGGTCACCGGCCGTCCCCCTTCGGCAAGATCCTTATGGTCCATGCCGCAACGCTAGGTGCCGAACAGGGCCCAGACGGTGATCGCGCTTACAATCCGGCGCCGGTGTCCACGGCCGCTACCAGGGTGTGGGGGGACGCGCCCCGTAAGGGGTGCGGGGAACTGCGCGACAAGGCACAAGGCACCCGCGGCCTGCGGGCGTCAGGCAGGGGCACCCCCTACCCAGAACAGGCGAGGGCGGAGCAACTCCTGCGGCTGACGGCGCGTCAGTCGCGTCGTCAGCGGTGCGTGGTGCGGGGCAGCGGGATCCGATCGGGCTCGCTCGTTGTCGTTGTCGACCGTGGATGGGGTCGGGCTACGGGGATGGACTCGTGTCGTCCGGCGAGGTAGCGTCAAGCCCAGCGGGACCTCTGCGGCAGCCCGAACGCAAAGTTCGGCGAAGCCGGTCTCCTCGTCTCGGTGGCCCAGCTGCTGGTCGTCGACGAACATCCCTCTCGGCTGGGAATCCCGGTCGGCATCCGATTCGTGTTCGACACCGAACCGATCGACTCGGCCCGCCTGCCCGCAAGCAAGCGGGATCATCGCCGCCTGCTGATTGGCTCGCCGGATCCGGCGTCATCGCCCGCCACACCGAAGCTGTGCGACATCGCCGTCGCCTCGATGCGGCCGTTCTGCCGGGAACACCGACAGCCCAATCGACCGGAACCGTGAACTCCCACGCTGTCTACGAAAGGAATCACACGACATGAAAACTCCGACTCGTATCACCGACTGCCCCGAGCGTCAGATGCTCGAATACATACTTGACCACACCCGGGCCGAACTGATCGACACGGTGCGCGGCCTATCCGAAACAGAGTCCCGCCGCCGTCTCGTCCCGTCCCTGACGACGTCGATCGGACTGGTCAAACACGCCGCGTTCGCAGAAAGGAAGTGGTTCCAGCACATCTTGGGAGGTTTGCCGGAATCCGAATGCGACGGTGCGATGGTGGGCGAGGCCAGTTTCTTGGTCAGCGACCACGAAACGGTCGCCGACGTGATCGCCGAATTCGAGCGCGCCAGCGACCGCGCACGAACGATCGCCGCGGACATCGACCTCGACGCCACCCGACAGCACCCTTCCGTCGGCACCGTCAGCCTGCGGTGGATCTACCTGCTCATGATCCAGGAATTCGCCCGCCACGCCGGCCACAACGACATCCTGCGCGAGCAGACCTGCGCCACCCGCCGGACTTGAGCCAAACCGCCAGATCCCTCGTGACCCTGACGAACGGTGTCCCCGTCCACGAGGTGGTGCGGTGGCGGGGACACCGTTCGCTCGAGGTCACGGTCGATCGCCGACCGGCTCAGTGCACGCCGTGCTTCTGCAGCACCCGCTTCTGAGCGGCGGTCAGCTCCGTCGGGAAGTAGAGATAGCAGACGCCGCCGGTGGCGCCGACGACCTTGCCGTCGGCATTCTTGCGCTTGGTGCGGAGCCAGATGTTCTCGAACTGGCGGCGCTTGTAGACGTGGCGGACCGAGGGATTGTCCGGAGAGTTGGGGTCGTTGGCGATGACGTCGCCGGTCTTGGTGAAGCCGATGACGGTCATCAGATGGCCGGCGGTGCCATAGCCCGCGCCGTCCAGTTCGGACTCGATGAAGGACTGCGAGGTGATCAACGGGATGCCCGCGGCGATGAACTCCTCGGCATCGTTGAGGGAGTTCAGGCGGGTGACGATCCCGTTCATGTTCCGGTAGGTGCCGGCGTAGGCGCCGTTGAAGGGCCAGTTGCCGCAGCCCTCGTACTGGTAGTCGAAGGTGTAGCGCGCGGCGTGGCAGACCTGCGGGTCGGCGAAGTCGGGGTTGACCCAGGCGAGGTCCTCGGCGGTGGGCTTACGGCCCCAGTACTCGATGATCATCTGCGAGGAGGTGGGGCTGCACCATGCCTCGCCGCCGTTGTCGTACTCGGGGTACTGGCCCTTGTGGATCTCCTGCGAGTAACGCGGCACCTTCAGCTCGACCGCCTTGCCCAGGCCGGGCTCGGAGGCGGGGACCTCGAAGCGGTCGGGTAGGTCGGAGCACATTGCGCCGGCCCGCCAGACCGTGGGGGTGGCCTTGCTGCCGGGGGCGCGGTAGAGGGTCAGCCGCAGCTGGTAGGACTTCAGCCGCAGCCCGCCGGTCAGGTCGTCGATGGCGAAGGTGTCGGTGGAGATGGAGCTCTTGCCATCCTTCTGCCCGTCGACCGAGGTGCGGCGCGGCACGTCGTCGCCGTCGCCCGACGTCCAGATGCCCATGGTGTACCAGGGCGTGGCCTTGCCGTCCGTGTAGGTGCCCTTCAGCTCGATCCGGATCCAAGTGCCCTTGGGAGTGTGGGCGTTCCAGGAGGCGATGGCTTCGCCGGCGGGTACGGCGCAGGTGTGCGCGGGCGAGGTCCAGGTGGCGTACTCCCAGCTGGCCTTCTTGCCGGTGTGCGGGTCCTTGTACTCGGTGCTGCCCGCGGGGGACGCCAGGACGATGCCGGGACGCCCGTCCGACACGACGCGGGTTCCCTTGGCCTTGCCCGAGGCCCAGTCGCGCTGCGATGCCCAGTTGTGGAACTCCACGTTCCCTGCCTTCCCCGGCCGGCCGGGCTCGGCCGGGCGGCCCGTGCCGAGCTTGCCCGTGGTTCCACCCGACCGGGCGTCGGCTGCCAGGGCGGCGGGGGCCGCGACTGCCGAGGCTGCCGCGGCGACAGCGGCGGCCAGGACGGTACGGCGGTTGGCGGATCTGCTGGTCATGCGGAGTGCCCCCAGTCGTGGGTCGGTGCGGCGGTCGTCACAGGTGCTGCGTGCTGTCGGTCACACGTGGTGCGTGGGCCGGTACCAGGTGGTGCGCGGCGTCGTACGCGGTCGTACCCGGCGGTCGTACCCGGCCGTACGCGGAAGCCAACTATCGCGGCTGAGCGGGGCGCGTGCCAGGGCTTCGGCCGCTCGGCATGCCGTCGTCATTGGCCCAGCCAGTGACGGAGCGTGCTCGGCCCGGGAGGGACGGGACGCCACCGCACACCCGTGCGACTCGACGTACGCTGGGGAGATGCCCGCTCCGCTCCCCCTTGAAGCACTCGCCGACCGGCTTGCCGCGCTGCCCGCCTCGTGCGGACCGGTGCGGCTGGTGGGCGTGGACGGGCACGCCGGGTCGGGCAAGACCACGCTGGCGCGGCGGCTGTCGGAGCTGCTCGGCGGGGCACCGGTGCTGCACCTCGACGATCTGGCCTGCCACGAGGCGCTGTTCGACTGGACGGAGCGGCTCGCCCGGCAGGTGCTCGCGCCGCTGGAGCGGGGCGCCCCTGCACGCTACGTGGTGTACGACTGGGTGGCGCGTGTCTATTCGACGGAGGCGGTGCTGCCGCCCGCTCCGGTCATCCTCGTCGAGGGAGTGGGGGCGGGCCGGGCAGCGCTACGGCCTTATCTGGCTTGCCTGTTGTGGGCGGACATGGCGGCCGAGACCGCGTGGCGCCGCGGCCGACGGCGGGACGGTGCCGGTCAGCGCGATTTCTGGGCGCAGTGGATCCCCGCGGAGCGCGCACACTTCGCGGCCGACCCTTCGCGCCCGTTCGCGGACTTCCTGGTGCGGGAATCGGACAAGGGGCCTATGAGCTATGAGATGCGGGAGAAGGCGGAAGAGGCGCCCGACTCGGCGTTGAATATGACCCTCCGTATAACTCATGGCAGTTGACGGCGGCCCAGTGGCACTCCGTGCAACCGAGCGGCTTGACCATTGGCGCTGGACCGATTACTTTTCCAACAAGCGGCCTACGCAGGCCGTCTTCAAACGCGAAGCCCCCGGTTGTTCCCCCGTGACCGGGGGCTTCGTTCTGCCCCGACGCAATTAAGCGGAAGGGAACTCTCGCATTTCCCTCACTCTTCGTAGCGCTTTTGCGGAAGCCTTCGCCCCGCATATCCGTCGGCACGTCTCCTGCTGCCGCCCGATATGCGTCCTGGGAAGCCCCGTACGCCGCCCTTCGACAGCGCCCTGAGCACGGGTACGATGCGAAACAGCGTGGGAACCCCGGGTGATATCCGGCAGATGACGGGGGACGTTTCGTGGGGGACGTGATGAACTTCGGCACGCAGGACCCCCAGGGCCTGCACGCCCCGGCCGAACTCGCCTGGCTTCGCGGGGTGGACGCGTACACGGTCGGCGGATACGCCCAGGCCGAGGAGGAGTTCCGCACAGCGGTGCGGCTCGATCCCGGGATGGCCGACGCCTGGTTGGGCCTGCACGCCCTGCGCGCAGACACCGCGACCGCGCTGCTGCGGATGTACCACCACAGGGACCGCTTCGGCGAACAGCGTGCCCGGCACGGACGCACCCTCAACTCCTGGTACTGGCTGGGCTGGTGGGTGCAGCCGGTGCTCGAATTCGAGCGCGACCTGCTGCTGGCGCACGCCTCGCACTGGCTGGACGGCCGCCATGTCGCCGAGCTGGACCGCGCCCTGGCCAGCTGTCCCCCGGTGGACACCGATCCGCAGGTGCGGTTCCTGCACGCCTGCCGCGCCTATCTGGCCAAGGACTGGGAGGGACTGGTCGCCCACACCGAGCCTCTGGTGGACGACCCGATGCTGGGCATCGAGGCGGGGCTGTTCGCGGGCATGGCCCGGGTGCGGCTGGAGATGTACGGGCAGGCCGAACCGCTGCTGGCCGCGGCGCTGATGCGCTGCCGCAGTGAGCAGCCGCAGCGCAAGGAGCTGCGCTACTGGCTGGCCCGCGCCCGCGAGGGCACCGGCCGCAGCGCGGCAGCGCTGCCGCTGTACCGCGCTGTGCACCGTATCGACCCGACGTTCATGGACACGGCGGCGCGGCTGACGACCATCGCCGAGAGCGACGGGGTGGGCGGTACGGCGGAGGACCTGGCCGCCGCGGTCCTCTCGGGCGGCCTGGGCGGAGGGCCGGACGGGGCGGCGGGGAACACGACGCAGGAGCTTTTCGACAGCGGCCCCGAGGCGCCGGGCGACCCGGCGCAGCCCGCGGACCCGGCCGACCCGGCTGACAGCGCCGTTCCCCCGGAACAGCGCCAGGGCCGCACCGACGACGGCACGGGGCCTCGGAACGACAGCGGACTCCGCCAGGGCCCGGGCGGACCGCGCCGCGACGGGCTGCCGCCGGCGGGCGGGCCGGGACCGCCCGGTGCCGCACAGGACGGCTCGGAAGCGGGACTGGGCGACGCGGCCGAGTCCGCCGACCCGGTGGTGGACCCGGAGGCCGACGGACTGCGCCTGGAGGACTCCGGGGACCCCGCCGAGCCCGTCCGGGTGGACACCAGTGTGCTGCGGGAGCGCGCGGCCGCGGGCGGCGGCCGGGGCGGTGACGGCAGGCTGCCGACGGGCCCCTCCGATCCGGTGCTGCTGGCGCAGGCGCTGGAGGAGCTGGAGCGAATGGTCGGCCTGGAGCCCGTCAAGCGCCAAGTACGGGCGCTTTCCGCACAGTTGCACATGGCGCGGCTGCGGGCCGGGCAGGGTCTGCCGGTGCAGCCGCCGAAGCGGCACTTCGTCTTCTCCGGGCCCTCCGGCACGGGCAAGACCACGGTGGCCCGCATCCTGGGCCGGGCCTTCTACGCGCTGGGCCTGCTGGGCGGCGACCATCTGGTCGAGGCGCAACGCGCCGATCTGGTGGGCGAGTTCCTGGGGCAGACGGCGGTCAAGGCCAATGAACTGATCGACTCGGCGCTCGGCGGGGTGCTGTTCGTCGACGAGGCGTACGCGCTCTCCAACTCCGGCTACACCAAGGGCGACGCGTACGGCGACGAGGCGCTGCAGGTGCTGCTCAAGCGCGCGGAGGACAACCGGGACCAGCTGGTGGTGATCCTGGCGGGCTACCCCGAGGGCATGGACCGGCTGCTGGCCGCCAACCCGGGCCTCTCGTCCCGCTTCACCACTCGGGTGGACTTCCCCAGCTACCGCCCGCTGGAGCTGACGGCGATCGGCGAAGTGCTGGCCGCCGACAACGGCGACGTATGGGACGAAGAGGCGCTGGAGGAGCTGCGCAGCATCAGCGGGCATGTCGTCGACCAGGGCTGGATCGACGAGCTGGGCAACGGCCGCTTCCTGCGCACCCTCTACGAGAAGAGCTGCGCCTACCGCGATCTGCGGCTGTCCGGCTACTCGGGCACCCCGACCCGCGACGACCTGGCGACGCTGCGGCTGCCCGACCTCATGCAGGCGTACGGGGAGGTGCTGTCGGGACGGGGTCCTGACGGTCCTCGCCCCGGGCCGCAGCCGCCGCCGGGCTGAAGGCGCCGCCTGCCGCGGCAGGGGTGAAGGGTGCCGGTCCGGGCCTGGCCGGGCCGGTGTGGGCGGGGTCGTGCACCTCGCCGACCAGCATCTCCAGCACGTCCTCCAGCGCTGCCACCCCCAGCACCCGCCCCGAAACGTCGGCGACGGCCGCCAGGTGCGAGGCACCGGCCCGCATGGCGGTGAGTGCGTCGTCCAGCGGCAGCTCGCCGCGCAGCGTCGTCATGGGCCGCCACAGCCGTCGCGGCACCGCGCGGTCGGTCTCCTCCAGGTCAAGCACGTCCTTGACGTGCAGATACCCGAGGAAGCCACCGTCATCGGCGCGTACCGGGAAGCGGGAGTAGCCGGTGCGCACCGTCAGTTCCTCCACCTGGCGCGGGGTGACGTCGGTGCCGACGGTGACGAGTTCGGTGCGGCCCAGCAGTACGTCGGTCAGCGGCCGGGAGCCCAGTTCCAGTGCGTCGGCCAGCCGTTCGTGTTCGTCGGGTTCGAGCAGGCCGGCCTGCCGGGAGTCCTTCACCAGCTGATTGAGCTGCTCGCTGGTGAAGACTGCGGCGACCTCGTCCTTCGGCTCGACCCGGAACAGCCGCAGGATGACGGTGGCACACGCCCCCAGCGCCACGGTCACCGGCCGGGTCAGCCGCGCGAAGGCGACCAGTGCGGGGCTGAGCCACAGCGCGGTGCGCTCAGGAGCGGCCATGGCGAGGTTCTTGGGCACCATCTCGCCCACCACCAGGTGGAAGAAGACCACCACCGCCAGCGCGATCACATACCCCGCCGGATGCACCAGCGCCTGCGGCAGCCGTACGGCATGGAAGGCGGGCTCCAGCAGGTGCGCCAGCGTCGGTTCGGCTACAGCGCCCAGCGTCAGCGAGCACACGGTGATGCCGAACTGTGCGGCAGCCATCATCTGCGGCAGCGTCTCCAGCCCGCGCAGCACCCGCCGGGCGCGCACGGAGCCCTCGGCCGCGAGGGGTTCGATCTGGCTGCGGCGTACGGAGACGAGCGCGAACTCGGCGCCGACGAAGAAGCCGTTGGCGAGCACGAGCAGCGCGGCGAACAGGAGTTGGAGGACGCTCATGACGCCGCCGCCTCCATGCTCCGCAGCGGGCGCGCCGGATCACTGCCGGCGCGGCCCGGGGGGCTTCCGGCGGCGGGGCTTCCGGCGCGGTGCGGAGCCACGATGCGAACACGCTCGGCACGGTGGTGCGCCACGTGCCGTACCCGCAGCTGCCACTCCTGGCCGCCCTCTTGCGCGCCCTCTCCGGCGCGGGCGTGCGGCACCCGCAGCTGTGCGGTGTCGCCGGGCGCGGGGATGCGACCGAGCAGGTCGGCGACGAGCCCGGCCACCGTCTCGTACGGGCCCTCGGGCACCTCCAGGCCGATACCGCGCAGCGCGCCCACCCGGCAGCCGCCGTCGGCCTCCCAGGCGGGGCGGCCCTCCGCGTCGGGCGGCGCCGGGGCCAGTTCGGGCAGTTCGTCGTAGAGCTGCCCGTCGTGCTCGTCCCGTACCTCGCCGACGATCTCCTCGACGATGTCCTCCAGCGTGACGACGCCTGCCGTGCCGCCGTACTCGTCCACGACGACGGCGATGGGCTGTTCGCTGCGCAGCCGCGCCAGCAGCGGCCGTACGGGGACGGTCTGCGGAACGAGCAGCGCGGGCACGGCGATGCGGGCCGCGGGCGTGTGCAGCCGCAGGTGCGCGGGCACCGCAAGGGCGTCCTTGAGGTGCACCATGCCGACGACCTCGTCCAGCGTGTCCTGGTAGACGGGGAAGCGGGAGAACCCGGTGGCGCGGGTGAGGTTGAGGACGTCCTCCGCGGTCGCCAGCGCTTGCAGGGCGCTGACCCGCACCCGGGGCGTCATCACGTGCTGCGCCGTCAGCCCGCCCAGCGCCAGGGTGCGCACGAACAGGTCGGCGGTGTCCTGTTCGAGGGCGCCGGCGCGGGCCGAGTGATGGGCGAGGGAGACGAGTTCGCCGGGGGTGCGTGCCGAGGCCAGTTCCTCGGCGGGCTGGACGCCGAGGAGCCGCACCATACGGTTGGCCGCCGCGTTCAGGCCCGCGATCACGGGCCGGAACGTGCGGGAGAAGAGACGCTGCGGACGGGCGACGAACCGGGCCACCGCCAGCGGTCTGGAGACCGCCCAGTTCTTGGGCACCAGTTCGCCGATCACCATCTGGACGGCGGACGCGGTCAGCATGCCGGTTCCGACGGCGACTCCGCCGACCGCGCCGCGCGGCACCCCGACCGCGGTCAGCGGCCCATCCAGCAGCCGGGCCAGCGCGGGCTCGGCGAGCATGCCGGTGACCAGGGAGGTGAGGGTGATGCCGAGCTGGGTGCCGGAGAGCTGGAACGACAGCTCGGGCAGGGCCCGTACGACGGCGCGGGCCTTCCGGTCGCCCAGCGCGGCTGCACGTTCGGCCTCGGGTTTCTCGACGGTGACGAGCCCGAACTCCGCAGCGACGAAGAAGCCGTTGGCGAGAACGAGCAGGAACGCCACACCGAGCAGCACTAGCGGGAGGGTCATGCCGCGCCCCCACCAAGACGGGACGCGGCGCACGTACTACAGGACGATCCGTCCATCGCTGGAGGTGGTCACTCCTCGGTTCGCAGGTGCCCGCACAAGCGCGGGGCGGCTCATGCCGATGGGCAACAGAGTAGACATTCGGTCTCGTCCCGCGAAGACGCGCGGCACCGCGCCGGGGTTGCCGACCCCGCCGGCAGGGCCGCTACTTCCCGGCGTCGCCCGCTGCGTCGTTTCCGGTGTCGTCGGCGGCGCCGCTCGGTGCTCCGTTCTCCGCGGCGTCCGGCGGCGTGGTGCCCTTGTGGTCGACGAGAGCGCGCAGGGCACGGGCGTCGGCGAGCGCCTGCCGCTTGGCGATGCCCGGCTGGATGCCCATGGCGGGCAGGCTGGTGCCGTCGGCGAGGTCCAGCGAGACCCACGGGTCGCCGGGCCGCAGATGGACGGCGAGCACCTGTGCCCATTCGAGGCGCCGCTTCGTCGTCAGGTTGACAACCGTCACCCCGTCCTGGTCCGCGGTGACCCGGGGGCGGCTCAACAGCACCAGCACACCGAGGAAGAGCGCGGCGGTGAAGATGAAGCTGGCCCGCTCGCCACCGCCCAGCTGAAGCATCAGCGAGACGACGGTGATGACGACGAACGCGGCGAGCCCGGCAGTCAGCAGCACCGCACGGGTGCGGGTGGGCCGGAACGTGACGGGGAGCGCGGGAACCCCAGGGCTGTCGGTCATCAGCGTGCTCCGGTCGCGGGTCACAGGCGGCAGGCGTGGATGCCCGTGGTGAGGATGGCGCGGGCGCCCAGATCGTAGAGGTCGTCCATGATCCGCTGCGCTTCGGTGGTGCGCACCATGGAGCGGACGGCCACCCAGCCCTGGTCGTGCAGCGGGGAGATGGTCGGCGACTCCAGACCCGGGGTGAGGGCGACGGCCTCTTCCAGGTGCTCGGCGCGGATGTCGTAGTCCATCATCACGTAGCTGCGGGCCACCAGGACGCCTTGGAGACGGCGCAGGAACTGCTGCACCTTCGGCCCGTGCGGGTCGGCTCCGGTGCGCCGGATGACGACTGCCTCGGACTGGAGGATCGGCTCACCGACGATCTCCAGGCCCGCGTTGCGCAGCGAGGTGCCGGTCTCCACGACGTCCGCGATGACCTGCGCGACGCCCAGTTCGATGGCGGTCTCCACGGCGCCGTCCAGGTGGACGACGGAGGCGTCGAGGCCCTTGTCCGCCAAGTGCTTGGCGACGATGCCCTCGTAGGAGGTGGCGACCGTCAGCCCGGCCAGGTCGTCGAGCGTGCCGATGGTGCCGGGCTTGGCGGCGTAGCGAAAGGTGGAGCGGGCGAAACCGAGAGGGAGGACCTCCTCGGCCTGCGCCCCGGAGTCCAGCAGCAGATCGCGCCCCGTGATGCCGATGTCCAGCCGTCCGGAGCTGACGTAGATAGCGATGTCGCGGGGGCGCAGATAGAAGAACTCGACCTCGTTCTCCGGGTCCACCAGGACGAGTTCCTTGGTCGCCTTGCGCTGCTGGTACCCGGCCTCATGCAGCATCTCCCCGGCAGGGCCGGAGAGAGAACCCTTGTTGGGGACGGCGATGCGCAGCATGAGCTTCCTTTGTTCGTGAAGGGAGAAAAGAGTCGTGAAGGGAGAAAGGAGCAGGTAGAGACGGGCTGAGGCTCGGACGGACAGGCTCAGAGGTGAGCGTATACGTCGTCGAGCGAGAGGCCCTTGGCGGCCATCAGCACCTGGAGATGGTAGAGGAGCTGCGAGATCTCCTCGGCGGTGCGCTCGTCACCCTCGTGCTCGGCGGCCATCCACACCTCCGCCGCCTCCTCCACGATCTTCTTGCCGATGGCGTGCACGCCCTGGGAGGCGAGCTCGGCGGTACGGGAGGTGCTGGGGTCGCCGTTAGCGGCCTTGTGCTGCAGCTCGGCGAAGAGCTGCTCAAACGTCTTGTTCGCCATGGTGGCTCTCAGCCTACGCGGTGCCGGGGAGCGCTCACCGCCAGGGCTCCGCGACCGTGCGCAGGGTCGCGGCCGTGGCCACGGCAGCCGTGACCGCCTCGTGCCCCTTGTCCTCGGTGGAGCCGGGCAGCCCGGCGCGGGCCACGGCCTGCTCCTCGTCATCGCAGGTCAGCACGCCGAAACCGATGGGGACACCGGTACGGACCGATACCTCGGTGAGGCCCTGGGTGACGCCCTGGCAGACGTAGTCGAAGTGCGGGGTGCCGCCCCGGATGACGACGCCGAGCGCCACGATCGCGTCGTATCCGCGGTCGGCCAGGACCTTCGCGACGACGGGCAGCTCGAAGCTGCCGGGGACGCGCAGCAGGGTGGGCTCGTCGATGCCCAACTCGCGCAGCGCCCGCAGTGCGCCGTCGACGAGGCCGTCCATGACCTGCTGGTGCCACTGCGCGGCGACCACGGCCACGCGCAGGTCCTGGCAGTTCTTGACGGTCAGTTCGGGTGCGCCCTTGCCGCTCACGGTGCTCCTCGTGCTTGAAGTGTGTGCTGGTGCTGTTGGTGGTGCTTTATGTGGGTGGTGGTTCTTTGTCCGGGTGCCGGGTGCCGGTCGGTGATTACTGCGACCCGCAGGGGGAGGTGCGCTCGGCGTCCAGCCAGGGCAGGTCGTGTCCCATCCGGTCGCGCTTGGTGCGCAGGTAGCGCAGATTGTGCTCGCCCGCCTGCACGGGCATCGGCTCCCGCCCGGTGACGCGCAGCCCGTGCCGCACCATCGCGGCGGTCTTCTCCGGGTTGTTCGTCATCAGCCGCAGCGACCGCACGCCGAGGTCGGTGAGGATCTGCGCGGCAGCCGCGTAGTCGCGCGCGTCCGCGGGGAGCCCGAGTTCGAGGTTGGCGTCGAGGGTGTCGCGGCCACGCTCCTGCAGCTCGTAGGCGCGCAGCTTGGACAGCAGCCCGATCCCCCGGCCCTCGTGTCCGCGCAGATAGAGCACGATGCCCCGCCCCTCCTGCTGGACGCGCTCCAAGGACGCCTCCAGCTGGGGCCCGCAGTCGCACCGCAGGGAGCCGAAGACGTCACCGGTCAGGCACTCCGAATGCACCCGAACGAGGACATCCTCGCCGCCCGCGGCGTCCACGAGGTCCTCCGGGCCGGTGATGTCGCCGGTGACCAGCGCGATGTGCTCCACGCCGTCGACGATGGAGCGGTAGCCGTAGGCGCGGAACTCGCCGTGCCGGGTGGGCAGCCGGGTCGCTGCCTCACGGCGCACGGTGGGCTCGGCGGAGCGGCGGTAGGCGATCAGGTCCTCGATGGAGATGATCCGCAGCCCGTGCTTGCGCGCGAACGGCACCAGTTCGGGCAGCCGCAGCATGGTGCCGTCCTCGCCCGCGATCTCCACGATGGCGGCTGCGGGCCGCAGCCCGGCCAGCCGGGCCAGGTCGACGCCCGCCTCGGTGTGCCCGGCGCGGACGAGCACCCCGCCCGGCTTGGCGCGCAGCGGGAAGGCGTGTCCGGGCCGGACGAAGTCCTCGGGGGTGGTGTCGGGGTCGGCGAGCAGCCGGATGGTGGCGGCGCGGTCGGCCGCCGAGATGCCGGTGGTGACGCCGTGCACGCTCGTCGCGTCGACGGAGACGGTGAACGCGGTGCCCATCGACTCGGTGTTCTCGGCGACCATCTGCGGCAGCGCCAGCCGGTCCAGGTCGGCGCCCTCCATGGGGGTGCAGATCAGGCCGCGGCACTCGCTCATCATGAACGCGACGAGCTCAGGGGTGACCAGTTCGGCGGCCATCACCAGGTCGCCCTCGTTCTCCCGGCTCTCGTCGTCGACGACCACGACCGGGCGCCCCTCGCCGATGTCGCGGATCGCCTCCTCGACAGGGTCGAGCGCGAGCGCGAACCCCGCGTCGGCCTCCGCCGGCTCCTCCGGGAGCGGGAGGCGCGGGGCAGGCGGCGCGTCGTACCAGTTCGGCAGCGCGGTCATGGGCGTGCTCCTTCCTTCGTGGTGCGCTTGGGTGGCGTGCTCCGCGTCCACAGCGCGGCTCCGGCTGCCGTTCACAGGGCGGCTCCTGCGGAGTGGAGCGCGGGCTCCGCGCGGGCTGCGGCCAGTGCGCGGGCATCCACGCGCGAGCGCAGCCACCAGGCGCGCAGGCCCCACAGGACGAGGCCGAGGTAGACGACGTAGACGAGGCCGGAGAAGGCCAGTCCGCTGCTGAAGGCGAGCGGCACCCCGACCACGTCCACCAGCAGCCAGGCGAACCAGAACTCGACCAGGCCACGGGCCTGGGCCACCATCGCGGCCAGCGTGCCGACGAAGATGTAGGCGTCCGCCCAGGGGCTCCACGAGAGGGCCGGGACGAGAGTGAAGAGGGTGCCGACGGCGGCGGTGCCCAGTGCGGTGCCGAGCGCCAGCAGGCCGCGTTCGCGCCAGGTGGCGAACCGTACGGCGATGGAGCCGTCCTGCGCCTGCTGGTTGCCGCGTCGCCACTGCCGCCAGCCCCACAGCGCCACCCCGATGACCAGGAGCTGCTTGCCGACGCCGCCTGCCAGTTGGGCTGAGGCGAAGGCGCCGACGAGTATCAGTCCGGACAGCAGCTGCGCGGGCCAGGTGCCTATGGAGCGCCGCCAGCCCAGCGCCAGCCCGAGCAGACCCATGATGTTGCCGAGCATGTCGGACCAGATGACGTGCTGACCGAAGGCGGCGAACGCCTCCTGGTTCAACCAGTGGAAACCGCTCATCGGGTCGCCTCGCTCCGGCGGAGTTCCTGCATGGGACCGCCCTGTGCGGGGCCCTGTGCCGAGGCGCCGAGCAGCCGCTCGACGTACTTGGCGAGGACGTCGACCTCCAGGTTGACCGGGTCGCCGGGCTGCTTGGTGCCGAGGGTGGTGAGCGCGAGCGTGGTGGGGATGAGGGAGACGGTGAAGTGGTCGTCGGTGGCCTCAACGACCGTGAGGCTGATGCCGTCCACGGTGATGGAGCCCTTCTCGACCAGGTACCGGCCCAGCCCCTCGGGCAGCCCGACCGCGATGTCCGTACCGCTGTCCGCGTCGTGCCGTGCCGTGATGGTGCCGGTGCCGTCGACGTGGCCCTGGACGAGATGGCCGTCCAGCCGTCCGCCGAGCGTCATGGGGCGCTCCAGGTTGACGGGCGAGCCCACAGCGAGCGCCCCGAGGCTGGAGCGGTGCAGGGTCTCGGCCATGACGTCGGCGGTGAACTCGCCGTCACTCGTCTCGACGACGGTCAGGCACACGCCGTTGACGGCGATCGAGTCGCCGTGCCGTACGTCAGCGGTGACCCGCGGTCCGCGCAGCCGCAGCCGGGCCGAAGTGCCCTGGTCCTCGACGGCGACGATCTCGCCCAGCTCTTCCACGATTCCGGTGAACACTCAGAACTCCTCGGACTGCTCGGACTGCTCGGTCTGTTCGGCGGTGGTGACGGCGGCGGCCGTGCGGGCCGTCTGGGGCGCCGTACTGCCGACGGCGGTGATCCGCAGGTCGGGGCCGAGCCGCACGGTGTCGCTCACCGTGAGCCGCAACGCCTGCGCGATGGTGCTGATTCCGGCCTCTCCCAGCGCGGGTCGCCCGGCGCCCAGCAGCACGGGCGCGATGTAGCCGACCACCCGGTCGACCAGCCCGGCGGCGACGAAGGAGCCCGCCAGGGTGGCGCCGCCCTCCAGCAGTACGGCCCGCACGTCGCGGGTCTGCAAGGCAGTCAGCAGCGCGTCCAGGTCGAGCCCTGCGCCGCCGTCCGCAGCGCGGGGCAACCGCAGCACCTCGGCCGGGCTCGCACTTGCGGCGGCCTCCAGCGCGGCGGTGTCCGCGTCCTGGGCGACGGCGATGAGAGTGGGCGCCGCATCGTCGAGCACGCGGGCTCCCGCCTTGACGACGGTCGCCTCGGTGTCGACGACGACGCGGAGCGGCTGGACGGCGCCGGGCACGTCGCGGACGGCCAGGTGCGGGTCGTCGGCGCGGGCGGTGCCGGAGCCGACGAGCACGGCGTCGGACTCGGCGCGCAGCCGGTGCACATCGGTACGCGCCTCGGCGGAGGTGATCCAGCGACTGGAGCCGTCGGCCGCGGCGGTACGGCCGTCGAGCGTGGCCGCGTACTTCCAGGTCACGTAGGGGCGACCGTGCAGTACGGAGGTCAGCCAGGCGGCGTTGCCTGCGGCGGCCTCGTCGGCCAGCAGCCCGCCCTCGACGTCGATGCCGGCGGCGGCGAGCGTCAGCGCCCCGCCCGCGGCGCCCGGGCTGGGATCGGAGACGGCGTAGACGACGCGGGAGACGCCGGCGTCGATGAGCGCCTGCGCGCAAGGGCCGGTGCGTCCGGTGTGGTCGCAGGGTTCGAGGGTGACGACAGCGGTGCCCCCGCGGGCGTCCTCGCCCGCTTCGGCGAGCGCGTGGACCTCGGCGTGCGGGCCGCCGGCGCGCTGGTGCCAGCCCTCCCCCACGATGCGGCCCGCCTGGTCGAGGACGACGCAGCCGACGACGGGGTTGGGGCTGGTGGCGCCGAGTCCCCGCGCGGCAAGAGCGATGGCACGGCGCATCGCGTCGCGCTCCGCCTGCGGCGCGTACGGCGCTTGGGGGTGGGGAGCCACCGGGTCCTCCTGCCTCTTCGGGCACGGACTCCGGGGCTGCTGCGGGACTTGGACGGACGCGTTTCCGGGAACGACGGCCGAAATGGGAGGGACCCGCTCCGGTTCTCTGCTGCGCTCCGGAACGGGACCGCCATCGACGGCGGTGCACCGGTTGCGGTCCGCCGCGCACTGCCTCCCATCCGGACTTTCACCGTCGGTCCAGGAATCTCACCTGGTCAACCGGCCGCTGGCTGCGGCCGGGTCGCGGACTGTAACCGCCGGTTCGGACTTTCACCGACCCCGGAGTGCGCTGACGTCACTGGTACGTCCCCCCAGCCTTCGGCCGGGAGGTACCCCCAGTCTGCCACGCGAGTGCGGGGGCTATGCGAGCGGCGGCTGTGTGGTGACTCACAGCAGCCCCGGGACAACACTGGGGTCGGCTGCCGACCCGGGAGTTCGAGCGGTACACGATCGGGGCACGATCTGCGCGGGCCCGCATCCATGGCCTGGATGCGCGCACGGACTCTTTGGGGGCGCAAAGGTGCGGCAGGGAGACGAGATGCGTACGGGCGAGAGCGGGCCGGAGCCGCAGGCAGGCGCGGGGGCGGAAACGCAGGCGGGTCCGCCCGGGTCCGCGTCCGGTGACGTGCCCCTCCGGCGCCCGGACCGCTCCGTACAGGCCGGGCGGGTGGCGGTCTCCGTGGTCTTCGCGGTGCACGGGATGGCCAGCGGCACGTTCGCCACCCGGATCCCCTGGCTGCGGGAACATCTCGACCTGAGCCCCGGCTGGCTGGGGCTGGCGCTGGTGTTCATGACGGCCGGCGCCTCCGCCGCCATGCCGCTCTCGGCGCGGCTGGCCCACCGCTACGGCCCGCGCCGCGCACTGGCCGCGGTCTCGCTGGCCTGCTGCGCCGGACTGGTGCTGCCGCCGCTCGCCCCGGCCCTGTGGTGGCTGTGCCTGGCACTGTTCGTGTACGGCTGCGGACTCGGCCTGATGGACGTCGCGATGAACGCCCAGGGAGTGCGGGTCGAGGCGGCGTACGGGCGCTCGGTGATGTCCGCGCTGCACGGCCTGTGGAGCGTGGGCACGCTGCTGGGCGGTGCGGGTGGCGTGCTGGCCGCGCACGCGGGGCTGGACGCGCGGGTGCACCTGGGAGTGGCGGCACCGCTGCTGGCCGTGGTGGCGGTGGTGGCGGCGCGGTGGACGCCCGGGGAGGAGCGAAGCCCCCGCGCGGATGCCGGGGACACGGCGGAAGCCCCGCCCCGCTTCGCGCTGCCCTCGCGCGGGGTGCTGGCGATCGGGCTGCTCGGCTTCTGCGCGGTGTTCGCCGAGGGCGCCTCGATGGACTGGTCCGGCATCTACCTGGCCGACGTGACGGGTGCCGGGCCCGGTCTCGCCGCCTCCGCGTACACGGCGTTCGCCTGCACGATGGCCCTCGCCCGGCTGTCCGGCGACGCCGTGGTGCGGCGGTTCGGGCCGGTCGCGACGGTACGGGCGGGCGGCGTGCTCGCGGCGGTGGGCGCGGCGCTGGTGGTGGCCGCGCGGACGCCGCCCGCTGCCGTCGCGGGGTTCGCACTGATCGGGGTGGGGATCGCCGTGGTCGTCCCGCTGTGCTTCGCGGCAGCCGGGCGCACCGCGCAGGCCGCTCCCGGCCAGGCCATCGCGGGGGTCGCCACCCTGGCGTACGCCTCGGGGCTTGCGGCTCCCGCCGCGGTCGGCTGGATCGCCGAGTCCACCTCCCTCTCGGGGTCCTTCGGCGTCGTCACGGTGCTGTTGCTGGGGCTGGTGGCCGGAGCGAGGGTGCTGCGCGCCTGAGGGCCGCCACCTCGCTTGCGCCCTCGCTTTGGGTGCGCCGTCGCGCCGTTGGGGCTTCGCGGATCGGCCCTGTGCGGGTGCGTCGTGGCTGGTCGCGCAGTTCCCCGCGCCCCTTCGGGGCGCGGGTTCGAACTAGTATGTGGGCCGATCAAAATCGGCCAACGGAACGGGAGCGACATGGGCGGGCTCGGCGTGCGGTGGAAGGTGCACGGCGACGGGCGCGTCCCGACGCCCGGCGCTGTGGTGCGGCCGGACGAGCGGCTGTCCTGGCCGCGGACGGCGGGGCTCGGTGCCCAGCATGTGGTGGCCATGTTCGGGGCGAGCTTCGTGGCTCCGGTGCTCATGGGGCTGGACCCGAACCTGGCCATCATGATGTCCGGGCTCGCGACGATGGTCTTCCTGCTCGCGACCCGCGGCCGGGTGCCGAGCTATCTGGGCTGCAGCCTCTCCTTCGTCGGGGTGGCCGCGGCCATCCGCGGCCAGGGCGGCAGCAGCGCCACGGTGACCGGCGCGATCCTGGTGGTCGGCGCCGTGCTCCTGCTCGTCGGTCTGGCCGTGCAGAAGTTCGGCGCGCGGATCATCCACGCGGTGATGCCGCCCGTGGTGACCGGCGCTGTCGTCATGCTGATCGGCTTCAACCTGGCGCCCGTCACCGCCTCGACGTACTGGCCGCAGGATCAGTGGACGGCGCTGCTGACCATGCTGCTGACCGGGCTCGCCGTGGTGTGTCTGCGCGGCTTCTGGTCGCGGATCGCGATCTTCCTGGGGCTGGTCGCGGGCTATCTGATGTCGTGGGCGTTCGACACCGTCTTCGGCCGAATCCATTCGCCGGACGCGAGCGGCAAGACGGTGGACCACTGGCGGCTGGTTCTCTCCGCCGTGGGCAAGGCGGACTGGTTCGGGCTGCCGTCCGTGCACGGCCCCGACTTCTCCTGGTCGCCCGTCCTGGTGGCGCTGCCGGTGGTGATCGCCCTGGTGGCCGAGAACGCGGGGCACGTCAAGGCCGTCGGCGAGATGACCGGCGATCCGCTGGACGACAAGCTCGGCACCGCGATCGCCGCGGACGGGGCAGGCAGCGTCCTGTCGACCGCGTTCGGCGGTCCCGCCACGACGACGTACTCGGAGAACATCGGCGTCATGGCCGCGACCCGGGTCTACTCGACGGCCGCGTACTGGGCCGCCGCCTGCTTCGCGCTGCTCTTCGGGCTCTGCCCCAAGTTCGGTGCCGTCGTCGCGGCCATCCCCGGCGGGGTGCTCGGCGGTATCACCGTGATCCTCTACGGAATGATCGGGCTCCTCGGCGCGCAGATCTGGCTCAGCAACGGCGTCGACATGCGCAACCCGCTGAACCTGGTGCCGGTCGCAGCGGGCATCATCATCGGCATCGGCAATGTCACGCTGAAATTCACCGACACCTTCGAACTCGGCGGCATCGCACTGGGCACCCTGGTCGTGCTCACCGGCTACCACGCCCTCAAGGCGCTGGCCCCGCCCCACCTCAAGACCCAGGAACCGCTGCTGGACGAGGGCACCAGCGACTACGACGAACCGAGCTGAGCCGAGCCCAGGCGCCCGGGCGCCGTCGCCTCGAAGTACCGCACCCGGTGGTCCTCCCCCACCACCCGCATGCCGACGGCGGTCATCACCCGCTGCGAGGCGAGGTTGTCGAGATCGGCGTCGGCCTTGACCAGGGTGACGCCGCGGGACCAGGCGAAGGCGAGCAGCGCGCGCAGCGCCTCGGAGGCGTAACCCTGCCCGCGCACCGAGGCGTTGAGGGCGTAGCCGAGGGTGACGGTGCCCTCCTCGTCGGGGAGCCGGTTGAAGCCGATGCCGCCGATGGCGCGGCCGTCGCTGCGGCGCCGTATCTCGTAGTTGCCGAAGGGGCGGGGGTCCCCGTCGGCCGCGCACGCCTTCAGCAGGTCCTCGGCGCCCTTCACATCCATGGAGTCCGGGTATTCGGCCCCCCACAGCTCTCCCTCGCCCGGTGTTCCGGCCACGATGCGCTCGGCTTCCTGAGGGCTCATGGGATGCAGCACGAGCCGTTCGGTGTGCAGGTCGGCCAGGGCATCGGTGGTGCCGGGTACGTCCGTCATGCCAGGTGACGTATCACGCGGGCGAGCCGCGCCGCACCCGAATTACCGGCGGCGCACACGTCCTCCGTCCGGGGGCCGTACGGGCCGGGCTGCCCTCATGGCGCGGAAGCGGCTGTCAGGCTGCGGGCATGACCTCTACGGACCAGTTGCCCGCGCAGCGCGCGCTGACCTCGGCAGCCATCGCCGAAGTGACGGCCCAGATGCGGGAGATCGGCGCGATACTGCCCCGGCAGGACGGCGTGGCGGTCTTCAACCGGGTGTACCTCTCGGTGACCGAGGAGCTGGAACGGCGCCTGATCGCGGGGCACTTCGAGGATCGGGCCGCCACCGGTGAGCTGGGCACCCGGTTCGCGCGGCGCTTCCTGGAGGCGGTGGACGCCGAGGCGGCGGGGCTGCGGGTGCCCTCCTGCTGGCGGGCACTCTTCCGCTTCCGGCGCCATCCCTCCGTCCATCCGCTCCAGTTCGCGCTGGCAGGCATCAACGCGCACATCGGCCACGACCTGCCGCTGGCGCTGGTGGACACCTGCCGGGCGCTGGATGCAACGCCCGACGACCTGGAGGCGGACTTCGAGCGGATCGGCGAACTGCTGACGGGCCTGGAGGAGCGCATCCGCGAGGAGCTGATGCCGGGCCCGGACCTGCTGGACGTGGCCGATCCGCTCACCCATCTGATCGGCTCGTGGAGTCTGGAGCGGGCACGTGCGGGCGCGTGGGTGTCGTTCCGGGCGATGTGGGGGCTGCGGGTGTGCGGCGACCTGCTGGAGGAGACGGCGGAGGGACTGGACGCCACCGTCGGTGTGGCCGGGCGCTGCCTGCTGACACCACTGTGGCACTGAACGTCAACCCGTACAGTCGGACGACCCGAGCAATCACCCTGCTACGGAGGCGAGATGGCACTGCGACTGGGCCTGGGGCTGCCGCAGACCGGAACCTACGACCTGACCAGAGACGTCACCGCGGTGGCGCGGGCGGCGGAGGAGCTGGGGTACGACAGCGTCTGGGTGCTGGAGCGGCTCATGCGTCCCGAGGAGCCGCTGGACGACATGTATCTGGTGCCCGGCCTGCGCTGGGCGGGGTACTTCCGGTCGGTCGCCGACCCGCTGGTCACCCTGTCGCTGGCGGCGGCCGTCACCGAGCGGGTGCGGCTGGGTTCTGCGGTACTGGTCGGCCCGCTGCACCAGCCGTTCCTGCTGGCGCGGGCGCTGGGGTCGCTGGATGCGGCCAGCGGCGGCCGGGTGATCGCGGGGCTGGGCACCGGCTGGTCCCGCGACGAGTACGCCGCAGTGGGCGCCGACCATGCCACCCGCGGCGCGGCGCTGGACGAACTGCTGGACGTGTGCGCCGCCGTGTGGGGCCCGGACCCGGCCGCGTACGAGGGGCGGCGGACCCGGTTCTCCCCCTCGGCGGTCGGCCCCAAGCCCCCCGGCCGGATCCCGGTGCTGCTGGCGGGCGGCAACGAGCGGGCGCTGCGCCGTCTGGTGCGGCGGGCCGACGGGTGGCTGCCCTCGATGCTCACCAACGAGCAGATCGCAGCCACCCGGTCCCGGATCGCCGAGCTGGCCCGCGAGGCTGGCCGGGACCCGGCCGAGCTGTCCACCACCCTGCGCACTTCGGTGCAGCTCACCGACCGCCCGGTCGACGGCAAGCGCCGCCCGCACCGGGGCAGTCTCGAACAGATCGTGACGGACCTGGCCGGCGCGGCGCGGGCAGGCGTCCAGGAAGTGCTGCTGGACGCCCAGTTGACCTGCGACGACGCGCAGGAGCTCATCGAGACGGCGAAGGCGCTGCGGGAAGCGGTGACCGAGGCCGGCCTGTAGGCCGGCCTCCCCGGGCCTCCCCGCACTCCCCGGTCAGTCCTCCGGGAGCCGCACCGGCTCGATCTCGTCGAAGACGTCGCCCGGCCCCGGGTTGCCGTGGTCGGTGGTGCCGCCCAGGTGGTGCATGACGCCCCAGACGGCGTTGAGCGCGGTCTGTACGGCGCCCTCCGCCCAGCCCGCGGTCCAGGAGATGTCGTCACCGGCGAGGAAGAGGCCGCGCCGGTCCGCGGGCAGCGTCTCCTGCATGAAGTGGGTGAACAGCCGCCGCTGGTAGCGGTAGTGGCCCGGCAGGTTCGCCTTGAACGCGCCGAGGAAGTAGGGCTCGTCCTCCCAGGAGACGGTGAGCGGATTGCCGGTGATGTGCTTGCGGATGTCGACGCCGGGATAGATCTCGCCGAGCGACTTGAGCATCACCTCCATCCGCTCGTTGGCGTCCAGCGGCAGCCACTTGAGGCTGTCGTCGCACCATGTGTACGACAGACAGATCACGGCCGGCTTGTCGGGCCCGTCGTCCAGCAGATAGGTGCCGCGCGTCATCCGGTCGGTCAGCGTCATGCTCATCGTGTCGCGCCCGGTTCGCGGGTCCGTGTCCAGCCAGAACGGGCGGTCGACGGGCACGAACAGCTTGGAGGACTCCATGTAGTGGGTGCGCTCCACCGCCGTCCAGTGGTCGATGGGCAGCAGCGCGTCGTCGCAGTCGATCCGGCTGAGCAGCAGCCACGACTGGGCGGTGAAGACGGCAGCGCGGTAGGTGCGGATGTCGCCGTCGGCGTCGGTGACCGTGACCCGGTTGCCCGCCGTACGGTGCAGCCTGGTGACGGCGGGCCGGTGCACGCCGCCGGGGTGCAGCGACTTGAGGCTGGTGCCCTGCGGCCAGTGGACGAGCTTGCCCGGCTCGCGCTCCCACAGCCGCAGCGGAAGCTGCTGGCAGCCGCCGACGATGCCGCGGTGGTCGTCGTCGGCGCCGGTGTAGACGACGCGCAGGATCTCCAGGATGGAGTTGGGGAAGTCGGTGTCCCAGCCGCCGGTACCGAACCCGACCTGGCCGAAGATCTCCCGGTGCCGGAAGGAGGCGAAGGCCGCCGAGTCGCACAGGAAGCCGTAGAAGGTCTGGTTGTCCAGCTTCTCCACCAGCCGGGACCAGATCTCGCGGATGCGGGGCACGTCCCGCTCGCGTATCGCCTGCTGCATCGCGGAGAAATCGGCGCCCTCCTCCAGGCACGCGTTCCACGCGTCCATCACCTGGTGGTAGACGGGCGGCAGGTCTTCAAGCGTACGGGCGTAGTGCGACTCGCCCTTGAGGTCCACGACGGTCGAGGGGGTGTCGGGCGCCAGCGGGTTGGGGAACGGCTCGGTCTCCAGGCCGACCAGGTCGATGTAGTGCTGGAGCGCGGTCGAGGACGGCGGGAAGCGCATGGCGCCCATCTCGGCGTGCAGCGAGGGGTCGCCGCCCTCGAACGTCGCCGTCCGCAGCCGCCCGCCGAGCTGGTCGGCCTCGTAGACGACCGGCTTGAGCCCCATCTTCATCAGCTCGTACGCCGCCACCAGCCCCGACAGCCCGCCGCCGATGACGGCGACCTCGGTCCCGTGCTCGGTCGGCGGTACGGCACCGAGACCGGCCGGGTGCGCGAGGAAGTCGTCGTAGGCGAACGGGAAGTCGGGGCCGAACATGGTCAGCGGACGCTGGGGGCGCTGCTGGGCTTCGTGCTGCTCGTCGTGCTCGTGGGCAGCAGTGGGCACGGTGGGCACGGTGGCGGTCATGCGGGTGTCGCTCCTGGGTGGTACGGGAGTTCTTGACGGCTTGCGCGGGTGCGGCTTCGAGAGCTAGCGCGCGTACAGCTCGGGGCGGCGGTCGGCCAGATACGGGTTGCGGTCACGGGAGGCACGCAGCGCCGCGAGGTCGGCGTCGGCCACCAGCAGGGCCTCGCCGCTGCCCGCAGCGCGCACCGGCACGGTGCCGTCGGGTGCGGCCAGGCAGCTCAGCCCCGCGAAGTCGAACTCGCCCTCGCGGCCCGCGCGGTTGGCGTACGCGACATACAGCTGGCTCTCCACCGCGCGGGCCACGACGAGGGTCTCGGCGACGGTTTCGTACGGGCGCATCAGCGCCGTCGGCACCAGCAGCACGTCGGTGCCCGCCAGCGCATGCGCGCGGACCGCCTCGGGGAACTCCACGTCGTAGCAGATCAGCAGCCCGAGCCGGAGCCCGTCCAGCTCCGCCTGCACGGGCAGCTGCTCACCGGGGGTGTAGCGCTTCGCCTCGTAAGGGCCGTACAGATGCGTCTTGCGGTAGTTCGCGAGTGCGGCGCCGTCCGGGCCGACGAGCTGTACGGAGTTGTGGATCGCGCCGTCCTCGCCACGTTCGGGGTACCCGTAGGCGACGGCGACGCCGTGCTGCCGGGCGATGCGGGAGACGGCCGCGGCGCTGGGGCCTTCGGCCGGCTCGGCCTGCCGGGCGGGGTCCTCGAGCGCGTAGCCGGTGAGGGAGAGCTCCGGCGTGACCAGCAGCCGGGCGCCTCGCGCCGCGGCTTCCCGGGCGGCGCTGTCGAGGGAGGTCAGGCCCGCGGAGCCCGGGGTGGAGGGCTGGGCATGGGTCTGGTGGAGAGCGATTCGCACGCCTTCGACGCTACGGTCGCCGTGGGTGCGCCACAAGCGGCGTATCTTGCGAGTTGACCCGCAGTTTGTTGCGCGTCAAGGCCGGGCGGCATCGATTTGTTGTGCGTGCGTGTGGCGTGTGCAGGCCCTCACAGCGGTGGGCCCGCGTTGTAGCGGCGCAGCAGCGGGGAGAGCACCAGCACGGACTTGGTGCGCTCGACGAAGGCTTCCCCGGCGATCCGTTCCAGCACGGCCTCGAAGTGCCGCATATCGGCGGCGAAGACCTGTACGAGCGCATCGGCCTCCCCGGTGACGGTCGAGGCCGCCGCCACCTCGGGATAGTGGGCCAGCGCCCGGTGGATGTCCTCCGGCGAGGTGCGGGAGCGGCAGTACATCTCGATGAATCCCTCCGTCTGCCAGCCCAGCGCCGAAGGGTCGACCCGCACCGTGAACCCCGTGATCGCCCCCCGCTCCCGCAGCCGGTCCACACGCCGCTTCACGGCGGGCGCCGACAGCCCGACCTCGGCTCCGATGTCTGCGTACGTACGGCGGGCATCCTCGGCGAGGGCGTGGACAATGCGTTCGTCGAGATCGTTCAGTGACACGGCGCTTAGTAGAACACGGCAGAAGCGCCGGACGAGCTTGCGTGCCCGGCATGGGGGACGCGCCTCGACGGCGCCGCACCCAGCGAAGGGGCGGCGCCGTCATCGCTACCTCACCAACTGGCGTGCAGGGGCTTGCCCTCCGCGTAGCCGGCAGCGCTCTGGACGCCGACGACGGCCTTCTCGGCGAACTCGTCCAGCGTCGCGGCGCCCGCGTAGGTGCAGGCGGAGCGGACGCCCGCGATGATCGAGTCGATCAGGTCCTCGACCCCGGGGCGGGCCGGGTCCAGGAACATCCGCGAGGTGGAGATGCCCTCCTCGAACAGCCCCTTTCGGGCCCGGTCGTACGCCGACTCCTCGGCGGTCCGGTTGCGTACGGCGCGCGCTGAGGCCATGCCGAAGGACTCCTTGTAGAACCGCCCGTCGGCGGACTGCTGGAGGTCGCCCGGCGACTCGTAGGTGCCCGCGAACCAGGAGCCGATCATCACATTGGAGGCACCGGCGGCCAGCGCCATGGCGACATCGCGCGGGTGCCGCACGCCGCCGTCGGCCCAGACGTGCTTGCCGTACTTGCGTGCCTCGGCGGCGCACTCCAGGACCGCGGAGAACTGCGGCCTGCCGACGCCGGTCATCATGCGGGTGGTGCACATGGCGCCCGGGCCGACACCGACCTTGATGATGTCGGCGCCCGCGTCGACGAGGTCGCGTACGCCCTCGGCGGCCACCACGTTGCCCGCCACGATCGGCACGGCCGGGTCGAGACCGCGGACGGCCTTCAGCGCCTCCAGCATGCCTTCCTGGTGGCCGTGCGCCGTGTCCACGACGAGGGTGTCCACACCCGCGTCGAGCAGCGCCTTGGCGCGGGCCACTGCCTCGCCGTTGATGCCGACGGCGGCGGCGACACGCAGGGCGCCGTCGGCGTCGACGGCGGGGTTGTAGAGGGTGGCCCGCAGCGCGCCCTTGCGGGTGAGGATGCCCACGAGCTTGCCGTCGGAGTCGACGGCGGGCGCGAACTTGAAGTGAGCGGAGTCGAGTTGGGTGAAGGCGTCCTGCGGGTCGATGTCCGCGTCGAGCGCCAACAGCTCGGAGGTCATCACCTCCGAGAGCTGGGTGAAGCGGTCGACGCCGGTCAGGTCCGACTCGGTGACGACGCCGACGGGCTTGCCGTCGCGGACCACGACACCGGCGCCGTGTGCCCGCTTGGGCAGCAGCGACAGCGCGTCGGCCACGGTCTGGGTGGGGGCGAGAGTGATGGGGGTGTCGAGGACATGATGCCGTCGCTTGACCCAGCCGATGACTTCGGTGACGACGTCGATCGGGATGTCCTGGGGGATCACCACGAGCCCGCCGCGGCGGGCCACGGTCTCGGCCATCCGGCGTCCGGCGATGGCGGTCATGTTGGCGACCACCAGCGGGATGGTGGTGCCGGTGCCGTCGGGCGAGGACAGGTCCACGCCCTGCCGGGAGCCGACCGCTGAGCGGTTCGGCACCATGAAGACGTCGTCGTACGTCAGGTCGTACGGGGGCCGCTGATCATTGAGAAAACGCACGTACTTCATTCTCCCACGTCCGCACATTTATGCGACCACGGACGATCCGCTGGAGTACGTGCGGTGCCCTGGTGGGATCGCACGAGGAGGTGACGGGGCCATGCGAAACGGTCACCAGGGGTGACGGCCCACCCGCCGACGGCAACTGCTCACGACGAGGGCCGCTCACGCAAAGTGACCGCTCACGACGAGTGACCGGCACCGCCCACCGGATCCGGCGCTGCCTCCTCCGCACGGGATATGGAGCCCTCATGCTGTGTGCTCGTGCTCCCCGCACGCCCGGCCTCCCGTCGCGTACGGCGGTCGGCCACCAGCCCCTTGAGGCCGCGTACGGCTGGCTCGGTCCAACGCGCGGTCAGCGGGCCGAAGATCACCAGGATCATCACGTACGCGGTCGCCAGCGGGGTGATCCGCGGATCCGTGCCCGCCGCGAGCCCCGCGATGACGATGGAGAACTCGCCCCGCGCCACCAGCGCCCCGCCGGCCCGCAGCCTGCCCTTGCTGCCCACGCCCGCGCGCCTCGCCGCGTACCAGCCGGTGATCACCTTGGTGACCGCGGTGATCACGGCCAGCGCCAGCGCGGGCAGCAGCACCGGGGGAATGTCGGCCGGTGCGGTGTTGAGCCCGAAGAAGACGAAGAACACGGCGGCGAACAGGTCACGCAGCGGGGTCAGCAGGCTGCGCGCGTTCTCCGCCGTCTCCCCCGAGAGCGCGATCCCCACCAGGAAGGCGCCGACGGCCGCCGAGACCTGGAGCTTGGCCGCGATACCGGCAATCAGCAGGGTCAGTCCGAGGACGACGAGGAGCAGCATCTCGGGAGTGTCGGAGCTGACGGCGCGGCTGATCTGGCGGCCGAACCGCAGCGCCGCGAACAGCACCAGGCCCGCGGTGCCGACCGCGACGAGCATCGTCACGCTTGTCCCCGCCACTCCGAGACCGGCCACCAGCGCGGTCAGCAGCGGCAGATAGAGGGCCATGGACAGGTCCTCGATGACGAGCACGCCCAGGATCACGGGCGTCTCCCGGTTGCCGAGCCTGCCCAGATCGGTGAGCACCTTGGCGATGACACCGGACGAGGAGATCCAGGTGACACCCGCCAGCGCCACGGCCGCGACCGGGCCCCAGCCCAAGAGCAGCGCGGCCACCGCGCCCGGCACCGCATTGAGCAGCAGGTCCACCAACCCGGACGGATACTGCGTCTTCAGGCTGGTGACCAGCTCGGACGCGCTGTACTCCAGGCCGAGCAGCAGCAGGAGCAGGATCACCCCGATCTCCGCACCGACCTCGATGAACCCCTCGCTGGCGGTCAGCGGGAAGAAACCGCCGTGCCCGAAGGCCAGGCCGCCCAGCAGGTACAGCGGAATCGGGGAGAGCCCGATCCGGCCCGCGAAGCGGCCGACCAGTCCCAGGCCCAGGATGACGGCGCCGAGTTCGATCAGCAGAACGGTGGTGTCGTGCACAAAGGGCCTTTCAGTTGTCCAGCGGCTGTCCAGTCCGGGTCAGGTGCCGGCGATGATCCGGGTCAGCTCGTCCACTCCCTCCCGGGTACCGACCGCGACCAGGGTGTCCCCGGCCTCCAGCCGGAAGTCCGGACTGGGCGAGGGAACCGCACCGGTACGGCGCAGCACGGCGACGATGGAGGCACCGGTGCGAGACCGCGCCTGGGTGGCGCCCAGCGGCTCCCCGCTGTACGGGGAGTGCCCGGACAGCGGGATGCGGACGGTGACCAGGTCGATCTCCATCTCGCACGTCCCCAGCCTGGGGCTCTCCCCCGGTGCGAGGATCTCCGCGAGGGAGGCGGCCTCCTCCTGGTCGAGCTGCACCGTCGCCTGGCAGGCGTCCGGGTCGTCCTCCCGGTAGAAGCCGAGGAACCTGCGGCCGTCCTGGTGTGCCACCACCGAGATGTGCCGGCCGGTCCGGGTGGTGATGTCGTACTGCTTGCCCAGCCCTGGCAGCTTGGTGCTCTTGGTCGTCATGGCGTACTGCCTTCCGGAACCCTCTACGAAGGACCTGCTACGAAGCGGGGGTGCTGTCCGGGTCCGTACGCTCCAACGCCGGACGGGGCCCCGGTTGTTCCTCAGTCAGCAGCCAGTCGGCGGCCGCCGTGTCGGTCACCAGGCTGGTGACCAGGCCGGAACGGAGCACGGCGCCGATGGCCGCCGCCTTGCGGTGCCCACCGGCGATGGCGACGACCTCCGGGATCCGGCGCAGCCGCTCGGCCTCCACCGTGATGCAGCGCTCCCCCAGATCCCGGCCGATCCGCCGGCCCTGCGCGTCGAAGAGGTGCGCCGACATCTCGGCGGCCACCCCCAGCGACGAGTAGTGGTCCCGCTCCTTGGGGCTGAGCATGTCGTGCACCGTGGAGATCCCCGGCTCCCAGGAGCCGATGGAGACGGCGGCGACGGTCACCTTGTCGAAGTACTCGAAGGCGCGAGCGATACCCGTCTGGCTGCGCAGCGCCGCCGCGGTAGCACTGTCCGGCAGCAGCATCGGCGCGTAGACGGGGTGCGCCTCTCCCCCGGCGACCTCGGCCGCCCGCCGTACGGCCTCCACCGAGCCGCGGTCGGCCGTACCGGCGTCGTACACCCCGGTCAGCTGGACGACGGTGCAGGGCGGCAACTGGCGTAGCGCGGTTGCCATATGGATGGTGGAGCGGCCCCAGGCCAGCCCCAGCACATCGCCGTCGGTGACCAGTTCGCCGAGCAGATCGGCGGCGACCTCGCCGAGGTTCTCCGGGTCCGCCGCGTCGTCCCCGGCCTCGGTGGGCGACTCGACGACGACGGCGTGCCGCAGGCCGAACCGGGCACGGAGCGCGTCCGACCGCTCGGCGTCCAGCTCCGCGGGCACCCGGATCTCGATACGCACCAGGTCACGCTCGAGTGCCGTCTCCAGGACCCGGGCCACCTTGAAGCGGCTCACCCCGAACTCGTCAGCGATCTGGATCTTGGATTTGCCCTCCAGATAGAAGCGGCGTGCCATCGCCGCAGCCTGCATGAGTTCGGCGGGTCCCATTCGCGTGGCTCGCCCCGACGACACCGCTCTCACCTCACTGTCTTGCCGTGTCCGCTGTCGGCGCTCGGGCGCCGCGCGTTCATCCTTGCAGATCCCTTGACGAGTGTGACCGCGGTCACCCAGCGTTCATCTCAGCCTTCCCGGCCGGGCCCCGCAGCCTCCTCGGGGCCCCGCAGCCTCCTCGGCCTGCTGCCGCAGCGCGCGGACGGCCGCCACCGGGTCCTCGGCCCCGTAGACGGCCGAACCCGCCACGAACACATCGGCGCCCGCCTCCGCGCAGCGCTCGATGGTGGAGGCCGAGACGCCGCCGTCGACCTGCAACCACATCTGGAGACCGTGCTTGTCGATGAGCTGCCGGGTCCTGCGGATCTTCGGCAGCATGATGTCCAGGAACGCCTGCCCGCCGAAGCCCGGCTCCACCGTCATGACCAGCAGCATGTCCAGTTCGGGCAGCAGATCCTCGTACGGCTCGATCGGGGTGGCGGGCTTCAGCGCCATCGAGGCGCGGGCGCCCTTGGCCCGAATCTCGCGGGCCAGCCGCACCGGCGCCGCCGCGGCCTCCACGTGGAAGGTGACGGACCCGGCCCCGGCCTCCACATAGCCGGGCGCCCAGCGGTCCGGCTCCTCGATCATCAGGTGGCAGTCCAGCGGAATGTCCGTGGCCCGGCACAGCGACTCGACCACGGGAGCGCCCAGGGTCAGGTTGGGCACGAAGTGGTTGTCCATCACATCGACGTGCAGCCAGTCGGCACCGGCCACGCCGTCGGTGCCCTCGACGCGCCGCGCCTCCTCGGCGAGGCGTGCGAAGTCGGCGGACAGGATGCTGGGGTTGATCTGAGCCATGGCTACCAGTATTCCGTGTAGACGTTCGAGGTGATCACGCGGTACGGCGCAGCAGCGCCAGGTACATCGCGTCGGTGCCGTGCCGATGCGGCCACAGCTGGATGTCGGGTCCCTCCCCCAGGTCGGGCACACCGGGCAGCAGGGGACGCGCGTCCACCGGCTCGGCGGCCGTCGCGCCCTCCTTCTCCAGCCCGCGCAGTACGTCGTCCACCACGGCACGGGTCTCCGCCAGGTGCGGCGAGCACGTGACGTACGCGACGACGCCGCCGACCCGGGCCGACTCCAGCGCCTGCGTCAGCAGTCCGCGCTGCAACGGCGCGAAGCCCGGCACGTCCTCCGGCCTGCGCCGCCAGCGCGCCTCGGGCCTGCGGCGCAGCGCACCCAGCCCGGTGCAGGGCACGTCGACCAGTACCCGGTCGAAACTGCCCGGCGTCCAGGCGGGCCGGGTGCCGTCCGCGCTGACGACCGCCCAGGGCCCGGGGTTCCCGGCCAGAGCGCGGGCGACGAGGCGGGCGCGGTGCGGCTGCTTCTCGGACGCCAGCAGCGCCGCGCCCCGCTCGGCCGCCAGCGCGCCCAGCAGCGCGGCCTTGCCGCCGGGGCCCGCGCAGGAGTCGAGCCAGCGGGCGTCGGCGCCGTCCAGGGGCGCGTTGGCCAGGGCGAGCGCGACCAGTTGGCTGCCCTCGTCCTGCACCCCGGCCCTGCCCTCGCGTACGGCGTCCAGCACGCCGGGCTCACCGCCCTCGGCCAGCCGCACTGCGTACGGCGACCAACGGCCCGGTACGGTCTCGTCGGTGGTCAGCTCCGCGGTGGTGGACCGTCCAGGCCGGGCGACCAGGGTGACCTCGGGGCGCTCGTTGTCGGCCTCCAGCAGCGCCGTGATCTCCTCGCGCCCGCCTTCCCCGGCTACCGCCGGGGACGCTCCCAGCGCGTCCCACAGCGCGGAGACCACCCAGCGGGGATGTGCATGGCGCAGCGCCAGATGCTCCTCCGGGTCCTCGTCGTAGGGCGGTGCGATCCGGTCCAGCCAGCCGTCGAGGTCGTCGGCCGTGAGGCGCCGCAGCACCGCGTTGACGAACTTCGCCCGCCCGTCCCCCAGCACCACGCGGGCCAGCTCGACCGTCGCGCTCACCGCGGCGTGCTGCGGGATGCGGGTGCCCAGCAGCTGATGGGCGCCGAGGGAGAGGACGTCCAGCACGGGCGGGTCCACATCGCGCAGCGGCCGGTCGACGCACTCGGCGATGATCGCGTCGTAGGTGCCCTGCCTGCGCAGCGTGCCGTACACCAGCTCGGTGGCCAGCGCGGCGTCCCGCGCGTCCAGGCCGCCGTGTGCCGGGTCCTTCTCGCGGGCCTTCCGCAGCAGCGGCGGCAGTACGAGGTTGGCGTAGGCATCCCGCTCGTCCACCGCCCGCAGCGCCTCGAAAGCGAGGATGCGGACGGGATCCTTACGCGGACGCCGGTACCGGTTGCCGCCCCGGCGGGGATGAGTGCTCACGAAAAAGGTGCTCCGCAAGATGAGGGATCGAGGCTTCGAAGGGTGAGACCTCCACCCTACGGCCCCGCTGCCCGGAGGCGGCGACCGGTAACGCCCGGCTCAGGAAGCGGGCTCGTCGAAGCGGGCGCCCTCTTCGATACGGGTGCCGCGAGCCCAGTCGGCAGCTCGCATCGGCTTCTTGCCCTGCGGCTGCACCCACTCCAGCTCCACCGGATGCGAGCCCGTACCGACGTGCACCGAGTTCTTGCCGACCCGCAGCTCTCCGGGGGCCGCCCCGTCGGCACCGGCGTCGGGGGCGGGCACGAGCGAACGCACCTTGAGCCGCTCACCCCGGAAGACGGTCCACGCGCCGGGCGCGGGCGAGCACGCCCGTACCACCCGGTCGACGCGGAGTGCGGGCGCCGTCCAGTCGATCCTGGCGTCCTCGACGGTGATCTTCGGAGCGAGGGAGACACCCTCCTCCGGCTGCGGCACCGCCTGCAGCGTGCCGTCCTCGATGCCGTCCATGGTGGCGGCCAGCAGTCCGGCACCCGCGAAAGCGAGCCGGGTCAGCAGATCACCGCTGGTGTCGCGGGGCCGTACCTCCTCGGTCACCACCCCGTAGACCGGCCCCGAGTCCAGCCCCTCCTCGATGAGGAAGGTGGTGGCCCCGCTCATCTCGTCCCCGGCCAGCAGCGCGTGCTGCACGGGCGCGGCGCCGCGCCAGGCGGGCAGCAGCGAGAAGTGCAGATTGACCCAGCCCCTGCGAGGTACGTCGAGCGTGACACGGGGCAGCAGCGCTCCGTAGGCGACGACAGGGCAGCAGTCCGGCCCGATCTCCCGCAGCCTGGCCAGGAAGTCCTCGTCCCGGGGGCGCGCGGGCTTGAGCACCTCGATCCCCTCCTCCTCGGCCCGCTGAGCCACTGGGCTGGGCACCAGGCGCCTGCCGCGCCCCGCACGGGCGTCGGGGCGGGTGATCACGGCGACGACCTCGTGCCGTTCGGAGGCGATCAGCGTGTCGAGCGCGGGGACGGCGACCTCGGGGGTGCCTGCGAAGACGAGCCTCATCAGTGGCGAACTACCTCTCACACGTGGAAAGCGTGGAAAGACAGCCCAGTTTACGGTCAGCGCGCCGTCGCCGGGTGAGGGGGCGTACGGGCACCTGCGCGCCCTGTCGATGCTCCTTCCGCGCCCCCGCAGCGTGACCAGAGAGCCCATCGCGGCGTTGGTCAAGTCAGATTGACCGAACCGAGCGCCGCCCCGCCGACGCGCCGCGGCCTCGTTCCCCCCACATTCCGCACAGCCAGTCACCCCATCCAGCACCACAGCTGAACACCCCCATGTCAGCCGGTCCGAGAGGCTTCTTCATGGCCGACCACGCAACCCACGACGCCCAGGCGCGGGCCAGCCTGCACCTTCTGGTGCGGGACATCGAGCGGGTCCGCCGGCAGGTGGACGCGCTGCGCACCCTCACGGCGCAGCTGGGCAACGTCTATCGCCCACGGCGCACCGGCCCCTCCGCGGGCTTCGTCGTCTACGGCCGCGCTCCGGCGCCGACCGTCAGGCTCGCCCAGGAACTACGCGACAGCGTCGAGACACTGGTGACGGCGGCGGTGGACTTCGACCGCTCGCTCGGCTTCTCCTGGGACGCCGTGGGCTCGGCGCTGGGCGTCACCAAGCAGGCCGTGCACCGCAGGTACGGCTCTGCGCGGCGCGGCACCGTGCGCAACGCGCCCGAGGGCGCGGAGACTTCCGTGCCGGCCGCGTCGTCCGGGCCGTCCGCACCGTCTCCCTCGTCCGCACCCCGGCAACCCGAGACCGTGCCCGCCGCCGCCCGTTCGCTCCCCATCGCTCCCGGTACGGCAGCTCCCCGGCCCGCCACGGTGCCCGCTGCCCGCTCGATCCCGCCGCAGCAGCCCGCCCCCGCGCAGCCGTACGACCCGCGCCGCGAGGCGCGGCAGGAGCCACGCACCGGCGCGCTGCCCTCACCACGCAACGGCTAGCGGCCCGCCCTGCGGCGCTTGCCGACCCTGCGCGACGCCGCAGGACGGGCAAGCGCCGCCCACCGGCCACACCCGGTAACGGCCGGCCCCCACCGGGCGGCAGCCCCGGTGGTGCGGGCCGTTCCACTGCCGCCTACGGCCCAACGGCGGCTGCGCTTGGGCACCCTGCGAATTGGGCGCTTCTCCCCGTCCCCGCCGGAGGCTGGGGGCACCTCCCGCCGGCGGAGGCCAGGGAGCACTCCCCAAGCGCATCCAGACGTCGCCGGCGCAGTGCAACGGCTCGGCCGGTGCCCCAGCCGCCCATCGGCCTCATCCGATGTCCAGCGGATCGATCCGGACGTGCGCGATCGGGCCCTCCCGGCGGGTCAACCGGCCCACCTGTGCGGTCTTCAGCGCCGCCGCCAGGGCCGCGCCGCTGCCGCGGGGCACCCGCACCAGCGCCCGCTCCCACAGCTCGCCTGGCGGCGGGTCGCCCGGATTGCGGGGCCTGCCCGGTTCCAGCACCGGGAGCGGCACGGGGCCCAACACTTGGGCGCCCTCGGGCAGTCCGGCGTCCCGGGCGGCAGCCAGCAGCCCTGCGACGGCCTCGGGCGGGCCGGTGACCGCCGCCATCCGGGACACCGGCGGAAAGCCCAACTCCGCGCGGTCCGCCAGCTCCCGCTGCGCGTGCCCCACCGGGTCCCAGCGCACCAGGGCCTGCACCGGCCGCATCGACTCCTCCGCGACGACCACCACGCTCCCGCCCTCGCCCTGCGGCCGCACCAGCGAGGCAGCGCCCAGCCAGCGGCGCAGGGCCTCCTCCCCGGCGCGCAGATCGGGGCGGCCCAGCAGCGCCCAGCCGTCGAGCAGCAGCGCGGCCGCGTATCCCTCGCCGCCCTCCGGAACGGGTTCGGCGCCCGGGGTTGCGACCACCAGCGCGGGCCGGCCCGGCACCGACTCCAGCACATGCGCGCCGCCCGAGGTCCGTACGGGCACGGACGGGAAGGCCCGCCCCAGCTCCTCCGCCGTGCGGCGGGCACCGATGACGCTGCCGCGCAGCCGCGTCCCCGAGCACATGGGGCAGCGCCACTCCGGCGTCTCCCGGGCACACCAGCCGCAGCGCAGCGCGCTGCCCTCGCCCGCCGCCTCCAGCGGGCCCGAGCAGTGTGCGCACCGCGCCGGCTCCCGGCACCGCTCGCACACCAGCCGTGGTACATAGCCGCGGCGCGGCACCTGCACCAGCACCGGGCCGCGCTCCAGCGCGTCCCGCGCCGTGCGCCAGGCGAGGCTCGGCAGCCGGGCGCTGCGAGCCCCCGGGTCCCGCGCCTCGTCGCCCTCGGCAGCCGTACGGACCCGAGGCATGGCCGCACGCACGGTGTCCCGGTCGGCAGCCAGTGGCCGCGCGAATCCGGACTCCACGAGCTGTGCGGCCTCCACGGTGCAGCCGTGCGCGCCGAGGAGGAACGCGGCCTGCTCGGTGACGGCACGCTGGAGCAGCACCTCCCGGGCGTGGGGCTGCGGGGCTCGCTCCTCGCTGTGGTTGCTGTCGCCGTCCTCCCAGATCGCGGCGAGGCCGAGGCGGCGTACGGGCGCGAACATCGCCGCCCGCGTTCCCACGACCGCTCGCACCGTGCCGCGGCTGACAGCCAGCCAGCGCCGGTAGCGCGGCTCGGGTCCGGCGTCCGCGGTCAGCAGGACGTGCTGTCCCTCGCTGACGAGCGCGGTGAGCGCGGCGTCCACCCGCGCCGCCGCCTTGCCGTCGGGCAGCACCGCGAGCGCCCCCCGGCCCGCCGCGAGGGTGGCGGCCATGGCGCGGGCCAGCTCGTCCGCCCAGCTCTCCGGGCCGGGCAGCGCGGTCCACACGGCGCGGGGCGCGGCCTTCTCGGCAAGCGCCCGCAGGAACGCCGGGCCCTCGGGATAGCGCGCCCACCCGCCCGGCTCGGGCACCGACGGCTTGGCCGGGCGGCGCCGCGAGGGCTGCTTCTCCGCTTTGGCCCGGCGCGGCGGGACGGCGAGCTGGACCACATCGGCGAGCGATCCCGCGTACCGGTCGGCCACCGCCCGGCACAGCTGGAGCAGTTCGGGAGTGAGCACCGGCTCGGGCGACAGCACCTGGGCGATCGGGGCGAGCCGTCCGGTGAAGTCGGTGTCGGCCCGGCGCTCGACGATGAACCCGTTGATGAGCCCGCCCCCTTCACGGCGCCCCTCGCGCTCCCCCGCCCCGAAGCGCACCCGCACCCGCACGCCCGGCTGGGCCTCTTCGTCCATCGCCGCGGGGACGGCGTAGTCGAAGAACCGGTCGAGGTGGACCAGCCCCTTGTCGACCAGCACTCGCGCCACGGGCAGCCGCGCAGCCATCTCGGCACCCCGCCAGGTACGCGGCTTGGCCCTCGGCTGCCGGGCCTTGCTTTCCCGTACGGTCTCCCGGATCAGCGCGAGCTGCTCCGGCGCATGCCGCTGCCGCTCCCCTTCGCCGTTGCCATCACCCCTGCTCACAGCCTCAGTCTCGCAAACAGCACTGACGCCTGCCGCCCACCGACGCAAGGCCCCCGGCTGACCTGCCACCGGACCTGGCCGGCCGCCCCGCAGGCGCTCCCCCTCCGCGGCGGCCCCGCCAAGCTGCCCTCGCACACCCACCGCCGCCACCACAGACCTCACCCTCACACCTCCTCACCCAGTGCCATTGGCACCGCTACCGGCTCCACCGCTGCCGCCGCCCGCCTTGTCGGCAGCTCCTGCGGCGGACCGAGCGTCGCCGGTCACGCGCTTCTCCGCACCAGCCTTCGGAACGGTGACATCCGGCATTCTGAGCAGCACCGCCAGCGCCAGCAGCCCACCGACGGCGCCCGTCCAGCCGACCGTCAGGCCGATCGCCGAGGCATCGGGCAGCAGACCGCCGCCGTGCGGGCCATGCGGCCCGTTGGAGCCGGACGCGTTGCGGCTGCCGTACTGGGCCAGCAGAGTCTGCGCAATGGCCAGCCCGACAGCCCTGCCGAGCTGCTTGGTCAGGGCCGAACCCGCCGTGGCCGTGCCCATGTCCGCGCGCGGCACGCTGTTCTGGGTGGCGATGGTCAGGCCGCCCATGGCCGGTCCCGTACCGAGGCCCGCGAACAGCAGCCACAGGGCGACCAACGCGACCGGGGTCCCGGCCCCCAGCGCCAAGAAGGAACCCGAGCCAAGAGCCAGCAGTCCGGCCCCCGCCACCAGCACGGGCTTGGTACGACCGCTGCGAAGAACGGCGGCGGCCGTGACACGGTTGCCCACGGTCATCCCTATGAGAAGCGGCAGCAGCAACAACCCGGAGACCGTGGCCGAGTGGCCCCGCACCTGCTGGAAGTAGAGGGGCAGCAGAATACCCACCGGCAGCGCCGCGATCTGGAAGAAGAAGCCCGCCCCGAGCAGCGCCCCGTACGCCCGGTGCCCGAAGAGCCGAAGCGGCAGCACCGGCGTGCTGGCCCGTCGCTCCACGGGGAGCAGCAGCGCCAGCAGCACCGCCCCGCCGGCCAGCGGCCCGGCGACGACCGGGTCGGTCCAGCGCACGGCCTGGTCCCCCGCCGCGTTGCCCTTCAGGCTGAGGCCGACGAGCACAAGTGAGAGCCCCGCGCTCAGCAGCAGGATCCCGAGCACGTCCAGGCGCGCCCCGACCGGACCGGTCGGACCGGGCAGACCGGCCGGACCCGCGGTGGATCTACGGTCAGGCAGTGCGTAGCCGAGGACGAGTGCGGCGGCCAGTCCCAGCGGCAGGTTGAGCCAGAACGCCCAGCGCCAGTCCGCGTGGTCGGTGAGCAACCCGCCGACCAGCGGCCCGCCCACCAGGCCGAGCACCATCATCACGGCGAGCACGGTCTGCATGCGCACCAGGCCCGCACCGCGCTCGGGCGGATACAGATCCCGGATGAGGGCCATGCCCAGCGTGATCAGGGCCCCCGCACCCAGCCCCTGCACCGCCCGCGCCGCGATCAACGTGGCGGGCGCCCCCGGCGAGCCCGCAGGCCAGCGACCCGACGAGGAAGAGTCCCAGCCCGCCCAGCAGCAGCCGACGGCGCCCGTACAGGTCGGAGAAGCGGCCGTAGACGGGCACGCTCACCGAGGAGGTCAGCAGATAGGCGGTGACGAGCCAGACGTACCACGACTCACCGCCACCGATCTGTTCGACGATGCGCGGCAACGCCGTACCCACCACGGTGCCGTCGAGCATGGCGAGGAACGCGCAGCCCAGCAGCGCGAGAGTCACCAGGCGGCGACGTGCGCGGCCGAGCGCGTCGTACGGGTCCTCCATCTCCTCAGGCACCTCCGGCCGAGCGCTCACCTCTCCTCACCTCCCGTCTCCCCGGACTGCCCCGCCATGGCCCCGTGCAGAAAGAGGTCGACGAGCTCGGCATCGTCCAGCGGCCCCGGCGCGCCCGATCGTCCCGCGCTCATCAGCATCAGCTGGAAGACATCGGCGAGACGTTCGGGCGCCAGCCGCAGCGCCTCCCGCTCGGGCTCCAGCAGCGCCGCCAACGCCGCACGCGGCGCGGTCAGCCCTGCCTCGCGCTGCTGATGCGCCTCCTCCATGTCCGCGGCATCGGGATCGGGCGGCCGCGTCGCCTTACCCAGGGAGGCCAGGGCACCGGCCACGTCCCCTATCCGGTTCATATAGCCCCGCATCACCTCGGCCGCCTCCGTGAGCCGCGCGGGCAGCGGCTGGTCGAGCGAGATGCCTTCCAGATGCGCGACGGTGTCATCGGGCCGCAGTGCCTCCTCCAGACACGCGGCGAGCAGCGCCTCTTTGTCCGTGAAGACCCGGAAGATCGTCCCTTCCCCGATCCCGGCAGCCCGCGCGATCTTCGCCGTCGTCACCAGGGGCCCGTACTCCACCACCAGCGGCAGCGCAGCCGACACGATCATCGCCCGTCGCTGGTCAGGGTCCATCGCCGGCGCCCTGCGCCGAACCTTCGGTTCACTCATGCTCCGAGAATACGGAGTGAGTGCTCACTCCGTCAATGAGTGAGCACTCACTCCGTCGAGTGTTGCACCGCGGGCGAGTCATAAGGTCAGGCGGCGTGTACCGCGGTGAACCGTTCGACGGCGTCCCACAACTCGCGCTCGCGCGGCGGGTCGTAGGACTCCTCGGACGACCGGGCCGTCCGATCGCGGTCGACGTACGACCCTGTGGACGCTTCGGTGAGGCCGAGGACGATGTCGGCGAGATACCGGCCTGCGGCGGCGCGCCCGGTCGCGAACGGGGTGAGGGCCATCAGCGGCAGGATGCGCCGCATCGCGAACCGGGAGACGGGGCCCGCGTTGCGGGCGAGGCCGGTGCCGGGGACGAACCCCGGGTTGTAGGCGACGACGTCGACCCCGGCAGGCAGGCGGCGCGCATACTCGTGCACGAGATGGATGGCGGCCAGCTTGCTCGTCGAGTAGGCGGTGCGCCCGGCGGACGTGGTGTCCGGCTCGGGGAAAGCGCCCGTGTGGGCGAGGACTTCCGGGGGCCGCCAGACCGGCCCCGGCACCATCCCCATGTTGTGCTTGAAGTCGCCGAAATGCGTGTCACTTGAGGTGATCACGATCCGGGCGGGCACCGCGAAGCAGTCCTGGAGCAGTCGGACGAACAGGTGGTTGGCGAGCACGTTGACGGTGAAAGTCGACTCGAACCCCTCGGGGCCCTCGGTGAGCGCGTTCGTGTACTGCACTCCCGCATTGCCCACGAACCCGCGCAACGGCGGCAGCTCACCACACTCCAGTCGGTCACGAATCTCAGCAACTGCCGACCGCACGCTCTCCAGCGAGCTGAGGTCCGCCTGTACGTGCGAGATCGCGCGCCCGCCCGAGCCGAGTTCTGCGGCCAGCCGGGCACCGGCGAGCCCGCGGGCCACGACGAGGAGATGGGTGTCCGGGGATTCGCGCAGGATGTGCTCCGCGGCGACGCGGCCGATCCCGCGGCTCGCGCCCGTCATGACGGTGGTGGACTGCATGGGTGGCCCCTTCATCGGTCGGCCGACGGGCGACGTTTCATCGATCGGCCGACGGGCGAGGTTTCAACGGTCGTCCGACGGGCGCCAGTTCGCCGGTCGGTCGACGGGCACCTGTTCGGCGCACCCCCACGCTCGCCGCTCCGATCACCGCCGACCAGAGCTCTCCCCGTCACTAGGACTGCCAGTACCCAGCCTCGATGGGCGCCGGGCAGCGAGAATGCCGATATGGCTCCCTTCGCCGCACTCGTGCGCTCCTGGCGCGACCGCCTCTCCCCGGTCGACGCCGGCTTCCCCGTGCTGCCGGGCCGCCGTGTCCCGGGACTGCGCCGCGAGGAACTGGCACAGATGGCCGGCCTCTCGGTCGACTACGTCCTGCGTCTGGAGCAGGGGCGGGCGAAAAACCCCTCCGCCCAGGTCGTCGGTGCCCTGGCTCGAGCCCTCCAGCTCTCCCGCACCGAACGCGACCAGCTCTACCGAAGCGCCGCCCTGCTGCCGCCGCAGGACGGGACGATCAGCGTGCATGTGCCGCCGGGCATACAGCGGCTCACCGCGCGCCTCGGGGACGTCCCCGTCGGGGTGTTCACCGCCGACTGGACCTTGGTGTGGTGGAACTCCCTGTGGAGCGCCCTGCTCGGCGACCCTGCCGAGTTCCCGGCCGAGGAGCGGAACCTTGCCCGCGCCATGTTCGGCAACGGCGCCGCGCTGCCGCCCGTGCGGCCCGAGCGCGGCGAGGAGGCTTTCGCTGCGTCGATCGTCGCCGACCTGAAGGATGCCGCCTCGCGCTATCCCGCGGACGCCCAGCTCGACCGTCTTGTGCGGGAGCTGCGGGAATCGTCCGAGGCCTTCGGCCACTACTGGGCCACGGCGACGCCGATGCCGCACGCGACCGAGCGGAAGACGATTCGGCATCCGGAGGTCGGCGACATCCTGCTCGACTGCGACGTCCTGCTCGTCCCGGGAGCGGATCTGCGCATGGTCACCTACACCGCGGCCGCGGGCAGCCGTGACGCGGACAAGCTGGACCTGCTGCGTGTCACCGGGGGCCGTTCCGTCACCGCGCTTCCGTGACGGGCCGCTGGTCATCACCCGTCGGGGGCCTGGGACGGACGCGCCCGAGGTCTGAGTCGGCTGGGGAGTGGGCGCATGCCCGGCCACTGCCTTCGGCCGCTCGGCCACGCCGCGCCACGCGAGGTGAGCACGGCGACGGGATTCGAACCCGTGAGGAGTTCAGGACTCCGGTGGATTGAAGGATCCCCCGCCCGCGCACCGGGCGCGTCCGTGTTCAGCCTAGGGGCGAAGCCAACAGCGGGACGAGGGATTTACCGAGGGCGAGGGGCCAGGGCAGAGAGGCCGGAAACGGGTACGCCGGAGGCCCGGCACCCCGCCAGCATGGGGTGCCGGGCCTCGGCGGACGAACGGAGGGACGAACGCGCAGGCGGGGGGCTAGAGTCCGGCCGCCTTGCGCAGCGCTTCGACCCGGTCCGTGCGCTCCCACGTGAAGTCGGGCAGCGCACGGCCGAAGTGCCCGTAGGCGGCCGTCTGAGCGTAGATGGGGCGCAGCAGGTCGAGGTCGCGGATGATCGCGGCCGGGCGAAGGTCGAAGACGTCCGCGATGGCCTGCTCGATCTTCTCGTCCTCCACCGTGGCGGTGCCGAAGGTCTCCACGAAGAGACCGACCGGCTCGGCCTTGCCGATCGCGTACGCGACCTGTACCTCGCAGCGGGAGGCGAGCCCGGCGGCCACGACGTTCTTGGCGACCCAGCGCATGGCGTACGCGGCGGAGCGGTCGACCTTGGACGGGTCCTTGCCGGAGAAGGCACCGCCACCGTGGCGGGCCATACCGCCGTAGGTGTCGATGATGATCTTCCGGCCGGTGAGTCCGGCGTCGCCCATGGGGCCACCGATCTCGAAGCGTCCGGTCGGGTTGACCAGCAGCCGGTAGCCCTCGGTTTCCAGCTTGATGCCCTCGTCGACCAGGGCCTTCAGCTCGGGCTCGACGACGAACTCGCGGATGTCGGGTGCGAGCAGCGAGTCCAGGTCGATGTCGGCGGCGTGCTGGGAGGAGACCACGACGGTGTCGAGACGCACGGCCTTGTCGCCGTTGTACTCGATCGTGACCTGGGTCTTTCCGTCGGGGCGCAGATAGGGGATGGTCCCGTTCTTGCGGACGGCGGAGAGCCGCTCCGAGAGCCGGTGTGCCAGGGTGATCGGCAGCGGCATGTACTCGGCGGTCTCGTCGCAGGCGTAGCCGAACATCAGGCCCTGGTCGCCGGCGCCCTGCTCGTCGAGCTCGTCCTCATCGCCTTCCACCCGCCTCTCGTAGGCGGTGTCGACACCCTGCGCGATGTCGGGCGACTGGGCACCGATGGACTCCGAGACACCGCAGGAGGCGCCGTCGAAGCCCTTCTTGGAGGAGTCGTAGCCGATCTCGAGGATCTTGTTGCGCACGAGCGTCGAAATCGGGGCGTAAGCCTTGGTCGTCACCTCTCCGGCCACGTGGACGAGGCCGGTGGTGATCAGCGTCTCGACGGCGACCCTGGAGTGCGGGTCTTCCTTGAGGAGGGCGTCGAGGATGGTGTCGCTGACCTGGTCAGCGATCTTGTCAGGGTGACCCTCGGTCACAGATTCCGAGGTGAACAAGCGGCGCGACACATCGCTCCCTGGGGTTGCAGCGGCTGCTGGCTGAGCATGGGGCGGACCGGTCGGGGGCTGCGCCCAAGCACGGTCCGCGGCCAGTTTATCCATCTCCACCGGCATCCAATCACGGACTCTCGAACTACGAGACGACCATGACCTGCTCAATCCGGACTCCAACGGCGCCGGAAGGCCACCTGAGATCCGGATATGTCAGGGCGTGTCGGTCGGTGAAGGGCCTGGTCAAGAGTGTTGTTCCAGCCTCTTACGGCGACTTCCGGCCCACTCGGTCACAGCGCCGAATTCATCCGGCCGCACGCCGGAAGGAGGGATTCCGCCATACTCACCCACTCACCGGAAGCTCCGGGAGGCGCTCGGCGATCAGATCCCACACCGTCTCCGCAAGCGCTTCCTTCGGCCCGTACGGCACCGGGGTCTCACTCCCGTCGGCGGCCAGCACGACGGCTTCGTTCTCCTCCGAGCCGAACGTCTTGCTCTCCCCCACCTCGTTGACGACCAGCAGGTCACAGCCCTTCGCGGCGAGCTTGGCGCGGCCGTGCGCCAGTACGTCGTCCGTCTCGGCGGCGAAGCCGACCACGACCTGACCCGGGCGCGGTCGGTTGGCGGAGATTTCGGCAAGGATATCCGGGTTACGTACCAGGGCCAGCGGCTCCGGCTCCTGGTCGTCCTTCTTCTTGATCTTTCCGGTCGCGTACGCGGCGGGACGGAAGTCGGCGACCGCGGCGGCCATCACCACGGCGTCCGCGTCGGCAGCCGCCTTGGTCACGGCTTCGCGCAGCTCGAGCGCGCTGCCGACCCGCACGACGTCCACGCCCGCCGGGTCCGGGAGCGCGCTGTTCGCGGAGACGAGCGTCACCCTGGCGCCCCGTGCGGCGGCCGTACGGGCGAGCGCGTAGCCCTGCTTGCCGGAGGAACGGTTGCCGAGGAAACGTACCGGATCGAGTGGTTCGCGGGTGCCGCCCGCGCTGACGACGAGATGCCGCCCCGCGAGATCGGCGTCGGCGCCCGCCGCGCCCCGCAACAGGGCCCGGCGGCAGACGTCGAAGATCGCGTCGGGGTCCGGGAGCCGCCCCTTGCCGGTGTCCTTCCCGGTCAGGCGGCCGACGGCCGGCTCGACGACGAGGGCGCCGCGACGCCGCAGGGTGGCGACATTCTCCTGCGTCGCGGGGTGCTCCCACATCTCGGTGTGCATTGCGGGGGCGAAGACGACGGGACATCGCGCAGTGAGCAGCGTATTGGTGAGCAGGTCGTCGGCGAGACCGTGAGCGGCCTTGGCCAGCAGATCAGCCGTTGCGGGTGCGACGACGACGAGATCGGCCGTCTGACCGATACGCACATGAGGCACCTCGTGCACGGATTCCCACACCTCCGTGGCCACCGGATGACCGGTCAGTGCCGACCAGGTGGCGGCTCCGACGAAGTGCAGCGCCGACTCGGTGGGGACGGCGCGGACGTCGTGTCCGCTCTCGGTCAGCCGCCGCGCCAGCTCGCATGCTTTGTAGGCGGCGATGCCACCGCTCACCCCGAGCACGACCTTCGGCCTGCCGGCTGCCGCCCGCCCGTCCCGCTGCTGCGTCACTCGTCTCTCCCCATGCCATACGCGTCGTTATGCCCCTATGACACACCAGGGGCCCGGCAGCCGCGCTGCCGGGCCCCTGGTGGAAGTGGTGCCGACGGCTACTGGCCCACCGGCGGAGCCTCCACGGGCTCGGAGGTGAGGAGGCCGGCGTTGATCTCGCGGAGCGCGATGGAGAGCGGCTTCTCGTGCACGTGGGTGTCCACCAACGGGCCGACGTACTCGAGGAGGCCCTCACCGAGCTGGGAGTAGTACGCGTTGATCTGGCGCGCGCGCTTGGCGGCGTAGATCACGAGGCTGTACTTCGAGTCGGTGGCCTCGAGCAGCTCATCAATCGGCGGGTTGATGATGCCCTCGGGCGTGGTGATGGAAGAGGACACTCTCTGCCTTCCGAAGGGTGAATTAAGAGGGGATCGATGCGCGGACAGCGCGCTGAGTGCTGGAGGTCGATCGATACGCACTCAATCGATACTCATCAAGGCTAGCAGCTCGGCGCTGACCTCCTCGACGGAGGTGTTGACCAAGGTCCGGTCGAACTCGGCCTCGGCCGCCAGCTCGGTGCGGGCGACCTTCAGCCGGCGCTCGATGACCTCCGGCGCCTCGGTGCCCCGGCCGGTCAGCCGCCTGACCAGCTCCTCCCAGCTGGGGGGAGCCAGAAAGACGAGCTGCGCCTCGGGCATCGACTGCTTGACGAGACGGGCGCCCTGCAGATCGATCTCCAGCAGGACGGGCTCCCCGCGATCGAGGTGCTCCAGCACCGCCTGCCTGGGGGTGCCGTAGCGGTTGCCCGCGAACTCGGCCCATTCGAGCAGCTCACCGTTGGCGATCAGCTTGTCGAACTCCTCGTCGTCCACGAAGAAGTACTGCACCCCATGGCGCTCGCCGGGGCGGGGCCTGCGGGTGGTGGCGGAGACGGAGAGCCAGACCTCGGGATGGGCCTTGCGCATATGTGCGACGACCGTGCTCTTACCGACCCCGGAAGGGCCGGAGAGCACGGTCAGCCGCGATGTGCCGACCGGGGGTGCCGGGGTCTCCCCCCGGGGAACTGCAGAACTCATGCAGCGATTATCCCGGTTAACGCGAGTGCCTGAGACCTCAGGCGTTGGCACCGCCGAACTCGCGCTCCAGGGCAGCAATCTGGTTGGAGCCGAGACCACGGACCCGCCGGCTCTCGGAGATCCCCAGCCGCTCCATGATCTGCTTGGCGCGGACCTTGCCGACGCCGGGCAGGGACTCCAGGAGCGCGGAGACCTTCATCTTGCCGATCACGTCGTTTTCCTGGCCCTGCTTGATGACCTCGTGCAGAGACGCGCCGGAGTGCTTGAGCCGGTTCTTGACCTCGGCGCGCTCCCGGCGAGCCGCGGCGGCCTTTTCGAGCGCGGCTGCGCGCTGTTCAGGGGTAAGGGGCGGAAGAGCCACGCCTACGTCACCTCGGATGTCGAACTGTCGGATACGGATCGGTGAGGAACCTAGTAGGCCCGCACCTGCGGAGCAACGAGCAACGCGCCTGTTCGCGGTGCTCTCGACGGAGACTAGCGGGCGTGAGCGCCGGAGTCAGCGAGAACAGACGAAAAGTCCAGGTCAGCCTCTGTCGACCCGGACTTTTTGGTACATACTCGGCACATTTTCAGCTCTCAGCGTGGGATTCACCGGCTCTCGGGGTGGAAATTGTCGACTCCAGGCGTGCGATTCGCGGGCCTCAGGTTCGGATTCGTCGGCCCCTTGCGCCTGATTTCTCGCCCCCGGACGACCGATTCCCCGGCCCCACACGTCCGATTCCGAGGCCCCGGGCGTCCGATTCCCCGGCCCTTGGTTCCGGATCACGGATGACGGCCCGGGTTCTCAGCCCACGGCGCTGCGTACCTCGTCGGCGAATCCGATCGCGGAATTCCGCAGTCCGGTTGTGTCGGGCCCGTGCCGGAGCACTCCCCTGCTGACGCTCGGCACGACGTTGCGGACCGCGTCGCCGAAGACCGCGGGCAGATCGGCGGGGGTGGCACCCTGCGCCCCGATGCCGGGCGCCAGCAGGGGACCGTTCACCGCCAGGTCGAAGGCCGACAGATCCCCCAGCGTGGCGCCGACAACCGCGCCGAAGGAGCCGAGCGGCTCGGCGCCCGCGTTCCGGTCCGCCAGGTGCCGCAGCACCGTGGCCGCCACCGACGAGCCGTCCGCGCGGACCGCGCGCTGGACCTCCTGCCCCTCCGGGTTGGAGGTGAGGGCCAGTACGAACAGCCCGGATCCGCTCGCGGTGGCCGCCGTGAGGGCCGGTTCCAGCGCGCCGAAGCCCAGGTAGGGGCTGACGGTGAGCGCGTCCGAGAACAGCGGGCTGCCGGTGTCGAGGAAGGCCGCGGCGTAGGCGTCCATGGTCGAGCCGATGTCGCCGCGCTTGGCGTCCATGACGACGAGCGCCCCGGCCTGCCGGGCTTCGGTCACCGTCCGCTCCAGCACGGCGATGCCGCGGGAGCCGAAGCGCTCGAAGAAGGCCGACTGGGGCTTCAGCACGGCCACCCGGTCGGCAAGCGCCTCGACCACCGTACGGCTGAACCGCTCCAGCCCCGCCACGTCGTCGTCCAGCCCCCAGGCGTGCAGCAGGGAGGCGTGCGGGTCGATGCCGACGCACAGCGGGCCCCGGGCGTCCATGGCGCGGCGGAGCCGGAGCCCGAAGGGTTCGGGCGCGGTCGTGTCCCGCTCTGTCGTACCCGGGGCTGTCATGCGGCGTCCTCCTGCTGCTTACCGTCCTGCTGACGGTGCTCGGCGCCGACGGCCTCGGCGAGGGTGGCGTACGGGCTGGCCGCCAGCAGCTCGGCGAGCCCCTGGTGCATGCGGCGCATCCAGAAGGGGCCCTCGTACAGGAACGCCGTGTAGCCCTGTACGAGCGTGGCACCGGCCAGGATGCGGCGCCAGGCGTCCTCGGCGGTGGTGATGCCGCCGACGCCGACGAGCGTGAGGCGGTCGCCGACGCGTGCGTACAGCCGGCGCAGCACCTCCAGGGACCGGTCGCGGACCGGCGCTCCGGACAGTCCGCCGGTCTCGGCGGTCAGGGCCGGGCCGGAGGTGAGGCCGAGCCCGTCGCGCGCGATGGTGGTGTTCGTCGCGATGATCCCGTCCAGCCCCAGCTCGACGGCCAGGTCGGCGACCGCGTCGATGTCCTCGTCCGCGAGATCGGGAGCGATCTTGACCAGGAGCGGGACGCGACGGGTGGTGACCGTGCGGTCGGCCGCCTCGCGTACGGCGGTCAGCAGCGGCTGCAGATGCTCGGTGGCCTGGAGATTGCGCAGTCCGGGCGTGTTCGGCGAGGAGACGTTGACGACCAGGTAGTGGGCGTGCGGGGCCAGTGCCTCGGTGGAGGTGACGTAGTCGGCCACCGCCTCGGACTCCGGGACGGCCTTCGTCTTACCGATGTTGATGCCGACGGTCGTACGGAAGACCGGCTCGCGGGTGGCCAGCCGGGCGGCGACGGCGGCCGAGCCCTCGTTGTTGAAGCCCATCCGGTTGATCAGCGCCCGGTCTTCGACCAGGCGGAACAGCCGCTTCTTCGGGTTGCCCGGCTGACCGCTGCCGGTGACGGTGCCGACCTCGACATGGTCGAAGCCGAGCATGGCCAGGCCGTCGATCCCCTCCGCGTTCTTGTCGAACCCGGCGGCGAGGCCGAACGGTCCGTGCATCCGGCGGCCCAGGGCTTCGATGCGGAGTTCTTTGTGGCGCGGGGCGAGGGCGGCTGCCGCGAAGGTGCGGAGCACGGGGGTGCGGGCTGCCGTGCGGATCCAGGAAAAGGCCAGGTGGTGGGCCTTCTCCGGGTCCATGCGGCAGAAGACGGTGCGGAAGAGGAGTCCGTACATGGGTGGGTGGGTTCCTGGTGGTGGGCGCTCCTCCTCATGCGCCGGGCGGACAGGTTCCGGCCTGCCCGGCGCATGAGGACCGGATGGTGGGTCAGCTCTTGCGGGCGGCGATCAAGTGATCGGCGTGCTCCTGCAGCGACCGCACGCTGACCTCGTCGCGGGCCATGGCGTCGATGCCCTGTACCGCCGCGGCGAGCGCCTGCACGGTCGTCAGACACGGCACCGACCGGGCGACGGCTGCGGTGCGGATGTCGTAGCCGTCCAGGCGGCCACCCGTGCCGTACGGGGTGTTGACGATCAGGTCGACCTCGCCGTCGTGGATGAGCTGCACGATCGTCGGCTCACCGGCGGGGCCCACGCCCTGGCTCTGTTTGCGGACAACTGTCGCGTTGATCCCGTTGCGCTTGAGAACCTCCGCGGTGCCGGAGGTGGCCAGCAGCTCGAAGCCCATGGCGACCAGCTCCCGCGCGGGGAAGATCAGCGAGCGCTTGTCGCGGTTGGCGACCGAGACGAAGGCGCGGCCCTTGTCCGGCAGCGCCCCGTACGCGGCGGTCTGCGACTTGGCGTAGGCGGTGCCGAAGACCGAGTCGATGCCCATGACCTCGCCGGTGGAGCGCATCTCCGGGCCCAGCACGGTGTCCACGCCGCGGCCCTGCACATCGCGGAACCTGCTCCAGGGCATCACCGCTTCCTTGACGGAGATCGGCGCGTCCAGCGGCAGGTCGCCGCCGTCGCCCTCGGCCGGGAGCAGGCCCTCGGCGCGCAGCTCGGCGATGGTGGCGCCCAGCGAGATCCGGGCTGCGGCCTTTGCGAGCGGAACGGCGGTGGCCTTGGAGGTGAAGGGCACCGTACGGGAGGCGCGCGGGTTGGCCTCCAGCACGTAGAGGATGTCGCCCGCCATCGCGAACTGGATGTTGATCAGACCCTGGACGCCGACGCCGCGGGCGATGGCCTCGGTGGAGGCGCGCAGCCGCTTGATGTCGTAGCCGCCGAGGGTGATCGGGGGCAGCGCACAGGCGGAGTCGCCGGAGTGGATGCCGGCCTCCTCGATGTGCTCCATGACGCCGCCGAGGTAGAGCTCGTTGCCGTCGTAGAGCGCGTCCACGTCGATCTCGATGGCGTCGTCGAGGAAGCGGTCGATGAGCACCGGGTGCTTCTCGATCAGCCCGGCGTGCCGCTCCAAGTAGGACTCCAGCGAGAGCTCGTCGTAGACGATCTCCATGCCGCGGCCGCCCAGTACGTAGGACGGGCGGACCATGACCGGGTAGCCGATCTCGGCGGCGATGCCCTTGGCCTGCTCGAAGGAGAAGGCGGTGCCGTACTTGGGGGCCGGCAGCCCGGCCTCGGTGAGCACCCGGCCGAACGCGCCGCGCTCCTCGGCCAGTTCGATGGCCTCGGGCGAGGTGCCGACGACGGGGACGCCGTTGTCCTTGAGCGCCTGGGCGAGGCCGAGCGGGGTCTGGCCGCCGAGCTGGACGAGGACACCGGCGACGGGGCCGGCCTGCTGCTCGGCGTGCACGATCTCCAGCACGTCCTCCAGGGTGAGCGGCTCGAAGTAGAGCCGGTCGGAGGTGTCGTAGTCGGTGGAGACGGTCTCCGGGTTGCAGTTGACCATGACGGTCTCGAACCCGGCGGCGCCCAGTGCGAAGGAGGCGTGGACGCAGGAGTAGTCGAACTCGATGCCCTGGCCGATGCGGTTGGGGCCGGAGCCGAGAATGATCACCGCGGGCTTCTCGCGGGGCGCGACCTCGGTCTCCTCGTCGTAGGAGGAGTAGAAGTACGGCGTCCTGGCCGCGAACTCGGCGGCGCAGGTGTCCACGGTCTTGTAGACGGGGCGGATGCCCAGCGCGTGCCGTACCTCGCGCACCACGTCCTCGCGCAGCGAGCGGATGGCGGCGATCTGCGCGTCGGAGAAGCCGTGCCGCTTCGCCTCGGCGAACATACCGGGGCTCAGTTCGGGCGCTGCGGCGATCTCGTCGGCGGTCTCCTTGATGAGGAAGAGCTGGTCGACGAACCAGGGGTCGATCTTCGTCGCGTCGAAGACCTCCTGCGGGGTGGCGCCGGCCCGGATGGCGGCCATGACGGTGTTGATCCGGCCGTCGGTGGGCCGCTCGGCGTCGGTGAGCAGCTGCGTCTTGTCGCCGAGTTCGGAAACCGGGGTGGCGAAGTCGAACTGGCTGCCCTTCTTCTCCAGCGAGCGCAGCGCCTTGTTCAGCGCCTCGGTGAAGTTACGGCCGATGGCCATGGCCTCACCGACCGACTTCATGGTGGTGGTGAGCCGGGAGTCGGCGGCCGGGAACTTCTCGAAGGCGAAGCGGGGCGCCTTGACCACGACGTAGTCGAGCGTGGGCTCGAAGGAGGCGGGGGTCTCCTCGGTGATGTCGTTGGGGATCTCGTCCAGCGTGTAGCCGACGGCCAGCTTCGCGGCGATCTTCGCGATGGGGAACCCGGTGGCCTTGGAGGCGAGCGCCGAGGAGCGGGAGACCCGCGGGTTCATCTCGATGACGACGACCCGGCCGTCCTCCGGGTTGACGGCGAACTGGATGTTGCAGCCGCCGGTGTCGACGCCGACCTCGCGGATGACGGCGATGCCGATGTCGCGGAGGATCTGGTACTCACGGTCGGTGAGCGTCATGGCGGGCGCGACGGTGATCGAGTCGCCGGTGTGCACGCCCATCGGGTCGAAGTTCTCGATGGAGCAGACGACCACCACGTTGTCGTGCTTGTCCCGCATCAGCTCCAGCTCGTACTCCTTCCAGCCGAGGATGGACTCCTCCAGGAGCACCTCGGTGGTCGGCGAGAGGGTCAGGCCCTGCCCGGCGATGCGGCGCAGCTCCTCCTCGTCGTGCGCGAAGCCGGAGCCGGCGCCGCCCATGGTGAAGGAGGGGCGGACGACGACGGGGTAGCCGCCGAGCTCCTCGACGCCGCGCAGCACGTCGTCCATGGAGTGGCAGATATAGGAGCGTGCGGACTCGCCGTGACCGGTCTTGCGGCGGACGGCCTCGACGACCTCCTTGAACTGGTCGCGGTCCTCGCCCTTGTGGATGGCCTCGGGGCGGGCGCCGATCAGCTCGACGCCGTACTTGTCCAGCGCGCCCGACTCGTGGAGGGAGATCGCGGTGTTGAGCGCGGTCTGGCCGCCGAGGGTGGGCAGCAGCGCGTCGGGGCGCTCCTTGGCGATGATCTTCTCGACGAAGTCGGGGGTGATCGGCTCGACGTAGGTGGCGTCGGCGATCTCCGGGTCGGTCATGATCGTGGCCGGGTTGGAGTTGACCAGGACAACGCGCAGGCCCTCGGCCTTGAGCACGCGGCACGCCTGGGTGCCGGAGTAGTCGAACTCGGCGGCCTGCCCGATGACGATCGGACCTGAGCCGATGACCAGGACGGACTGGATATCGGTGCGCTTAGGCACGCTGGTCCTCCATGAGCTGTGCGCTGTGCTTGTCGTTGTCTCGCATGAGCTCGACAAACCGGTCGAAGAGGTAGGCGGCGTCGTGCGGACCCGCTGCCGCTTCGGGGTGGTACTGGACGCTGAAGGCGGGCCTGTCGAGGAGCCGCAGCCCCTCGACGACGTCGTCGTTCAGGCAGACGTGCGAGACCTCGGCCCGGCCGAAGGGGGTGTCGCTGACGCGGTCGAGCGGCGCGTCCACGGCGAAGCCGTGGTTGTGCGCGGTGACCTCGACCTTGCCCGTCGTACGGTCCTGGACGGGCTGGTTGATGCCCCGGTGGCCGTACTTGAGCTTGAAGGTGCCGAATCCGAGGGCGCGGCCGAGGATCTGGTTGCCGAAGCAGATCCCGAACAGCGGGGTGCCGCGCTCCAGCACGCCGCGCATCAGCGCGACGGGGTGCTCGGCGGCGGCCGGGTCGCCGGGGCCGTTGGAGAAGAAGACCCCGTCGGGCTTGACGGCGTAGAGGTCCTCGACGGTCGCGGTGGCGGGCAGCACATGCACCTCTATGCCGCGCTCGGCCATCCGGTGCGGGGTCATGCCCTTGATGCCCAGGTCGACGGCGGCGACGGTGAAGCGCTTCTCACCGATCGCGGGGACGACATACGCCTGCTGGGTGGCGACCTCGCCCGCGAGGTCCGCGCCCTTCATGGCGGGGATCTCCCGCACCCGGGCCAGCAGCTGCTCCTCGCTGCCCGCGTAGGCGTCGCCGGAGAAGATGCCGACGCGCATGGCGCCACGCTCCCGCAGGTGCCGGGTCAGTGCGCGGGTGTCGACACCGCTGATGCCGACCACTCCCTGGTCGCGGAGTTCCTGGTCGAGGGAGCGGGTGGCGCGCCAGTTGGAGGGGGTGCGGGCCGGGTCGCGTACGACGTAGCCGGCCACCCAGATGCGGGCCGACTCGGGGTCCTCGTCGTTGACGCCGGTGTTGCCGACGTGCGGGGCCGTCATGACGACGACCTGGCGGTGGTAGGAGGGGTCGGTGAGGGTCTCCTGGTATCCGGTCATCCCGGTGGAGAACACGGCCTCGCCGAACGTCTCCCCCACGGCCCCGTAGGCGCGCCCGCGGAAGATGCGGCCGTCCTCCAGGACGAGTAGGGCGGGATTCGCCGTGGTTCCGGTCGCTCCCCTGGCGGAGGTCGTCATCATGCGCCTTCCTTGTGCTGCTGCATCGCCGCGACGCCGTTGTCGCCGCACATTGCGTTGATCTTCTCGACCCATCCGGCCTGGTCGGCCGAGTGGTCGAAGCGGAATCCGGAGTCGAGCCGCCGTCCGCCGTGCTCCCAGGTGACGACCAGCAGGCCGCCCTCGGTGAGGACCTTGCCCGCGATGCCGGTGTCGAGCCTGGCGCCGCGCAGCTGCTCCGTGGGGACGAAGAAGTCCTGGGCCGCGGGCCGTACGACGTCCAAGCCGTGCTCCGTCAGCGTCAGCTCGGCGCGGCTGCGGGTGCCCAGGCCGTGCGCGACGATCCGGTCGAGCCACTGGCCCGCGCTGGTGGAGCCGTGGTAGCGGCCGGTGGCGCTCAGCAGCGGCTCGCCACTGTGCTCGGGCGGCTGCGGAAGCTCGGGCAGATCGCCCTGCAGGGTGCCGCGCCACTTCCAGCCCTGGCGCATCAGCCAGTACAACAGCGCGACGAACAGGACGAGCCCGACAACCCAGCCGATCCGGGCGGCCCAGTCGGTGACTTGCTGTGACTTCTGTTCGGCGGCAAGGCCGATCAGGGGGAGGTTTGTTGCACTCACGCCGCTCACACTGCTCCCGCTGCTCCTACGAGTTTCCCGTCCACGACCGTCGGGCGGCCCCGCAGCCAGGTGTGGGTGACGCGTCCGGGCAGCTCGCGGCCCTGGTAAGGGGTGTTCGCGCTGCGGGAGGCGAAGCCCGCGGGGTCCACCTGTCCACGGTAGTCCGCGTCGAGGAGAACGAGGTTGGCTGGCTCGCCGGGTGAGACGGGGCGGCCGTGGCCCTCCAGCCGTCCGATGGCGGCGGGCCGGAAGGACATCCGGTCGGCGACCTGCGTCCAGTCCAGCAGCCCGGTGTCCACCATGGTGTGCTGCACCACCGACAGCGCCGTCTCCAGACCGACCATGCCCATGGCCGCCGCACCCCACTCGCAGTCCTTGTCCTCGTGCGGGTGCGGGGCGTGGTCGGTGGCGACGCAGTCGATGGTGCCGTCGGCCAGCGCCTCGCGGAGCGCCATCACATCGGCCTCGGTGCGCAGCGGCGGGTTGACCTTGTAGACGGGGTTGTAGGAGCGGACGAGCTCGTCGGTGAGCAGCAGATGGTGCGGGGTGACCTCGGCGGTGACGTTCCAGCCCTTGGACTTGGCCCAGCGGACGATCTCCACGGAGCCGGCCGTCGACAGGTGGCAGATGTGGACGCGGGAATCGACGTGCGCGGCGAGCAGCACGTCCCGCGCGATGATCGACTCCTCGGCGACGGCGGGCCACCCCTGCAGCCCCAGCTCGGCGGAGACGATGCCCTCGTTCATCTGGGCGCCCGCTGTCAGCCGGGGCTCCTGGGCGTGCTGGGCCACGACACCGTCGAACGCCTTCACGTACTCCAGGGCGCGCCGCATGATCACCGCGTCGTCGACACACTTGCCGTCGTCCGAGAAGACCCGCACCTCGGCGGCGGAGTCGTGCATGGCGCCCAGCTCGGCGAGCTGCTTGCCCTCGAGGCCGACGGTGACGGCCCCGACGGGGCGTACATCGCAGTAGCCGTACTCCTTGCCCAGCCGCCACACCTGCTCGACCACACCGGCGGTGTCGGCGACGGGGAAGGTGTTGGCCATGGCGTGCACGGCGGTGTAGCCGCCCTTGGCGGCGGCCCGGGTGCCGGTCAGCACCGTCTCGGAGTCCTCGCGGCCGGGCTCGCGCAGATGGGTGTGCAGGTCCACGAGGCCGGGCAGCAGGATTCGGCCCTCGGCCTCGACGACCTCGGCGCCGGGGGCCTCGATGCCGCGGCCGATCTCCTGGAGGGTGCCGTCGGCCAGCAGCACGTCCTGCGGCTCGCCGCCGAGGACCTTCGCACCGCGAATCAGGGTCTGGGTCATATCAGTTGTTCTCCGTTACGGCCGGGCGGCGCGTAGCGCCTCCATCCGGGGTGGTGGCGGGTGACGGGTGGGGCGGCTCGGCGCCGCCGAGCAGCAGGTACATCACGGCCATCCGGATGCTGACGCCGTTGGCGACCTGCTCGACCGCGGTACAGCGGGGCGAGTCGGCCACCGCCGCGGTGATCTCCATACCGCGGTTCATCGGCCCCGGGTGCATCACGATGGCGTGCTCGGGCATCCGCGCCATGCGCTCCCCGTCGAGGCCGTAGCGGCGGGCGTACTCGCGCTCGGTGGGGAAGAAGGCGGCGTTCATCCGCTCGCGCTGGACGCGCAGCATCATCACGGCGTCGGACTTGGTCAGTACGGCGTCCAGGTCGTAGGAGACCTCGCACGGCCAGCTCCCCACGCCGATGGGCAGCAGAGTGGGCGGCGCGACGAGGGTGACATGGGCGCCCAGGGTGCTCAGCAGGTGCACGTTGGAGCGGGCGACGCGGCTGTGCAGGATGTCGCCGACGATCGTGATCCGCTTGCCGTCGAGCGCGGTGCCCTCCTCGCCGACCAGCCGGCGGCGCATGGTGAAGGCGTCCAGCAGCGCCTGGGTGGGGTGCTCGTGGGTGCCGTCACCGGCGTTGATGACGGAGCCGCCGATCCAGCCGGAGGTCGCCAGCCGGTGCGGGGCCCCCGAGTCGCCGTGCCGGATGACGACGCCGTCGGCGCCCATCGCCTCCAGGGTGAGCGCGGTGTCCTTGAGGGATTCGCCCTTGGAGACGGAGGAGCCCTTGGCGGAGAAGTTGATGACGTCCGCCGACAGCCGCTTGGCCGCCGCTTCGAAGGAGATCCGGGTGCGGGTGGAGTCCTCGAAGAAGAGGTTGACGATCGTGCGGCCGCGAAGGGTGGGCAGTTTCTTGATCGGCCGGTCGGCGAACCGGGCCATCTCCTCGGCGGTGTCGAGGACGAGGACGGCGTCGTCGCGGGTGAGGTCGGCGGCCGAGATGAGGTGACGCTTCATCTGTTGCCTGGTGCCTTCCGTGGGGTGGGATGTGAGGTCGTCGCGAGGGCTCGCACGCTGGGAGATACGCGTTCGGGCAGCCTGCGCCCGGGCAGGCCGTGGAGAGCGGGCGCGCGGGCGTACGGCGGTGCTTCGCGCGCTGAGCGCATGCGCCGGGCAGGCGCGCGAGCACGGTTCGGTACGCGGCTAACCAGCGGGCGCGGTGCCGTGGCGCGCGTGTGCAGTTCCTTCGTCGTGCTCGGATTCGGTCGAGCGGATGCCGAGCAGTACGCCGTCATGGCCGTCCTCCTCGGTCAGCTGGACCTTGACGGTCTCGCGCTGCGAGGTGGGCAGGTTCTTGCCGACGTAGTCGGCGCGGATCGGAAGCTCGCGGTGACCACGGTCCACGAGGACGGCGAGCTGGACCGCGCGAGGACGCCCGATGTCACCCAGGGCATCGAGTGCGGCGCGGATGGTGCGGCCGGAGTAGAGCACGTCGTCGACGAGGACGACGAGCCGTCTGTCGACCCCCTGGGCCGGGATCTCGGTGTGTGCGAGGGCCCGTGCGGGGCCGAGCCGGAGATCGTCCCGGTACATCGTGATGTCGAGAGAGCCGACCGGGATCGCGGTTCCGGTGATCTCTTCGAGCTTGGCGGCCAGCCGGCGGGCGAGGAAGACGCCGCGGGTGGGAATGCCGAGAAGTACCACGTCGTCGGCGCCCTTGGCGCGCTCGACGATCTCGTGGGCGATGCGGGTGAGCACCCGCTTGATGTCCGGCGCCTCCAGTACGGGGCGTGCCGGATGCAGGCTCGCGCTGTTGTCGTCCATGAAGATTGGACCTCCTTCCCCGCCTCACGGGACGGGCCTTAAAGGACGTCTTGCTGTCGCTGCTCAACGCTACCAGGGGCCCGCTCCCGGTCCCCCGCGGGGGCGGAGCCAGCCGTTCGGACCCCCTCGGCTTGACGCGGCACATTACGCTGCGTAACCTCACAGTGAGTTACGAAGCGCGAAGGCGCGCGGCGCAGCACACCGCGTGGCGCAGCCGCTCAGCGATACAGCGTCCGGGGAGCCATATGTCCAGCGAATACGCCAAACAGCTCGGAGCCAAGCTCCGCGCCATCCGCACCCAGCAGGGCCTCTCCCTCCACGGTGTCGAGGAGAAGTCCCAGGGCCGCTGGAAGGCGGTCGTGGTGGGCTCGTACGAGCGCGGCGACCGGGCCGTGACCGTGCAGCGCCTCGCCGAGCTGGCTGACTTCTACGGGGTGCCGGTGCAGGAGCTGCTGCCGGGAACCACTCCGGGCGGGGCCGCCGAGCCGCCGCCGAAGCTGGTGCTCGACCTCGAGCGCCTGGCCCACGTACCGGCCGAGAAGGCGGGTCCGCTCCAGCGGTACGCCGCGACGATCCAGTCGCAGCGTGGGGACTACAACGGCAAGGTCCTCTCCATCCGCCAGGACGACCTGCGTACCCTGGCCGTCATCTACGACCAGTCGCCGTCCGTGCTGACGGAACAGCTGATCAGCTGGGGCGTCCTCGACGCGGACGCACGGCGGGCTGTTTCCCACGAAGAGGTCTGACCTTTTCCGAAGAGGTCTGACCTTTTCCCGCTGACGGCGCAGATCGGCGGTGCCGAGCTGACCGCAACCCGTCCGAAGGACGGGCCCGGTCGGCTTGGCACCGCCGATTGCGCTTTTTCAGGGCCTACGCCTCACTCAGCTTCCGGCTGGGAGGTGCCCTCAGGGCGGGAAAGAGAGGGCTTCAATTCCTTCAGCCGGCCCAGCAGGCCGTTGATGAAGCCCGGCGATTCATCGGTGGAGAACTCCTTGGCCAGCTGAACGGCCTCGTCGATGACCACCGCGTCGGGAACCTCGTCCACCCACAGCAGCTCGTAGACGCCCAGTCGCAGGATGCTCCGGTCCACATCGGGCATCCGGTCCAGGGTCCAGTCCACCGCGTAGGTGGACAGCAGTTCGTCGATGCGGGCTATGTTCCCCGCATAGCCCTCGACGAGCGTCATCGTGTACTCGGAGACCGGCGGCTGCCGGGAGTCCGTCCGGGCGAGCCGCAACCAGTCCGCGAGCACGGTACGCACGTCGGCACCGCGCTGGTCGGCCTCGAAGAGGATCTGGAAGGCGCGCTTGCGGGCCTTGTTGCGTGCAGCCACGGTTAGCTGTTCACCCGACCGAGGTACTCACCGGAGCGCGTGTCGACCTTGATCTTCTCGCCGGTCGTGATGAAGAGCGGGACCTGGATGCTGTGGCCCGTCTCCAGCTCGGCGGGCTTGGAGCCGCCGGTGGAGCGGTCGCCCTGGACGCCCGGCTCGGTGTGCTTGATCTCCAGCTCGACAGCGGCGGGCAGCTCCACGTAGAGCACCTCGCCCTCGTGCTGCGCGACCGTGGCGTCGAAGCCCTCGATCAGGAAGTTGGCCGCGTCGCCGACGGTCTTGCGGTCGACGTGGAGCTGGTCAAAGGTCTGCATGTCCATGAAGACGAAGTAGTCCCCGTCCATGTACGAGAACTGCATGTCACGTCGGTCCACGGTGGCCGTCTCGACCTTGGTGCCCGCGTTGAACGTCTTGTCGACGATCTTGCCGGAGAGGACGTTCTTCAGCTTCGTTCGGACAAAAGCGGGCCCCTTGCCGGGCTTGACGTGCTGGAACTCGACAACGGACCAGAGCTGGTCGCCGTCGAGCTTGAGCACCATGCCGTTCTTGAGGTCGTTCGTGGATGCCACGGTCGCGGAATCTCCTGAGACTGCTGCGGAGACCAGGGCGGCTGCCGCGCCTCCGACGGCCCGTGGGCTGAGCCCCGTGGGGGCTAGAGGGCGAGCAGCTCCTTGGTCGTGATGGTGAGTAGCTCGGGTCCGCCGTCCGCCTGCGGGCGGACGACGAGCGTGTCGTCGATCCGGACGCCGCCCCGGCCCGGGAGATGGACCCCCGGCTCGACGGTGACCGGCACACAAGCGTCCAGTTTACCCACGGCCTCAGGTGAGATCCGAGGGTCCTCACCGATTTCCAGCCCGACGCCGTGCCCGGTCGCCTCGCCCAGCGCCGCACCGTGCCCCGCGGCCCCCAGTACCTGACGCGCGGCGCGGTCCACCTCCCGGCACTCCGTGCCCGGCCCCAGCGACTCCCGCGCGGCCCGCTGAGCGGCGAAGACGGTGTCGTACAGCTCGATCTGCCAGGGCTCGGGGGCGGTGCCGATGACGAAGGTACGGCCGATCTGGCAGCCGTATCCCCGGTAGCGGGCGCCCAGCCGTACGGAGAGGAAATCACCCTCCTCGACCCGTCGGTCGGTTGGCCGGTGCCCGGGAAGTCCGGAGTTGGGGCCGGTGCCGACGGAGGTGGGGAGGGCGGCGCCCTCGGCACCGTGGTCGATCAGCCGGCGCTCCAGCTCCAGGGCCAGATGCCGCTCGGTGCGGCCGACCAGGATCGACTCCAGCAGTTCACCGAGGGCCTGGTCGGTGATCTCGGCGGCGATCCGCAGCGCGGAGATCTCCTCCTCGTCCTTGACGACCCGCTGCTGTTCCACCGCCAGGCCGAGGTCCGCGAGGCGCACGGAGGGCGCGACCGCGGCCAGCGCGCGGTGCCGGGCGACGGTCAGATGGTGCTCCTCCACGGCCAGTGCGCCGGCCCCGCTCTTCTCGGCGAGCCCGGCGGCGGCCACTGCGGTGTCGTTCCGGGCGCCGCCGTGCGGTTCGGCGGCGTACGCGCCGCTCGGCATGTCCAGGGTGACCTCGCGGAGGTCGTCAGCCGGGTGGGCGCCGTTGGCAGGCCCCTCTCCGGGAGCCGAGACGAGGGTGTCCTGGCCGTCCGGGCCCAGCAGCAGCACGCTGCCGGGCGCCGCGCGGCCGGTCAGATACCGGACGTTGGCGGGACGGGAGATCAGCACCGCGTCGGCCGGACCGTCGTGGGCGGTGCTCGCCGCACAGCGGTCGCGCAGCCGGGCGCGGCGGGACACATGCACCTCGGACATATGCCGAGGGTACGCAGCGCCCGGCTTGTCGGCCCTCCGGACACGGCCGAGCGAGCGATGAGGTGAAGATTGTCAGCTCAGCAGTCGGCTCCGCGGCCCGGGACATGGGCCTGCCGGACTCCGGTGCCGCGCGCGGGACGGCGGACCAGCATCCGGCCGGTCACCAGCTCACCGGGCTGGCGAGGCTGCGGGCGACCACGTTGTCGAGCATCTGCGCCGTGCTGGCCACATCCTGCCGGGAGTTGTCGATGATCGGCAGCCCGGAGCTGTACCAGCCGGCCATCCGGCCGTGGATGTGCGCCACCTCCTCGTCGGAGAGCCGCCTGTTGCCCGAACGCTCCGCGTTCCGCTCCAGGACGATGTCGAGGCCGGGCAGCAGTACCACCGGGATGAGGCCGGGGCCGACGTGCCGCTTCCAGCCGCCGAGCCCGATGACGGGCCAGTCGGGGAAGACGGCGTCGTCCAGGATGCAGGAGATGCCGTTGGCCAGGAAGTTGCGGGCCGCGAAGCCGCAGGTGCGGCGGGCGAGGCGGTACTGGGCCTCGGAGTTCTCGTTCCAGCCCGCCTGCGGGTCGGCGAAGCCGGAGCGCACCCACTCGCGTACGTCGTCGAGGCTGATGTGGGCCGTGCGCACCGCACGGTGTTCCGCCCAGTAGCGCGCCACGGTGGTCTTCCCGGCGCCCGCCGGGCCGATCAGCAGGACGGCGACGGCGGCACGGGTGGCATCCAGCTGGGCCGGGGTCGCGCCCGGCGCCGGGACCTGGACCGGGGCGCCCGGCGGCAGCTTGACGTGGCCCGTCGACTCTCCGCCGGGCGCGCCGTTGCCCGGCTGCGAGGGTGCACCGGGGGGCGGCGCCTGGGTACCGCCGCCGGGGTTGCCCGGCGGCTGGGCTGGGAGGGGGCGCGTGTGCTGCTGGGGTGGCTGCGGCGGCTGATGCGGCGGCTGGGGTGGCTGCGGCGCCGGAGCGTGGGGCCGGGGCTGGGGCTGGGGCTGCGGGGCCTGTGGCGGAGGAACCTGGGTGTGCGGGCGCGGCGGCGGTGCCTGCGGGTGGGGGTGCGGCTGCTGGTGGGCCGGGCCCTGTGCCGAGCGGGCGCCGGGGGCCGGCGGGGGTGCGGGCCACTGTGCCCCGAAGCCTCCGTAGGCGCCTTGGGCACCGCTGTGCTGCATCCGGACCCCAACTCCGTCCCACGTGTGAAGGCGCTGCGACGCAACGCCAGGTGTTATGCGAATACTGACGGTACCTTCCCCGTCCGTCTCCGTGTGAACGGCCGGGTCCACTCCCGAGTGCCCGACGCCCGCGGCGGCCAACACGGTTCCTGCTCCGGGCCCCGTGTGACGGCCCGCGCAACGGCCCCGCCGGGCACGGGGCCGACGGGCTTCAGGCGGCGATCTCGGCGTGTGCCGCCAGCAGCATCGCGGGGTCCGGGCTCTCCAGGACGGCCGGTTTGGCGAGCCCTTCGAGCACGATGAAGCGCAACCGGTTCCCGCGCGACTTCTTGTCGACCTTCATGGTCTCCAGCAGCTTGGGCCACTGGTCGCCGCGGTAGGTGACGGGCAGACCCACCGACTCCAGCACCGTGCGGTGCCGGTCGGCCGTCGCGTCGTCCAGCCGGCCCGCGATACGGCCCAGTTCGGCGGCGAAGACCATGCCGACCGACACGGCCGCGCCGTGCCGCCAGTTGTAGCGTTCGTTCTTCTCGATGGCGTGGCCGAGTGTGTGCCCGTAGTTGAGGATCTCGCGGCGGCCCGACTCCTTCAGGTCCTCGGAGACGACCTCGGCCTTCACCCGGATCGAGCGCTCGATCAGCTCGGCGGTGTGCGGTCCCTGGGGCGTCCGTGCCGCCTCCGGATCGGACTCGATCAGCTCCAGGATGGCCGGGTCGGCGATGAAGCCCGCCTTGATGATCTCCGCGAGGCCGCTGACGTAGTCGTGCACGCCCAGCGAGTCCAGCGCCGCCAGGTCGCACAGCACCCCGGCGGGCGGGTGGAAGGCACCCACCAGGTTCTTGCCCTCGGCGGTGTTGATGCCGGTCTTGCCGCCGACCGCAGCGTCCACCATGGCCAGCACGGTGGTCGGCACCGCGATCCAGCGCACCCCGCGCAGCCAGGTCGCCGCGACGAAGCCGGCCACATCGGTGGTGGCCCCTCCCCCGACGCCGACGATCACATCGGTACGGGTGAAGCCGGTCTGGCCCAGCGCCTTCCAGCAGTAGGCGGCGACCTCGGCGGTCTTGGCCTCCTCCGCGTTGGGCAGCTGGACGGCGATGGCCTCGTAGCCCTGACCCGCCAGGTCCTCGCGCAGCGCCTCCCCGGTGGAGGCGAGCGCCTCGGGGTGCAGCACGGCGACGCGCTGGGCCTCGGCGCCGATGAGGCCGGGGAGTTCGCCGAGGAGCTGCCGTCCGACGAGCACGTCGTAAGGGGCCGTGCCCGCCGTGCCACCGACGGCGATACGGGTCACGGCGGGGTCCTGGGTCGTCATTGCTGCTTCTCCGGCTGGGTGGTCGGTAGCTGAAGGGCGGCGAGGATCTCGTCGGCGACGTCGTCGGGCGTGCGGTCCTCGGTGCTGACGACGACGCGGGCCACCTCGGTGTACAGCGGCCTGCGCTCCTCCATCAGCTTGCGCCACTGCTGGCGCGGATTGATGACGAGCAGCGGGCGCGGGGCGTCCAGTCCGACGCGCTTGACGGCCTCCGCCACCCCCATCTCCAGGAAGACGACCGGCCGTCCGGCCAGCAGCGCCCTGGTCTCCTCTGCCAGTACGGCACCGCCGCCGAGCGCGAGCACGCCCGTGTGCTCGGCCAGCGCCGTGCGCACCGCCGCCCGCTCCAGCTCGCGGAAGTGCGGCTCGCCCTCGTCCAGGAAGATCTCCGAGATGGGCTTGCCCGCCTGCTCGACGATGTCCTGGTCGGTGTCGCGGCAGGTCACGCCGAGCCGCTCGGCGAGGATGGCGCCGACGGTCGACTTGCCGACCCCCATGGGGCCGACCAGCACGATGGCGGGCCCGGTCACTTGATCTCCAGGTTGTCGAGGAAACCGCGCACGTTGCGGCCGGTCTCGGCAACGCTGTCACCGCCGAACTTCTCGGCCACCGCGTCCGCCAGCACCAGCGCGACCATCGCCTCCGCGACGATCCCCGCCGCCGGTACCGCGCACACGTCCGAGCGCTGGTGGTGCGCCTTGTCGGCCTCGCCGGTGCGGACGTCGACGGTGGCCAGGGCGCGCGGCACCGTCGCGATCGGCTTCATCGCGGCGCGTACCCGCAGCAGTTCGCCGGTGGACAGACCGCCCTCGGTGCCGCCGCTGCGTCCGGAGGCGCGGCGGATGCCGTCCGGGGTCTGCAGGATCTCGTCGTGCGCCTGGGAGCCGGGGACCCTGGCGAGACCGAAGCCGTCGCCCAGCTCGACGCCCTTGATGGCCTGGATGCCCATGAGCGCACCGGCCAGCCGCGAGTCCAGCCGCCGGTCCCAGTGCACGTGGGAGCCCAGGCCGACGGGCACACCGTGTGCGACGACTTCGACGACGCCGCCGAGGGTGTCGCCGTCCTTGTGGGCCTGGTCGATCTCGGCGACCATCGCCTCGCTCGCCTCGGTGTCGAGGCAGCGCACCGGGTCGGCGTCCAGCCGCGCAACATCGCCGGGCTCCGGGACCTTTCCGTACGGGGCCTTCGCCGCACCCAGCTCCACCACGTGCGAGACGATCTCGATGCCGGCCGTCTCCTTGAGGAAGGAGCGCGCGACGGTGCCGAGCGCGACCCGTGCCGCGGTCTCCCGCGCCGAGGCGCGTTCCAGGACGGGGCGGGCCTCGTCGAAGCCGTACTTCTGCATCCCCGCCAGATCGGCGTGGCCGGGGCGGGGCCGGGTGAGCGGGGCGTTGCGGGCCAGCTGCTCCAGCTCCGCGGGGTCGACCGGGTCGGCCGCCATCACCTGCTCCCACTTGGGCCACTCGGTGTTGCCGACCATGATCGCGACCGGCGAGCCGAGGGTGCGGCCGTGGCGGACACCGCCGAGGAAGGTGACCTCGTCGCGCTCGAACTTCATCCGGGCGCCGCGCCCGTAGCCGAGGCGGCGGCGGGCCAGCTCGTCGGCGACCATGTCGGTGGTCACCGGTACACCGGAGGGGAGGCCCTCCAGGGTTGCCACGAGTGCGGGGCCGTGCGACTCCCCTGCGGTCAGCCAGCGCAACCTGCTCAACGGTGCTCCTCTCGGCCGCCTTGCGGCCCGTCCACTTTCCTGGGACCGATCCTCCCATGCCGCCGGGAGGACCCTTTGCCCAAGCCGTTCCCGTCTCGGAATGTGGGCGGCACACCGGGTCACACGGTGCGGGCCCGCAGTTCGGCTTCTCCCGCGGCACGCATGGCCGCCAGCGGCGCCGGGCGGCGTCCTGTCATCAGCTCGACCTGGAGCACCGCCTGGTGCACCAGCAGGTCGAGGCCGCCGATGACGGCACCGTTCCAGGCGCCTGCCAGGGCGGTCGGCCACGGGTCGTAGAGGACGTCGAAGAGGGTGCCGCCCGAGGCGGGCACGACCTGGGCGAGCCCGTCGGTGGCACCTGCGGGCGTGGTGGAGATGACCAGAGGCGCCCGCAGCCCCTCGGCGGCCCGCGTCCAGTCGGCCGTCCGTACGGCGACCCCGAGCCGTTCCCCCCACCCGCGCATCTCGCGGCCCCGCTCCTCGCTCCGTACATACGCGGTGACCTCGCCCTCGCAGATCCGGGCGAGGGCGGCCAGTGCGGAGGACGCCGTGGCGCCCGCGCCCAGCACGGTGGCGCTTTCGACGGTGCGGATGCCGCGTTCTTGCAGTGCGGCGATCATGCCGGGGATGTCGGTGTTGTCCCCGGTGCGGCGCCCGTCCTCGGTGCGCAGGACCGTGTTGACGGCCTCCACGGAGGCGGCCGTCTCGCTGATCTCGTCCAGCAGCGGAATCACGGCGCGCTTCAGCGGCATGGTGAGGGAGAGCCCTGCCCACCGCCGTCCGGCTTCGTCCTGCTCGTCCAGGCCGGCAAGAAAGCCCGCGAGGCCCTGTTCGTCCACCTGGTAGCGGTCGTAGGTCCAGCCGTCGAGGCCGAGTTCGGCGTAGGCGGCCCGGTGGAGCACCGGGGAGAGGGAGTGCGCGACCGGCGAGCCGAGGACGGCGGCGCGCCTGGCCTCCTGCGAGAGGGTGGATGGCATCAGCCGCCGTTCTCCTTCCTACTTGCGCTGTTCCTTGTTGAAGTCTTCGACATTCTTCTGGTGTTCGTTCGGGTCGTCGGTGAAGCGGGTGTCGCCGGGCTTGACCGTGACGAAGTACAGCCAGTCGCCCTTCGTCGGCTTGAGTGCCGCCTCTATCGCCTGGTGCCCGGGATTGCCGATCGGGCCGGGCGGGAGGCCCTTGTGCAGATAGGTGTTGTACGGCGAGGGGTACTTGGTGTCGGCGACCGAGGTGTTCAGCGTGGAGCGGCCCATCGCGTAGTTGATGGTGGAGTCGAAGCCGAGCTGCATGTTCTTGTCGAGCCGGTTGTAGATGACGCGGGAGACCTTGCCGAACTCGTCGTCCTCCTGGGCCTCCGCCTGTACGAGAGAGGCAATGGTGATGATCTGCTCCGGCGTCTTGCCGGTCTCTTTCGCCTTCTTCTCCAGGCCGGTCCTGGCGTACTCGGACTCCGCCCGTTTGACCATCTCCCGCAGCACGTCCTTGGGCTTGCTGTTCTTGCCGACGCTGTACTTGGACGGGAAGAGGAAACCTTCCGTCTTGCCGTGCGCCCACGCGGGCAGGCCGAGACCGCCGGACTGGGCGGCCTTCTTGGTGGTGCCCTTGGCGACGTGGAGCTTCTTGTCGATCTCCGCGTAGATCCTGGTGGCGCGCCAGCCCTCGGCGACGATGATCCCGTTCTGGCTGGCCGGATCGAGCATCATCTCGACGGCGCTGGCCCCGGACATCTTCTTGCGCAGCGTGTAGGTGCCTGCCTGGATGCTCTTGTCGCCCGCCGCATCGACGAAGGCGCCGGGGCTCTTGACGACGCCCTTCTTCTGCAGGACCGCCCCCATGTCGGAGAGCGAGGCGCCGTCGGGAATGTCGACCATGACCTCGCCGGTGCCTTCGCCCGCGTAGTCGGGAGCCGGGCCGAAGTGGGTCTGGTAGAAGTCGTAGCCGAAGTATCCGACGACACCGACCCCCGCCACGAGAGCGGCGGAAATGACGATTCCGCAGCCACGCCCCCGCCTGGTCCTGCCGCCGCCCTCACGTCCACGGCGGCCACGGTCGTCGTCCTCGTCGTAGTAGTCCTCGGGTAGTTCCTCATCGCGGTCCCGGAAGAAGGCGTGCTCGCCCTGGTCGGGGCCCGGGTCCCAGCCCGTGTCCGGATCGGCCGTCGGCACCGGCGCCTGCCGCGGCCCGGGCACGGGGGCCTGCTGCGGCCCTGGTACGGGGGGCTGCTGCGGCCCTTGCCCTGGGGCCTGCTGCGGGTGCACCGCGGGGTTCCCGCCCGGGTAGCCGCTCTGCTGCGCGTAGTAGCCGGGGTGTTCGCCGGTGCTGTACTCGGCGGAGCTGTACTCGCCCGTGGGGTATTCGCCCGTCGAGTACTCACCCGTGGGGTATTCGCCGGTGCGGTACTGCCCGGTGCTGTAGTTGCCCGTGTTGTATTCGCCCGTGCTGTACTCGCCGCTGGGGTATTCCGTGTAGTGCCCGCCGGTGGGGTACTCCCCCGTGCTGTAGTTGCCGGTCGGATACCCACCGGTGTGGTACTCCCCGGTCGGGTACTCCCCCGTGCCGTATTCGCCGGTCGGGTACTCCCCCGTGGAGTACTCCCCCGTGCGGTACTCCCCGGTGCCGTACGGGTCCACCGGGTGTCCGGGGTGCTGCTGGGCGGCGTACGACGGGTCGTAATGCTGCCCGGTTCCGTGGGCGGCCTGCTGGGTGCCGTCCCAGCCGTTGTGACCGTACTGCTGCTGCGGGTGCGGGTACTGCTGCTCCGCGTACTGCTGGGGGCCGGGGTGGCCGGAATACTCCCCCTGTTGAGGGATCTCGTTCCAGCCACCCTGGTACTCGGGCTGCCGGCCACCGTCCCACTCCTGATCCCCGTAGAGAGGGTCGTCGGGGTGCCACGGTTGGGAGCCATGTCCCTGGCCATAGTCAGTCATCGGTCCCCTTGCGACGCGAGAGCGGCAGCCGGTGACGCACCGGACATCCTGCGCCGGAGTCCCCCGCACAGTACGGGTTCGTCGTTCCGTTCACGTGCTGTACCAGTGCGGTTACGCGTGCATCGGCGGCTGCCGTGTCGCGCGGAACGTTACCGTACAGCGATCAGACAACCACCTCGACGCACTGCCCCGGGGGACGGCCCGAGGACCGTTCCGCTTCCAGCGCGCTCTGCAGAATCACCACCGCGGCCGCCTGGTCGATGCGTGAACGTCCCTTTTTGGAACTGACTCCGGAGGCCCGCATCCCCTGCGCCGCGGTGACCGTCGACATACGTTCATCGACGAGTCTGACCGGAACGGGTGTGATGTTTTTCGCCAACTCCTGGGCGAAACTGCGGACCTTGGCCGCCGCCGGGCCCTCCCCTCCGCTGAGCGAACGGGGCAGCCCGACGACGACCTCCAACGGCTCGTACTCCGCCACCAGCGCCACCAGCCGGCGCTGGGCCGCCGGGACATCGCGCCCGGGAACCGTCTCCACCGGGGTGGCCAGCAACCCGTCGGGGTCGCTGCTGGCGACCCCGATCCGGGCGTCCCCGACATCGACGGCGAGCCGCCTGCCGCGCCGGAAGGACTCCGGCTGCGCGGCGTCGTCCGGGACCATCAGGCGTTGCCCCCGGCCTCGGCGACCAGGCGCTCCACGGCGGCCACGGCGTCGTCAACGGCCTCCGGGTTCTGGCCGCCGCCCTGGGCGACGTCCGGCTTGCCGCCGCCACCGCCCCCGAGCGTCTTGGCAGCCGTACGCACCAGGTCGCCGGCGCGCAGCCCGGCGTCCCTGGCGGCCTCGTTGGTGGCGATCACCGTGACGGGACGCCCGTTCGTGACGGCGAACAGCGCCACGACGGCCGGGCGGCTGCCGAGCCGCTGGCGTACGTCGAGCACCAGGGTGCGCAGGTCGTCGGCCGCGGTGCCGTCCGGCACCCGGGCCGCGGCCAGCGCCGTACCGCGGACGTCCTTGGCGTTCTGGGCGATCCCGGCGGCGGCCTGGAGGACCTTCTCGGCGCGGAACCGCTCGATCTCCTTCTCGGCGTCCTTCAGCCTGGTCAGCATCCCGGAGATACGCTCGGGCAGCTCCTCGGAGCGGCCCTTGAGCAGCTCGGTCAGCTGCGAGACGACGGTGTGCTCGCGGGCGAGGAACCGGTAGGCGTCCACACCCACCAGGGCCTCGACGCGGCGCACACCGGAGCCGATGGAGGACTCGCCCAGCAGCTTGACCAGGCCGAGCTGCGCCGTGTTGTGGACATGGGTGCCACCGCACAGCTCCTTGGAGAAGTCGCCGATGGTCACCACGCGCACGGTCTGGCCGTACTTCTCGCCGAACTCGGCCAGCGCGCCCTGCTTCTTGGCGTCGTCGATGCCCATGTACTCCGCGTGCACGTCCAGTTCGCGGGCCAGCACCTCGTTGATCTTCTGCTCGACGTCGGTGAGCACGGTGCCGGGGACGGCGGCGGGCGAACCGAAGTCGAAGCGGAAGCGGCCCGGGGCGTTCTCCGAACCGGCCTGCGCGGCGGTCGGGCCGAGCGCGTCACGCAGCGCCTGGTGGGTGAGGTGGGTGGCGCTGTGGGCCCGGGCGATGGAGCGGCGGCGGTCGGCGTCGATCTGCGCGTAGGCGGACGAGCCGACGGTGACCTCGCCGACCTGGACGGTGCCCTTGTGCACACTGACGCCGGGCACCGGCTGCTGGACGTCGCGCACCTGCACGACGGCGCCGCCCTCCAGCCGGATGCGGCCGGTGTCGGCGAGCTGCCCGCCGCCCTCCGCGTAGAAGGGGGTGCGGTCCAGAACGACCTCGACCTCGTCGCCCTCACCGGCGGCGGGCGAGGAGATGCCGTCGACCAGCAGTCCGACGACGGTGGCCTCGCCGGAGGTGTCGCCGTAGCCGGTGAAGTCGGTGGCGCCGGCGCTGTCGGCGATCTCGCGGTAGGCGGACAGGTCGGCGTGGCCGGTCTTCTTGGCCTTGGCGTCGGCCTTGGCGCGCTCCCGCTGCTCCTTCATCAGCCGGCGGAAGCCCTGCTCGTCCACCGACAGGCCCTGCTCGGCGGCCATTTCCAGGGTGAGGTCGATGGGGAAGCCCCAGGTGTCGTGGAGCAGGAACGCCTTGTCACCCGGCAGGACGGTGCTGCCGGCCTTCTTGGTGTCGGTGACAGCGGTGTCGAGGATGTTGGTGCCGGCCTTCAGCGTCTTGAGGAAGGCGGCTTCCTCGGCGAGCGCGACGGTCTCGATGCGCTTCCGGTCGGTGACCAGCTCGGGGTACTGCTGGCCCATCGTCTTGATGACGACGTCGATCAGGTCCTCGGCAACCGGCCCCGTGGCACCCAGGATGCGCATGTTGCGGATGGCGCGGCGCATGATGCGGCGCAGCACATAGCCGCGGCCCTCGTTGCCGGGAGTGACGCCGTCGCCGATGAGCATCACGGACGTACGGATGTGGTCGCAGACGACACGCAGCGACACATCGCTGTGCTCGGCGCTACCGTAGGCGACGCCGGTCAGCTCGGTGGCCTTGTCGATGACGGCGCGCGAGGTGTCGATCTCGTACATGTTGTGCACGCCCTGGAGGACCATCGCCAGGCGTTCGAGACCGAGACCGGTGTCGATGTTCTTGCTGGGCAGCTCGCCGAGGATCTCGAAGTCCGTCTTGGTGGAGCCCTCGCCGCGCTCGTACTGCATGAAGACGAGGTTCCACAGCTCCACGTACCGCTCGTCGTTGACGGCGGGGCCGCCCTCGGGGCCGAACTCGGGCCCGCGGTCGTAGTTGATCTCCGAGCAGGGTCCGCACGGGCCCGGCACGCCCATGGACCAGTAGTTCTCCTCCATGCCCAGGCGCTGGATGCGCTCGGCGGGCACGCCGACGACGTCACGCCAGATCCGCTCGGCCTCGTCGTCCTGCTCGTAGACGGTGATCCACAGGCGCTCGGGGTCCAGTCCGTAGCCGCCCTGCTCCTGCGAGGAGGTCAGCAGCTCCCAGGCGAGCTTGGCGGCCCCCTCCTTGAAGTAGTCGCCGAAGGAGAAGTTGCCGCACATCTGGAAGAAGGTGCCGTGCCGGGTGGTCTTGCCGACCTCTTCGATGTCCGGGGTACGCACGCACTTCTGCACGCTGGTGGCCCGCGGCCAGGGCGGGGTGGTCTCGCCCAGGAAGTACGGCTTGAAGGGCACCATGCCCGCGTTGACCAGCAGCAGCGTCGGGTCGTCCGCGATCAGCGACGCCGACGGCACGACGTGGTGCCCTCGCTCCTCGAAGAAGCGCAGCCAGCGGCGGCGGATTTCAGCCGACTCCATCAGTGGTCCTCGTTTCGGTCGTTCGGGTGGTTGGGGGTGGAGGGCCGATTCTGGTGGTCCGGCCGTTCCGGGGTGAGCGGCGGGGCGAGGGGGTCCCTCCCGGCCGGAGGCTGGGGGAGCACGCCGCCCAACTGCCGCTTGCCCTGCTGCCGTGGAAGGCGCTTGCCCTGCCGCCGTGGGACGGGGGCCGGTTGCGCGGCCGGGAGTTCCCGGTACTGCTCGGCCTCCCCGGGCGCCGACAGGCCCAGCGCGTCCTTGAGTTCGCTCTCCCGCTGGACCATGCCCGCGCGTACGTCGAGCGCGAACTCGCGGAGCCGGTGGCCGCCTTCGACCGCCTTGTCGGCGGCGCGCAGTGCCAGCGCGTCCGGGGCGAGGCTGCGGATCTTGCGCTGGACCTTGGTGGTGGCCCAGACCCCGGCGGCGGCGCCGGTGGTGAACCAGAAGGCACGGCGGAACATCTGCGCTCAGCCCTTTCCACGCTTGCGGCCGCCGCGGCGGGTGGCAGACACGGTGCGGCTGACGACGACCTTCCGGCCGCCGCGCGTCTCCCGCTCGGGCGCGTCCTTGCGGCCCAGCGCCCGCCGTACGCCGTAGCCGAAGGCGGCGACCTTGACGAGCGGGCCGCCGAAGGCGGTCGAGACGGTGGAGGAGAGCGCGGAAGCGTTGGAGGTGACCTCCTGGACGTCCGTCGCGATGGCGTCGACGCGGTCGAGCTGGGTCTGTGCGGAACGGACGGTCGCCGACGCCTCTCCCAGGAGGGGGACTGCCTGCTCCGTCACGCCTGTCACCAGCTTGGTCGCCGCCTTGAGCGTCTGCGCGAGCCTCACCAGCACAACGGCGAGGAACGACACCAGGATCGCCCAGAAGACGGCCACGAGGAGGGCGGCCACTTCTCCACCGGACACGCTGCACCGCTTCCCTTGATGGTCATGGGGGTCGGCCGCCGCTCGCCGGGGGCCGACCGCGGCGGCGTATGAGGTATCGACCTTATCGCGCCGCACCGTCACCCCCGTACCGCATTACGGGCGCTCCGGGGAACGCCGCAGCCCGCCGTGCCCGTACCGGGGTGGGACCGGCACCGGGCAGGCGGGCTGGCGGGGCTGAGCCGAAGCAGGCGGTCAGCGGGCGTAGTACTCGACGACGAGCTGCTCGTCGCAGATCACCGGGATCTCCTTGCGGTTGGGGTCCCGGTCCAGGCGGAAGGCGAGGGCCTGGAGGTTGACCTGGAGGTAGCGCGGGGTCTCCCCCTCACCGGCGTAGCCACCCTCACGGGCGACCTGGAACGGGTACTTGCTGCGGCTGCGCTCGCGGACCATCACCACGTCGTCGGGGCGCACGCGGAACGACGGCTTGTCGACCTTGCGGTCGTTGACCGCGATGTGGCCGTGCACCACCATCTGCCGGGCCTGGTAGATCGTGCGGGCAAGTCCGGAGCGCAGCACGAGCGCGTCCAGCCGCCGCTCCAGCTCTATCACCAGGGCCTCGCCCGTCTTGAGCTCGGTCTTGCGGGCGCGCTCGTAGGCGCGGCGCATCTGGCTCTCGCTGATGTCGTACTGCGCGCGAAGGCGCTGCTTCTCCAGCAGACGGACCTTGTAGTCACTGTTCTGCTTGCGGCCCCTGCCGTGCTCCCCGGGCGGGTACGGGCGCTGCTCGAAGTACTTGACGGCCTTCGGGGTCAGCGCGACGCCCAGGGCACGCGACTTCTTGACCTTGGGACGCGACTGGTTCACGTTGAACGGACCTCCGTGTAAGTTAGGTGAGCCTTACCTTAGCCGAGGAGTACGTATGTTTCGACCTGGGATTTCCCTGCCTGGCGCCGACGCCGAGGAGGAACAGCCGCGTCCCGTGGAAGACGCCCGGCGGCCGACCGCCGCCGAACGCGTACGAACCCTCGCGCAATCCAGCGTATCCGCCCTGCTGGGCATCCCCGGAGCCGAGCCCGACCTGCGGGAACCCGGCTCAGGCATGCCCGAGGCCCGCACCGTCACCCCCGACGGAGACCTCCTGCTGCTGGTCCCGGCGGACTCACTGGAAGCACGCGTGAGCGCCTACGCACAGGACGACGACCTCGCGGCGGTGATGGAGATCACGGATGTGGCGCCCGTCTCAGTACCTCACCGGGTACGCGGACGCGCCTGGATCGCGGGCTGGCTCACCCCCGTACGCGGCGAGGAACGCGCCGTCTGCGCCCGGCTGCTCGCCGAGGCCGCTCCCTCGGCCCCCGTCGCCGGCACCTCCCGGCGGATGTTGCGACTGGAGGTCGGCGAGGCGTACATCGACGATCTGTGGGGCGAGGAAGAGGTGGAACCAGACGCCTTCGCCGCTGCTTTCCCCGACCCCCTCGCCGTCCATGAGGCGGAGCTGCTGCAGCACCTGGCCGCCGCGCACCAGGAGCAGGTGCGCGGGCTGTGTGCCTGCCAGGGGTGGGAGCGCGCCGTTCCGCTGGCGCTCGACCGGTTCGGGCTGCGGGTGCGCGGCTGGAGCCGTACGGGAACGTGTGCGGACGCCCGCTTCGAATTCGCGGAGCCCGTCAGCACGGTTGCGGAGCTGCGCCATGCCATGCACGCGCTGTTCGCGGCGGGCGGGTAAGGGCCTCTCGGCGATCCGGTGGGGAGGTCAGTCCCCCTCCCCCCGGAGCCGGGCCCGCACGCGGTCGGCGATGTCGGCGTAGCGGGCCTCCGCGCCGTAACGCGTCGGCTCGTAATAGCGGCGCCCGTGCACCGCGTCCGGCGCGTACTGCTGGGCTGCGATACCGCCCGGCAGATCGTGCGGGTACTGATATCCCTCCCCGTGCCCCAGCTTCTGCGAGCCCTTGTAGTGGCTGTCCCGCAGATGCGGCGGCACCGGCCCGGCGAGCCCGGCACGGACGTCCGCCAGCGCCGCGTCGATGGCGAGATACGCCGCGTTCGACTTGGGCGCCAGCGCGAGGGCCACCGTGGCATGGCCGAGGGTGATCCGCGCTTCGGGGAAGCCGATCATCGCGACCGCCTGTGCCGCGGCAACAGCTGTCTGGAGCGCGGTCGGATCCGCGAGCCCGATGTCCTCGCTCGCGGAGATCATCAGGCGCCGGGCGATGAACCGCGGATCCTCCCCGGCCTCGATCATCCGCGCGAGGTAGTGCAGCGCGGCGTCCACGTCGGAGCCCCGGATCGACTTGATCAGCGCGCTGGCCACGTCGTAGTGCTGGTCACCGGCGCGGTCGTACTTCACGGCCGCGCGGTCGACGGCCTCCTCGACGCTGGCCAGCGAGATGGTGCTCTCGCCCTTGGCGAGTGCGGCCCCCGCGCCCGCCTCCAGCGCCGTCAGCGCACGCCGGGCGTCGCCGCCGGCGATGCGCAGCAGATGGTCCTCGGAGTCCTCCGGGAGCGTCACCTCTGCTGCCAGACCGCGCTCGTCGGCGACGGCCCGGCGCAGCAGTCCACGGATGTCGTCGTCGGTCAGGGGCTCCAGCGTCAGCAGCAAGGAGCGGGAGAGCAGGGGGGAGATCACCGAGAAGTACGGGTTCTCCGTGGTGGCCGCGATCAGCGTGACCCAGCGGTTCTCCACCGCGGGCAGCAGCGAGTCCTGCTGGGCCTTGCTGAAGCGGTGGATCTCGTCGAGGAAGAGGACGGTGTCCTTGCCGTAGGCGCCGGAGGCGCGGCGGGCGCCGTCGATGACGCTGCGTACTTCCTTGACTCCGGCGGTGATTGCCGACAGCTCCACGAACCGCTTGTCGGTGGCCTTGCTGACGACGTATGCGAGCGTCGTCTTTCCGGTGCCTGGCGGCCCCCACAGCATCACGGAAGAAGTGCCGGCCGGACCGCCGCCACCCTCCCCCACCAGCCGGCGCAGCGGTGAGCCGGGGCGCAGCAGATGCTGCTGCCCCACGACCTCGTCCAGGGTGCGCGGCCGCATCCGTACGGCGAGGGGGCTGGCGGACGGGTCCTTGGCCTGGCGTTCCTCTGCTGCTGCGGTGAAAAGATCGGGCTCCACACCGGAAACCCTAAGTCAGCGCTCTGACAGCCGTGCCGCCCGCGGTCCGGCCCCGGGGAGCCTCGCTCCTCGGCCGGTACGCGGCCCCGGAGTCAGCTCGTCCAGAAGTCCCACCAGCGGGTGAGGACCAGGATGCCGATCACTCCGATGTGCAGCACCGGGAGCACCCACGGGAACTCGTCGGCGAAGCCGCGTACCGCAGCAGGGGCCGGCAGGAAGCCGTTGCGGACGTTGTGCGCGGTCACGTACCAGAACATGATGATCGTCGCGACCCAGGCCAGGCAGCACCACAGGCACAGGTTCCCGATGTTGTACAGCGACTGGTACTGGAGCCAGGTCACGAAGCCGACGCCGAACAGGCACCCCGCGTTGAACGTCAGCCAGTACCAGCGAGGGAAGGCGGTGCGGGTGAGCAGAGTGACGCCGACGCAGAGGACGATGCCGTAGGCCACCAGCCCGATCATGGGGTTCGGTGCGCCGAAGGCCGCGGCCTGGTCGCTCTGCATGATGTTGCCGCAGGAGACGACCGGGTTGATGCTGCATCCCGGCTTGAAGTTCTTGTCCTCCAGCAGCTTGAACTTGTCCAGCGTGATGACCCAGGACGCGAGCAGTCCGGCGGCGGCCGTGACGATGAGCATCCAGGCGAAGGCCCGGCTCGCGCCGACGGCTCCCCCCTTCGGTGTGTCCTCGCCCACGTGCGCCTCGTCGAGGGGTGCCGTCGTCGTCATAACCTTCGTCATCCCGTCATCTGGTCCATGCCCGGCAGGGGCACATTCTGCCCCAACTGGCTGTGCGGCAGTTGCAGCTTGGCCCGCACTTCGGCCACCACCCGATCGAGTGCCACAGCCGTCTGCTCGCCGCTGTCGAGGTCCTTGAGCTGGGCCACACCCTCGGCGAGGTCACGCTCCCCGAGCAGCAGCGCGAACCGGGCACCGGAGCGGTTGGCCGACTTCATGGCGTTCTTCATGCCCTTGCCGCCGTACGCCAGGTCCGCCGCGACGCCCTCCCTGCGCAACTCGGTGACCAGACCGAACAGCCGGCGGCGCGCCTCGTCGCCGATCGGTACGGCGAACAGCTCGGTGGCCGCGGGCAGTTCGAGCTCGAGCCCCTCGGCCTCCAGCGCCAGCACCGTACGGTCCACGCCCAGGGCCCAGCCGACCGACGGCAGCGCGGGGCCGCCGATCATCTCCGAGAGGCCGTCGTACCGCCCGCCGCCGCCGATGGCCGACTGCGAGCCGAGGCCGTCGTGGACGAACTCGAAAGTGGTACGCGTGTAGTAGTCGAGACCGCGCACCAGCCTAGGGTCGTCCTCGAAGGGCACGCCCGCCTCGGTGAGCAGCGCGCGCACCTCCTCGTGGAACGCCTTGCACTCCTCGCACAGGTGGTCGCGCATCATCGGCGCACCGGCCAACTGCCGCTGCACGCTCTCGCGTTTGTCGTCCAGCACCCGCAGCGGGTTGATCTCGATCCGGGTCCGGGTGTCCTCATCCAGGTCGAGCCCGCGGAGGAAGTCCTGGAGCGCGTCCCGGTAGACGGGGCGGCAGGTGCGGTCGCCCAGCGAGTTGAGCAGCAGCCGGAAGCCCGTCAGCCCCAGCGAGCGGTAGGCGTCGTACGCCAGGATGACCAGCTCGGCGTCCAGCGTCGGGTCCTCGGTGCCCAGCGCCTCGGCGCCCACCTGCGAGAAGTGGCGGTAGCGGCCCTTCTGGGGGCGCTCGTAGCGGTAGTACGAGCCCGAATACCACAGCTTCACCGGGAGGTTGCCCGCCTTGTGGAGGCTGGACTCCAGCGCGGCGCGCAGCACCGAAGCGGTGCCCTCGGGGCGCAGGGCCAGCTCGTCGCCGCCCTTGGTGGTGAGGGTGTACATCTCCTTGGTCACGATGTCGGTGGACTCGCCGACACCGCGGGCGAACAGCTCGACGCTCTCGAACCCGGGGGTCTCCACATAGCCGTAGCCGGACCTGCGCAGCGGCGCGGCGATGGCCTCGCGCACCGCGAGGAACTTCGCGGAGTCGGGCGGCAGCAGGTCGTAGGTGCCCTTGGGGGCCTTGAAGGTGCTCACGTGGCTTCTCGTCACATTCCTCGTCGCGGGGTGGCGGCTGCGTCGATGCCGCCGCCACCCTGGCCGTGCTCCGCCACCTGTCGCAGGAAGGGATTGGTGGCGCGCTCGCGGCCGATGGTCGTCTGGTGCATGTGCCCGGGCAGGACCACGGTCTCGTCCTCCAGCGGAAGGCACACACGCGCCAGGGACCGGAGGATCTCGTCCGGGTCGCCGCCGGGCAGATCAGTACGTCCGATGGAGCCGGGGAACAGCAGGTCGCCCGAGAACAGCACCGGCGGTACGTCGGCCTGTTCGGGCATCCGGAAGGTCACCGACCCCTTGGTATGGCCGGGCGCGTGCGCGACGGTCAGCTCCAGGCCCGCCAGGTTCAGCACCGCGCCGTCGGACAGCTCCTCGACGTCGTCCGGCTCGCCCACCGTCAGCTCGCCCATCAGGGGCTGCCCGATGGTGATCCCCAGCGCCTTCTCCGGGTCGCTCATCATGAAACGGTCGGCGGGGTGGATCCAGGCGGGTACGCCGTGTGAACCGCACACCGGGACGACGGAGGCGACGTGGTCGATGTGGCCGTGTGTGAGGATCACCGCGACCGGCTTCAGCCGGTGCTTGGCGACGGCTTCCTCGACACCCTGCGCGGCCTGGTGGCCCGGATCGATGATCACGCACTCCTCGCCGGCGGCGGGGGCGACCAGATAACAGTTGGTCCCCCAGGCCCCGGCGGGGAACCCGGCAACGAGCACGATCGTCCTTCATTCGTCCGACAGCGGGGGCGGCGACGCGGCCGAGCAGGCCCGCCGCCGGTCAGGCAGCTGCCAGCCTACCGGCGCGGGTCCGTGTGGGGCGAACCCGTAACAGGCACGGCGAAGCCGTGAGGGCGGCGTATACGGTACGTGAGGTCCTGCAGGTGCGACGCCTCGAAGACGCTCGCCAGACGCCTCACCAAACGCCTCGAAGGAGACGAGACCGTGGTCAGCAGTGAGCAGCGCAGAAAGCAGCTCGCCCGTGAGAAGTACGAGCGGCAGCTCAAGCGGCGGGAGGCGGCCCGCCGCAAGGCTCGAATACGCAACATCTCGATCACCCTCGGACTGGTGATCGTCCTGGCCGCCGGCGGCGCCTACGCCGCCTCGGGCGGGCTCAACGGCGACAAGAAGAAGGACGACGACAACGCGGCGGACCAGCCCTCGGCGCCTCCCACCAGCAAGGCCCCGGACCCCTGCGAGAAGCCGGCCAAGGGCAAGGCGACGCGCAAGCAGTGGAAGAAGGAGCCGGCCATGAAGGTGGACAAGTCGGCCTCGTACACCATGCAGCTGAGCACCACCTGCGGCGAGATCGACTTCACCATGGACGCGGCCAAGGCGCCGCACACGGTCAACTCCTTCGACTTCCTGGCGGGCGAGAAGTTCTTCGACCACACGCCCTGCCACCGGATGACCGATCAGCCCGGCCTGTCCGTGCTGCAGTGCGGCGACCCGACCGGCAGCGGCAGCGGCGGGCCCGGCTACGAGCTCCCCGACGAGAACCTCAAGGGCGCCGAGTACCCGGCCGGCACCGTCGCGATGGCCAACAGCGGCCCGGACACCGGCGGCAGCCAGTTCTTCCTCGTCTACAAGGACAGTAAGCTCCCGCCCAACTACACCCCGTTCGGCAAGATCTCCGACTCCGGGATGAAGGTGCTGAAGAAGATCACCAAGGCCGGAGTGGGCTCCCCGCAGGGTGACGGCCCGCCCAACGCCACCGTGGTGATCGACAAGGCTACGGTCCGTAAGTCCTGACGGGGTCGCCCTGGGGGTACCTCCTGGCCGGAGGCTGGGGGAGTGCCCCCAGCCGTCGCCCGCGCGGTACCGTTCCGGAACCGCTCCCGACCGGCAATTCGCCGCTCGCCGGATGCGGACAGCGCGGGCGCCGGTCGCCTATGTTGGCTGTGACGAGAACCGTGGACGATGCCGGGGGGCCACAGCGCTCCCAGGCATCTTGTGGAGGAGGCGCTGTGAGCAGCGACCCGTGGGGCCGCGTCGACGACGCGGGGACTGTGTACGTGCGTACGACGGACGGCGAGAAGGTCGCCGGGTCGTGGCAGGCGGGCTCGCCCGACGAAGCCCTCGCCTACTTCAAGCGCAAGTACGACGGTCTGGTCGTGGAGATCGACCTGCTTGAGCGCCGGGTGAAAACCACCGACCTGTCCGCCAAGGACGCCACCGCCGCGATCGAGCACCTGCGCGAGCAGGTCGACGCGCACAACTCCGTGGGCGATCTGGACGCGCTGCGGGGCCGGCTCGACCATCTCACCGAGGTCGTCGAGAAGCGCCGCGAGGAGCGTAAGGCCCGCAAGGCGCAGCAGGCCGAAGAAGCGCGCCGCGCCAAGGAAGAGCTGGTCACCGAGGCGGAGGAGCTGGCCCAGAGCGAGCAGTGGCGGGCAGCCGGCGAGCGGCTGCGGGCCCTGGTCGACACCTGGAAGGGCCTGCCGAGGCTGGACCGCAAGAGCGACGACGAGCTGTGGCACCGCTTCTCGCACGCCCGCTCGGCGTTCTCCAAGCGCCGCAAGGCGCACTTCGCGCAGCTGGACGCACAGCGCGAAGAGGCGCGGCAGCGGAAGGAGAAGCTCGTCTCCGAGGCGGAAGCGCTCTCCGGCTCCCGGGACTGGGGCCCCACCGCCGCCAAGTACCGCGAACTGATGCAGGAGTGGAAGGCCGCCGGCCGGGCGCAGCGGGAGCACGAGGACGATCTGTGGGCGCGGTTCCGCGGTGCCCAGGACGTCTTCTTCCAGGCCCGCAGCGAGGTCTTCGCCGAGCGCGACAGCGAACAGCGGGAGAACCTCGCCCGCAAGGAGGAGCTGGCCGCCGAGGCGGAGAAGCTGCTGCCGATCAGCGACCTGAAAGCCGCACGGAGTGCCTTCCGTGCCATCAACGAGCGCTGGGACGCCATCGGTCATGTGCCGCGCGACGCACGGCCGAAGATCGAGGGCCGGATGCACGCGGTGGAGCGGGCCATCCAGGAGGCCGAGGAAGCGGAATGGCGGCGCACCAACCCCGAGGCCCGGGCCCGCGCCGAGGGGCTGACCGGTCAGCTCCAGGACGCGGTGGACAAGCTCCACGCCCAGATCGACAAGGCCCGCTCCGCGGGGAACACCGCCAAGGTCGCCAAGCTGGAGCGCGAACTGGAAGGCCGCCAGGCCCTCCTGGACCAGGCCCTCAAGGGCCTCCAGGAATTCGGCGGCTGAACCCCGTCGCGGCGGACATGGTGTGAGGGCCGGAGCCCCCACACCACCAGCCGAGGGGGTCCGGGGGCGCAGCCCCCGGACAATTCCCGCCGCAGCGGTGCGCAACCACCCACCCATAGGGTCCGGCGGAATCACCGACGGGCCCCGCCACGACGTTCGGCTATCCGCTACTGCGGACGTCGCGCGGAGGTGACGCGGTAGACGTCGTAGACGCCCTCGACACCGCGGACGGCTTTCAGCACGTGGCCGAGGTGTTTGGGGTCGCCCATCTCGAAGGTGAAGCGGGAGATGGCGACGCGGTCGCGGGAGGTCTGGACGGCGGCCGAGAGAATGTTGACGTGCTGGTCGGACAGCACGCGGGTGACGTCCGACAGGAGACGGGAGCGGTCCAGTGCCTCGACCTGGATGGCGACCAGGAAGACGGACGACTGGGTGGGCGCCCACTCGACGTCCAGGATCCGCTCCGGCTCCCGGGTGAGGGAGTCGACGTTGACGCAGTCGGTACGGTGCACCGACACCCCGTTGCCGCGGGTGACGAACCCCATGATCGGGTCGCCCGGAACGGGCGTACAGCAGCGGGCCAGCTTGACCCACACGTCGGAGCCCGCACCCTTGACGACGACGCCGGGGTCGGTGGTGGAGCGCCGCCGCGTGCTGCGCGCCGGCATCGGCGGCGCGGTCTCGGCGATGTCCTCCTTGGCCTCGTCCTCGCCGCCCAGCGCCTGCACCAGCTTGTGGCAGACGTGCTGCGCCGAGACGTGGCCCTCACCGATCGCGGCGTAGAGCGCGGAGATGTCCGGGTAGCGCATCTCGTGCGCGAGGGTGACCAGCGAGTCGCCGGTGAGGATGCGCTGGATGGGCAGGTTCTGCTTGCGCATGGCCCGCGCTATGGCGTCCTTGCCCTGCTCGATGGCCTCGTCACGTCGCTCACGGGTGAACCAGGCGCGGATCTTGTTGCGGGCGCGCGGTGACTTGACGAAGCCGAGCCAGTCGCGGGAGGGCCCGGCGCCGGACGCCTTGGAGGTGAAGACTTCGACGGTGTCGCCGTTGTCCAGCGTCGACTCCAGCGGCACCAGGCGGCCGTTGACGCGGGCGCCGATGGTGCGGTGGCCGACCTCGGTGTGGACGGCGTAGGCGAAGTCGACGGGGGTGGCGCCCGCCGGGAGCGCTATGACGTCGCCCTTGGGGGTGAAGACGAAGACCTCGTTACGGGAGAGGTCGAAGCGCAGGGACTCCAGGAACTCGCCGGGGTCCTCGGTCTCCTTCTGCCAGTCCAGCAGCTGCCGCAGCCACGACATGTCGTTGACATGGTCGTCGCCCTTGCCCGCGCTCTTGGGCACGTCGGTCCGCACCTTGGAGGTGCCGGCGACGGCTTGCTGCTTGTACTTCCAGTGCGCCGCGATGCCGTACTCGGCACGGCGGTGCATGTCGAACGTGCGGATCTGCAGTTCGACGGGCTTGCCACCGGGCCCGATCACCGTCGTGTGCAGCGACTGGTACATGTTGAACTTGGGCATCGCGATGTAGTCCTTGAACCGCCCCGGAACCGGGTTCCAGCGGGCGTGCACGGTGCCCAGCGCCGCGTAGCAGTCGCGGACGGTGTCCACCAGGACGCGGATGCCCACCAGGTCGTAGATCTCCGCGAAGTCCCGGCCGCGGACGATCATCTTCTGGTAGACGCTGTAGTAGTGCTTGGGCCGCCCGGTGACGGTGGCCTTGATGCGTGCCGCGCGCAGATCGGCCTGGACCTCGTCGGTGACGACGGCCAGGTACTCGTCCCGCTTGGGCGCCCGCTCGGCGACCAGCCGCACGATCTCGTCGTACATCTTGGGGTAGAGGATCGCGAACGCGAGGTCCTCCAGCTCCCACTTGATGGTGTTCATGCCCAGCCGGTGGGCGAGAGGCGCGAAGATCTCCAGCGTCTCGCGGGCCTTCTGCTCCTGCTTGGACCGCTTGAGATAGCGCATGGTGCGCATGTTGTGCAGCCGGTCGGCGAGCTTGATGACCAGGACGCGCGGGTCCTTGGCCATGGCGACGACCATCTTGCGCACCGTCTCGGCCTGCGCGGCCTCGCCGAACTTGACCTTGTCCAGCTTGGTGACGCCGTCGACCAGGAGGGCCACCTGGTCACCGAAGTCGCGGCGCAGGGTGTCGAGCCCGTACTCGGTGTCCTCGACGGTGTCGTGCAGCAGGCCGGCCATCAGCGTCGCCGGGTCCATGCCCAGCTCGGCGAGGATCGTGGTGACGGCGAGGGGATGGGTGATGTACGGGTCGCCGCTCTTGCGCTTCTGACCGCGGTGCCAACGCTCGGCGACCTGGTAGGCGCGCTCGATCTGGCGGAGCGTGGAGGACTCGATCTTGGGGTCGTTGCTGCGCACTATCCGCAGCAGCGGTTCCAGGACCGGGTTGAACGGGCTGGAGCGCTGTACCCCCAGGCGCGCCAGGCGGGCGCGTACGCGGTTGGAGGAGCCGGAGCGGCCCGAGACCCCGGAGACGGCCCGGGCGGGCGCCACACGGTCACGTGTGCCGTTCTCTGTGCCCTTTCCACCCCGGTCGGAGCCCTTGCTGCGGCTCGGGGCGCCGTGCGCGGTGCCGGGCTGCTTCCCGTTGGCGTTGGCGTTCGCGGAGCTGTCGGCGGCACGCGAGCGGCCGGGGCCCTCGCTCTTCGAGGGCAGCCCGCCGTTGGCCGCGGCGCCGGACCGGCGCTGGGCCGCCTGGCCGGCGGCCTCCGCTTGCTGGCGCTGAGCGGCGGTGAGCTGCTGGGCCTCGTCTGGCAAGTGCACTCCTCGGTGGACCCCGGTCGGACTGCCATGGTAGCCACCCCGGCCACACCCGGCCCTCCCGGACGGACGGCGAAGGCGGCCACCCTCGGATCAACGTACGGGGTGGCCGCCTTATGCCGCTCATGCCGCCGGCCGCGCAGGGCGGCCGGCGGTCTCAGACGGTGACGAGGGTGTCGAGCGGCGCACCGGCCAGGGCGTGCTCCACCCGCTCCCGTCCGGCCAGGAAGCCGAGCTCCAGCAGTATGGCCGCTCCGGCAACCTCGGCACCGGTGCGCCGGATGAGCTGCACGGACGCCTCGGCGGTACCGCCGGTGGCCAGTACGTCGTCGATCACCAGCACCCGGTCGCCCTCCGCGAGCCCCGCGGCATGCACCTCGATCTGGGCGCTGCCGTACTCGAGGTCGTACGCCTGGGAGAGCGTTGCGCCGGGGAGCTTGCCCGACTTGCGTACGGGCACGAAGCCGATGCCCGCGCGCACGGCGACGGGGGCGCCGAGGATGAAGCCGCGCGCCTCCAGGCCGACGACCTTGGTGGCCCCCCGCCGCTCGGCCAGGCCCGCCAGCACGTCCGTGAGGACGGAGAACGCCTTGGCGTCGGCGAGCAGCGGAGTGATGTCCTTGAACAGCACTCCGGGCTTGGGATAGTCGGGTACGTCGTGGATCCGGCTGGTCAGCAGTTCCCGCACATCGGCGGGGACCAGCGGGGCCGCCGAGGACTCCATCGCGCTCACCGGCTCACCTGCGCTTCCCCGACGGCCTGCCACGGCCCCGGCCGCGGGAGGGCGACTGACGCCGCTGTCCCCCGACCCCGGCGCCCGCCGCCGCAGGACCTCCGCCGCGGCCGTTGTCCACGGTGACGGAGGGGCGGACACCGCCGCCTCCGTCACCCGGTGGCTCGTCGCCGTGCTCGTCGTCCGGCTCGTGTGCCTCATGCTCGGCGGCCTTCAGGCGCTTGGTGCGCACCCGCTTGGCGAGGGCCTTCATCTCGGGCTGGCGCTCCTTGAAGTCGGCGACCAGCGGGGTGGCGATGAAGATCGAGGAGTACGCGCCGGCGGCGAGACCGACGAACAGGGAGAGCGCGATGTCGTTGAGCATGCCGCCGCCGAGCATCCCGCCACCGATGAACAGCAGACCCGCGACCGGCAGCAGCGCGACAACGGTGGTGTTGATGGAGCGCACCAGCGTGCCGTTGATACTGCGGTTGGCGATCTCGCTGAAGGTGAACTTGGTCTGCTTGGTGACGTTCTTGCTGCCCTCTCTCAGACCGTCGAAGACGACGACCGTGTCGTAGAGCGAGTAACCGAGAATCGTCAGCAGACCGATCACGGTGCCTGGTGTGACCTCGAAGCCGACGAGTGAGTAGACGCCGACGGTGATGGTGATGTCGTGGATGAGCGCGATGAGCGCGGCGAGCGCCATCCGCCACTCGAAGGCGATAGCGAGATAGATCACCACCAGGATCATGAAGATCCCGAGCCCCTGCCACGCCTTGTTGGCGATCTGCTCGCCCCAGCTGGGACCGACCAGCTGTGCGTCGATCTTCTCCGGGTTCACCTTCAGCTCGGCGGCCAGCTCCTCCTTGACCTTGGTGGAGGTGTCGGTGTCGACGCTGGCGATCTGCACGCGCTTTCCGCCGCCGCCCAGCTCCTGGACGATGGCGGTGTGCCCGGAGACCTTCTCCGCCGCGTGCGTGGTCTGCTCCACGGAGGCGGAGGTCTTGGGCGTGGTGAAGACGGCACCACCCTCGAACTCGATGCCCATGTTCAGGCCACGGACCACCACTCCGACGATGGCCGTGATGGTGATCAGGATCGAGAGGCCGTACCAGAGCTTGCGGTGCCCGACGAAGTCGTAGCCGACCTCACCGCGGTACAGCCGGGCGCCGAGACTGCCGAGACGGGACACCTCAGACCTCCTTCGGGTCGGTGCTGACGGTGCGGCGGCCGCGCCGCAGAGGTGGCCTGGCTCCGAGCCGCTTGGGGTCGAGGCCCGACCAGGGGTGCCCGTCGGAGAAGAACTTCCTGCGGGCGAGCAGCGTCATGACCGGCTTGGTGAAGAAGAAGACCACGACGACGTCGAGCGCGGTGGTCAGGCCCAGCGTGAACGCGAAGCCCTGCACCTTGCCGACCGAGACGATGAACAGCACCGCGGCGGCGAGGAAGGAGACGAAGTCGGAGACGAGGATGGTGCGCCGGGCGCGCGGCCAGGCGCGCTCGACCGCGGGCCGCAGCGTGCGGCCCTCGCGCACTTCGTCCCTTATACGTTCGAAGTAGACGATGAACGAGTCGGCCGTGATGCCGATGGCGACGATGGCGCCGCAGACGGCCGGCAGGTTGAGCGCAAAGCTCATCGCCGGGCCCAGCAGCGTCATGATCGTGTACGTCAGGGCCGCGGAGACGAGCAGGCTGAGGATGGCGATCAGCGAGAGGCCGCGGTAGTAGGCGACCAGGTAGACGACCACCAGGGCGAGGCCGATGGCGCCCGCGATGAGACCCGCCTTCAGCTGGTCGCTGCCGAGCGCGGCGGTGACGGTGGTGACGTCCGACTCCTCGAAGGAGAGCGGCAGCGCACCGTAGGAGAGGATGTTGCCCAGTTCCTCGGCGGACTCCTGGGTGAAGCTTCCGGAGATCTCCGCGTTGTTGGTCAGCCGCTGGTTCACCGTCGGCGCCGACTGGACCTCGCCGTCCATCGCGATGGCGAACTGGTTCTGCGGCTGCTGCTTCTTCATCAGCTGGCCGGTGATGTCGCCGAACTGGTCGGAGCCCTTGTCGTTGAACGACATCTGGACGATCCACTGACCGCGGTCCTGGGCGAAGACCGCCTTGGCCTTGCTGACGTTCTTGCCCGGTACGGCGACCGGGCCGAGAGCGTACTTGATCGGGTCCTTCGCGTCACAGGCGACGATCGGCTCGGAGCCCTTGGTGTTCGCGGCCTTCTCGCTGGCCTTGGCCCGGGCTTCCTTGGTGCTGCAGTCGAGCGCGGCGAGCTCCTTGGCGAGCCCGGCCGGGACTCCGGGGGCCTGGGGCTGCTGCGGCGGCACCGTCGGCTGCGGGGACTTCTTCTTGCCGCCGGAGTCGCTGGGCTGGGGGCTGGGGCTCTTGTCCGTCTTGGCGGCGCCCTTGGCCGTCAGTCCCTCGGTGACGGCGCGGCCCTGGCCGCTGGGCGACGGTGAGGCGGAGGACGAGGAGGACGGCTTCGCCTTCTCGTCCTGCTTGCCCTTGCCGTCCTGGCTGCCCTGCTTGTCGGAGCTGCCGGGCTTGGAGGGCGTGGGCTGCGGCTTCTGGGCCTGCGTCAGCGTCAGCACCGGGCGGAAAGCGAGCTGCGCCGTGGTGCCCACCTGTTCGCGCGCCTGCTTGGAGTTGGTGCCCTTGGGGATGTTGACGATGATGTGCCGGTCGCCCTGGGTCTGGACCTCGGCCTCGGTCACACCAAGACCGTTGACGCGCCGCTCGATGATGCCGACGGCGGTGTCCATGTTGGTCTTGTTGATCGCGTTGGGCTTGCCGGGCTGGTTCTTGGCCTCAAGCGTGATGCTGGTGCCGCCGGCCAGGTCGATGCCCAGCCTGGGCGTCTTGTGGCCCGAGGCGAACATCCCCACGATCAGCCCGGCCGTGATCACCAGAATCAGCCCTAGGGAGCGCCACGGCCTCCCCTTGGCGCCGGAGGCCCTGCGACCCCTCTTCGGTGCTGCCACCTTCTCGTCTCTCCCTGTCCAACCGCCCGTGCCGCCCCGCGAGTTCGGCCGGGCGCGGCACAGCGGCGCGCGAAGTGGTCTGTGGACGTGCTACGCCGCCGGACCCGGTCCTGCTCCCCCAGTCCGGCGGCGCTGACCTTACTTGGAGTCGGCGTCCTCGTCCCGCTTGCCGTCCTTGGCGGTGTCGTCGGCCTTGGCCGAGTCCGCCTTCGGCTCGTCGGACGCCTCGGCGGGCTCCTCGTCGTCCTTCTCCGCGGCGGCGTCGGGGCCGTCGTCGGCGTCCTTCTTCTCGAGGTCGAGCTTCGCGTCGGAGGGAGCGTCCTCGCCCCGGGTCAGCGCGGAGGCGTCGTCGGGGACCACCGTGTCGACCTCGAACTCTTCGCCCTCCGGGCCGTTCGTGATGCGGTCGAACTCCTCATCGGAGAGGACGGCACCGATGGCGTTCTTCGCGAAGAGCGCGTGCGTGCCGGGCTCGATCTCCACGAGGACGCTGTCCTCGCGGATCTCCTTGACGACGGCGTACATGCCCCCGATGGTGCGGATGCCCGTGCCAGGCTGCATCTGATCACGCATCTGCGCGGCCTGACGCTGCTTCTTCTTGGCGGAGCGAGTCATCAGGAACATGGCCCCGATGATCACAATGAACGGGAGCAGAGCAATAGGATCCACGGCGGAAGATATTCCTTCGCATGGCCGCGTCTCAGCGGCCTGGGTATTCGGGGTGGGCAAGCCTCCGCAAAGGGAGGGCGTCGGCGGAGTCTAAGGGAGCCTTCGCCGATGGAACAACGTCAAGCATGGCACCGAGGTTCCCGGCCCGCCGAGTCTCCGCGCCGTCACGCTCCGAACAGGCCCTGTTGCCCCGGCCCTCCGGAAGCCGACCGCGAGGACTGCTGGGGCGGGGTCAGACCCATATGAGCCCATGCGGCTGGTGTGGCCACGCGACCACGAGGAGTACGGGCCAGCAATCCCTCGCGCACGAGGAACGGCTCGGCCACCTCTTCCACTGTCTCACGCTCCTCGCCAACCGCGACGGCAAGCGTGGAAAGCCCGACGGGACCGCCGCCGAACAGCTTCAGCAGCGAGCCGAGCACCGCACGGTCGAGCCGGTCGAGACCGCGCCCGTCCACCTCGTAGACCTCCAGCGCCGCGGCAGCCACCTCGCGGGTGATGACGCCGTCCGCCTTGACCTGTGCGTAGTCCCTCACCCTCCGCAACAACCGGTTGGCGATACGGGGCGTGCCCCGGGAGCGCCCGGCGATCTCCACGGCGCCCTCCGGATCCGTACGCACCTCCAGCAGCTCCGCGGACCGGCGTACGACCTGCTCCAGTTCCGCCGACTCATAGAACTCCATGTGCGCCGTGAACCCGAAGCGGTCGCGCAGCGGCGGTGGCAGCAGCCCGGCCCGGGTGGTGGCCCCGACCAGCGTGAACGGAGGCAGCTCCAGCGGGATGGCCGTGGCTCCTGGCCCCTTGCCGACGATCACGTCGACGCGGAAGTCCTCCATGGCCATGTAGAGCATCTCCTCGGCCGGGCGGGACATGCGGTGGATCTCGTCCAGAAAGAGCACCTCCCCTTCCTGGAGGGAGGAGAGGATCGCCGCGAGGTCGCCCGCGTGCTGGATGGCGGGCCCGGAGGTGATGCGGATGGGGGCGCCCATCTCCGCCGCGATGATCATGGACAGTGTCGTCTTGCCGAGTCCGGGCGCACCGGAAAGCAGCACATGGTCGGCGGTACCGCCGCGGGCCCGGGCCGCGCGCAGCACCAGATCGAGCTGTTCCCGCACCTTGGGCTGCCCGATGAACTCCCCCAACTGCTTGGGGCGCAGCGCGGCTTCGACAGCCTGCTCATCACCGTCGACCTCGGCGTCGACGAGCCGTTCCTCGGAGCTCATGGCGTCACCGTGCCCGGTTCAGCGACTGGAGGGCGGCCTTCAACAGCGCACCGACCTGGGGCTCACCACCGTCCGCGACAACGGCCTCCGCCTGCGGGGCCACGGCCGCGACCGCGTCGTCCGCCTCCTTGGTGGCGTACCCCAATCCGACCAGCGCTGCGTGGAGTTGCTCCTGCCACCCCGGCGCTGCCGGTGCCACGGCCCCTCGCGAAGCGGGAACCGTGCCCAGCGGCTGTCCGAGCCGGTCCTTCAGCTCCAGCAGCAACTTCTGCGCGCCCTTCTTGCCGATGCCGGGCACGGCGGTCAGCGCCTTCTCGTCCCCGCCGGCGACGGCGAGCCGCAGCGCGTCGGGGCTGTGCACCGCGAGCATCGCCTGGGCAAGCCGGGGGCCCACCCCGCTCGCGGTCTGGAGCAGTTCGAAGATCTGCCGCTCGTCGTCGTCCGCGAAGCCGTAGAGGGTCAGCGAGTCCTCCCGTACGACCAGCGAGGTGGCCAGTTTGGCCGGCTCGCCCATGCGCAGCCCGGCGAGCGTGCCGGGCGTGCACTGGACCGCCATGCCGACCCCGCCGACCTCGATCACGGCGGAGTCGGGGCCGAGCGCGGCGACGGGGCCCGAGAGGGAGGCGATCATCGAACGGTGCCCTTCCTGCGGTGCGGCGTACGTTGCGTACCTGAGGCGGGGCCGGCTTGCCGGGCTGCGACGGCCTGTTGGAGCCGGGTCTGCGCCGGGCCGCGCCAGATGTGGCAGACGGCGAGGGCCAGCGCATCCGCCGCGTCGGCGGGCTTCGGCGCCGCCGAGAGCCCCAGCAGGCGCGTCACCATGGCACCGACCTGCGCCTTCTCGGCCCGGCCCGAACCGGTGACGGCGGCCTTGACCTCGCTGGGGGTGTGCAGCGCCACCGGCAGTCCACGCCGGGCCGCGCACAGCATGGCCACGGCACTTGCCTGCGCAGTGCCCATGACGGTGCGGACGTTGTGCTGGCTGAACACCCGCTCCACCGCGACCGCTTCGGGGCGGTGTTCGTCCAGCCACTCCTCCAGCCCGCGCTCGATCAGCACCAGCCGCTCGGGAATCTCCGCCTCGGCAGGCGTACGGATCACACCGACGCCCGCCATGGTCAGCCGCCGCCCCGCGACACCGTCGACCACGCCGATGCCGCAGCGGGTCAGCCCGGGATCGACCCCCAGCACGCGCAATGCCATCCCCCTCTCTGCAACCGTGCTTATGTTCCCGCAGGTTATCGGGGACCTCTGACAGCCCGGTGCATCTTGAGGGGCGCGGGGAACTGCGCGACAAGCCACAACATCACCCGCAGTCCGCGGAAGACAGGCAGGGGCACCCCCTCACCGGCACATCGGGGACACCGCTTACGCGTCGACCTTCGCCATCACATCGTCGGGCACATCGAAGTTGGCGAAAACATTCTGCACGTCGTCGCTGTCGTCCAGCGCGTCGATCAGCTTGAAGATCTTGCGGGCGCCGTCCTCGTCCAGCTCGACCTGCATGCTGGGGACGAAGCTGGCCTCGGCCGAGTCGTAGTCGATCCCCGCATCGACCAGAGCGGTGCGCACAGCGACCAGATCGGTGGCCTCGCTGATCACCTCGAAGCTTTCGCCGAGGTCGTTGACCTCCTCGACGCCCGCCTCCAGCACGGCGCCGAGGATGTCGTCCTCGGTCCGGCCGTTCTTCGGGACGATGACGACGCCCTTGCGGTTGAACAGGTAGGAGACCGAGCCCGGGTCGGCCATGGAGCCGCCGTTGCGGGTCATGGCGACCCGCACGTCGGAGGCCGCGCGGTTGCGGTTGTCGGTGAGGCACTCGATCAGCACGGCGACGCCGTTGGGGCCGTAGCCCTCGTACATGATCGTCTCGTAGTCGGCACCGCCGGCCTCAAGGCCCGCGCCCCGCTTGACCGCACTGTCGATGTTCTTGTTGGGAACCGACTGCTTCTTCGCCTTCTGAATGGCGTCGTAGAGGGTCGGGTTGCCCTCCGGGTCGGCGCCTCCCATCCGGGCCGCGACCTCGATGTTCTTGATCAGTTTCGCGAAGAGCTTGCCGCGCTTGGCATCGATCACGGCCTTCTTGTGCTTGGTGGTAGCCCACTTAGAGTGGCCGGACACAGCCTCGCTCCTTCACAGTCCCAACTTCTTCTCGACGCGGAGATCCTACCGTCAGCAACTCAGTGTGCTGACCGCACCATCTCCGTGAACAGGGCATGCACCCGCTGGTCGCCGGTCAGTTCCGGATGGAAGGCGGTGGCGAGCAGATGCTGCTGCCGGACGGCCACCGGGTGACCGTCGTAGGAGGCCAGTGTCTCGGCTGCCGCGCCGGTCGATTCGACCCAGGGGGCGCGGATGAAGACGCCCTCCACAGGACCGCCGGGAACCGTCGGCATATCGAGGGCCGCCTCGAACGACTCGTTCTGGCGTCCGAACGCGTTGCGGCGGACGATCATGTCGATGCCGCCGATGGTCTCCTGTCCGGAGCGGGGGTCGAGGATCTTGTCGGCGAGCATGATCATGCCGGCGCAGGAGCCGTACGCGGGCATCCCCTGGGCCACCCGCTCGCGGAGTCGGTCCATGAGGCCGAAAGCGATGGCGAGCTTGCTGATGGTGGTCGACTCGCCGCCGGGGATGACGAGGCCGTCGACTGCGTCGAGCTCTTCGGGGCGCCTGACCTGTACGGGGTTCGCCCCCGACGCCTGCAGGGCTGCGAGGTGTTCGCGGACGTCGCCCTGGAGGGCGAGTACGCCGATCATGGGCACAGACACTGTGCGGGTCCTTCGTTGTTGCCGGGCGCCTACGCGGGGTGGGGCTCGTGCGGTGGGTGGACGGGCACCGCCCTCTGGGTCACCCGCTCCGCCTCGCGGGACGGGTCCGGGTGCCCACAGAGGGCGCGTGCTCCGATGCCGCCGTTACCAGCCGCGGCTGGCGTAGCGCTCCGATTCCGGGAGGGTGTCGCAGTTGATGCCGACCATGGCTTCGCCCAGGCCGCGGGAGGCATCGGCGATGATCTTGGGGTCGTCGTAGAAGGTGGTGGCCTTCACGATGGCCGCGGCGCGCTTGGCCGGGTCGCCGGACTTGAAGATGCCGGAGCCCACAAAGACGCCCTCCGCGCCGAGCTGGCGCATCAGCGCGGCGTCCGCCGGGGTGGCAACGCCGCCCGCGGAGAAGAGGACGACCGGCAGCTTGCCCGCCACCGAGACCTCCTTGACCAGCTCGTACGGCGCGCGCAGTTCCTTGGCCGCCCCGTAGAGCTCGTTGTCGTCCAGGACGGTCAGCTTACCGATCTCGTTCTTGATCTGGCGCATGTGCCGGACGGCCTCGACGACGTTGCCGGTGCCGGCCTCACCCTTGGAGCGGATCATGGCCGCGCCCTCGGCGATCCGGCGCAGGGCCTCGCCCAGGTTGGTGGCACCGCAGACGAAGGGCGTGGTGAAGGCGAACTTGTCGCTGTGGTTGACCTCGTCGGCCGGGGTGAGGACCTCGGACTCGTCGATGTAGTCGACACCGAGCGCCTGGAGGACCTGGGCCTCGACGATGTGACCGATGCGGGACTTGGCCATCACCGGGATCGAGACGGCTTCGATGATGCCCTCGATCATGTCCGGGTCGGACATCCGGGCCACGCCGCCGTCCTTGCGGATGTCGGCGGGCACACGCTCCAGCGCCATCACGGCGACGGCACCCGAGTCCTCGGCGATCTTCGCCTGCTCGGGGGTGACGACATCCATGATCACGCCGCCCTTGAGCTGCTCGGCCATGCCCCGCTTGACGCGCGCTGTACCGGTCTCGGGGCGCTGCGCCGCGGCAGACGCCGAGGATGCTGTGGCGGTGGACGGAGTTGACACGTTCGACCTCGCTGAAGGGGTGGTGTTCGACGGGACCGCTCAGGTCCTTCGTAAGCCTGCTCGAACGGGGTCGCCTGCGAAAAGGGCCAATCGCCGGGCTGTGGCCTGCAAACCCCCGCCCACCAGTGCCGTCAGTCTTCGGAAGGGTGCCCCCGGTCGGCCAGCACCGGTGGCGGCTCGTCGTCCATCTCGAACGCCAGCGGCGACGGAGCGTGCCCGGCCAGCCGGAACCAGCGCACGGTGCGGTGACTCCGCAGCGCCCGCGCAGCCCGTACGGCATCGTTGTGGAAGCGTCTCGCCATGGGCACCCTGCGTACCGCCGCGCTCAGCTCGCCGGCCGTCTCATGGCCGCCGGGTGCCTCCCGTACGGCCTCCAGCTGGGCGCTCTCGGCGAAGACGGCCCGCAGTGCCTGACTCAGTTCGCTCTCGGCGACCTCGCGCTGCTCCTCCTCGGCCTGCCGGGCGCCGTGTGCGGCCTGGTAGAGCACCATCGAGGCCGCGGGGTCCAGGACTCCCGCCGTGGCGAGCTCCTGGGCGATGGAGGCGCGGCGCAGCAGGGTGGCGTCCAGCGCCGCCTTGGCCGCGTCGATCCGCGCGTGCAGCCGGTCCAGGCGGCCGGCTGTCCAGCTCAGATAGACGCCGACGAGCAGCAGCGCTACGACGATCCAGATGACGGTGGTGAGGGTCGGCATCGTAGGTATCCGGTTCTGGGTTCAGTCCCGGGCGAGGCCGAACCGGGCCCACAGCCCGGTGCGCTCGTCGGGTGCGACGGAAGCGGCACCGTCCGTGACCGTCTCGTACACGGCGAGGATGTCGGCGCCCACGGTGGACCAGTCGAACCGGCGCACATGCCGGGTGCCGCGCTTGCACAGGTCGGCGCGGCGTCCGGGGTCGCCGAGCAAGCGTACGGCGGCGCCAGCCAGTGCGTCCGCCTGCTCCACGGGGAACAGCTCGCCGGACGCTCCCCCGTCCAGCACCTGCTCGAAGGCGTCCAGGTCGCTGGCGAGCACCGGAGCACCGGCCGACATGGCCTCCACCAGGATGATCCCGAAGGACTCGCCGCCCGTGTTGGGCGCGACGTAGAGGTCGACACTGCGCAGCAGCCGGGCCTTGTCCTCGTCACTGACCATGCCGAGGAACTCCACGCTCTCCCGCATGGCGGGCGGCAGTTGGGCGACCGCCTCCTGCTCGTCGCCCCGCCCCGCGACCAGCAGTCGGGTGCCCGGAGCCGCCTCAAGGATGGCGGGCAGCGCCTTCATCAGCACCGGTAGGCCCTTACGGGGCTCGTCGATACGGCCGATGAACCCGATCGTGTGACCTTCGGGGCCGCCCTGCCACTCCCGTTTGGGCTCGGCGTCGGCGAAGAAGCCGACGTCGACGCCGTTGGGGATGGTGACCGCGTCCCCGCCCAGGTGTTCGACCAGGGTGCGGCGCGCGTACTCGCTCACCGCGATCCGGGCGCTGATCTTCTCCAGCGCGGGCTGGAGGATCGGATACGCCGCGATCATCGCCCGGGAGCGCGGGTTGGAGGTGTGGAAGGTGGCGACGATGGGGCCCTGAGCCGCCCAGCAGGCCAGCAGCGCCAGCGAGGGAGTGGCCGGCTCATGGATGTGCAGAACGTCGAAGTCGCCCTCGTGCACCCAGCGGCGGACCCGGGCCGCCGAGAGGAAGCCGAAGTTCAGCCGCGCCACCGAACCGTTGTACGGCACCGGCACGGCGCGCCCCGCCGAGACGACGTAGGACGGCAGCGGGGTCTCGTCGTCCGAGGGCGCCAGTACGGACACCTGGTGCCCCAGCCGGATCAGATGCTCGGCCAGGTCGCGGACGTGGAACTGGACGCCGCCGGGGACGTCCCACGAGTAGGGGCAGACGACGCCGATCCTCATCCGGGCCCCCGCTCGCCCGCGCCCGGGCCCTCTCCCGCTGACGGGGCCGTCCCCGGTCCGGGGGACTTGTCCGGCTCGGGGGACTTCCCCGGAGTCGGCTCCAGGTCGGCGAGCCAGAAGCGCTGGAGCATGTGCCAGTCCTGCGGGTGCTCGGCGATGCCCGCCGCGAAGGTGTCGGCGAGGGTCTGCGTCATCGCCGCGACCCGCTCCCTGCGCCCCTCGAGCTCCGGCACCGGGACCGGCTCGTGGACTCTGGCCTTCATCCGCGGCGGCGCCTCGTACCAGAGCGTCACCGGCATCAGCAGCGCCCCGGTCTGCTGGGCCAGCAGCGCGGGGCCGGCGGGCATCCGCGTGGCCTCACCGAAGAACTTGACCTCGATCCCGCTGGCGGACAGGTCGCGGTCGGCGACCAGGCAGACGAAGCCGCCCGCCCGCAGCCTGCGCGCCAGCGTGCCGAACGCGGAGGAGCCGCCGTGCGGCAGCACCTCCATGCCAAGGCTCTCCCGGTAGGCGACGAACCGGTCGTAGAGGCTCTCCGGCTTGAGGCGCTCCGCGACCGTCGTGAAGGGCGTACGGGTCGCGGTCACTGCCCAGGCGCCTGCCAGGTCCCAGTTGCCCATGTGCGGCAGCGCGAGTATGACGCCGCGACCGGAGGCGAGCGCGTCGGTGAGGCGGTCCAGGTTCTCCACGTCGACGCTGTCGAGAATGTGCTGCTCGCTGTAGGCAGGCAGCCGGAAGGACTCCATCCAGTAGCGCAGATATGAGCGCATCCCGGCGCGTGAGAGCTGCCGCAGACGGGCCGGCGACGCGTCCGGCACCACACGGGCGAGGTTGGCCTCCAGCCGCGTGACGCCCTTGCCGCGGCGCCGCCACACCGTGTCTGCCAGCTGACGGCCCAGCGCAGCGGCGGCGGGCTCGGGCAGCTTCTTGACCCCCGCCCAGCCCAGCCCGTAGAGCGAGTCGGTGAGCCGGTCGCGCAGCGCGCTCAAGCGGTCCTCCCCTTCTCCTCCGTCTCGTCCCCCGCGGTGGCCTGCCGCTCCCCCGGCACGGGCTTCGACTCCTCCGCCGCTGCCAGCTCCGCGGACTCACGGCGCACCGTGACCACGCGCTGACCGAGGGTGACAGCACTGCCGACCGCGACCACCCACAGGGCGATCGGGAGCAGTACGCCGATGTTCGGGACGCCGAAAGTGGCCTCGAAGCCTGAGAAGCCCGCCAGCACCAGCGTGATCACCAACCGCTCGGACCGCTCCACCAGCCCGTTCACGTTCACCGGCAGCCCGATGCTCTCGCCGCGTGCCTTGGTGTAGGAGACGACCTGTCCGCTCGACAGGCAGAACAGCGTCACCGCGCACAGCACCAGGTCGTCGCCCCGGCCCGCGTACCACATCGCGATCCCGCCGAAGACGGCCGCGTCCGCCACCCGGTCGAGCGTGGAGTCCAGGAAGGCCCCCCAGCGGCTGGAGCGGCCCAGCTGCCGCGCCATGTTGCCGTCCACCATGTCCGAGAAGACGAACAGCGTGATGACGACGGTGCCCCAGAAGAACTCCCCGACGGGGTAGAAGATCAACGCTCCCGCCGTCACCCCGACGGTGCCGACCAGGGTGACGGCATCGGGGCTCACTCCCCGGCGCAGCAGCATCGCGGCGAACGGGGTGAGGACACGCGTGAAGAAAGCACGCGCGTACTTGTTCAGCATGACCGTCCCTGGTACGTCGAGGGCGAGCCGGATGACGGTGTGGCCACCGGGTGGCCCATCGTAGTCACGCGGCGGCAGCGCTCGGCGCACACGGTCGGGTAGTGCCGTGTTCCACGTATGGACGCCTGTCGGCAGCGGTGTAAAGCTCGGAAGAACCGTGGTCTTCGCGACCGCTCGGCCCCTTCAGCGTGCTCCAGCAGGTGACAACCGGAAGGCGGGACACATGGCCGACAAAGCGAACGCACACCCCGGAGCCGCCGGCAGGGCAGCGGCGGCCGACCACCCCGCCGCGATACGGAACGTGGTGCTGGTCGGCCACAGCGGAGCCGGCAAGACGACTCTGGTCGAATCCCTCGCACTCGCCTCGGGTGCGGTCAACCGGGCCGGACGGGTGGCGGACGGCACCTCGCTCTCCGACTACGACGAGATCGAGCACCGCCAGCAGCGCTCCGTCCAGCTCTCCCTGGTGCCCGTCGCCTGGAACGGCATCCGGATCAACCTGCTCGACACCCCCGGCTACGCGGACTTCGTCGGCGAGCTGCGGGCCGGGCTGCGCGCCGCTGACGCCGCGCTCTTCGTCGTCTCGGCCGCCGACGGTGTGGACGGAGCCACCCGGCTGGTGTGGCAGGAGTGCGCGGCCGTCGGTATGCCACGCGCCATCGTCGTCACCCATCTCGACGCCGCCCGCGCCGACTTCGACGAGATGACCGCTGTCTGCCAGGAGCTGCTGGGCGGCGACGACCCCGACGCCGTCATCCCGCTCTACCTGCCGGCGCTCGGCGAACGCCGCTCCGACGGCACTGCCCCGGTCACCGGCCTGATCGGGCTGCTCACCCAGAAGCTGTTCGACTACGGAAACGGACAGCGCACCGAAAGCGATCCGGACGAGGGACAGCTGCCCCTCGTCGCGGAGGCCAGGAACCGGCTGATCGAGGGGATCATCGCGCAGAGCGAGGACGAGTCGCTGATGGACCGCTATCTCGGCGGCGAGGACTGTGACGTCAAAACGCTCATCGAGGACCTGGAGAAGGCCGTGGCCCGCGGCACCTTCCACCCGGTGCTGGCCGCCGCGCCCGCCGCCGACGGCGCCAAGCAGGGTCTGGGCACCGTCGAGCTGCTGGAGTTGATCACCGGCGGCTTCCCGACCCCCGAGGAACACGGAATCCCCGCCGTCACCACGCCGGCCGGCAAACCGCAGCCGACGCTCGACTGCGACCCCGCGGGCCCGCTCACCGCCGAGGTCGTCAAGACCTCCTCCGACCCGTACGTCGGCCGGATCTCCCTCGTACGCGTCTTCTCCGGCACTCTGCGCCCCGACGAGACCGTGCACGTCTCCGGACACGGCCTGGCGGACCGGGGCCACGAGGACCATGACGTCGACGAGCGGATCGGTGCCCTGTCCGCGCCCTTCGGCAAACAGCAGCGCTCCCTCGACGCGGCCATCGCGGGCGATCTTGCCTGCGTGGCCAAGCTCAGCCGCGCCGAGACCGGCGACACCCTCTCCGCCAAGGACCATCCGCTGCTGATGGCGCCCTGGGAGATGCCCGACCCGCTGCTCCCCGTCGCCATCCAGGCCCACAGCAAGGCCGACGAGGACAAGCTCTCCCAGGGTCTCGCCCGGCTGGTGGCCGAGGACCCGACCATGCGGCTGGAGCAGAACCCCGACACCCACCAGCTCGTCCTGTGGTGCATGGGCGAAGCCCACCGGGACGTCGCCCTGGAGCGGCTGCGGTCCCGCTACGGGGTGCAGGTGGACACCGTGGAGCACAAGGTGTCGCTGCGCGAGACCTTCGCCTCCCCGGCCAACGCGCGCGGACGGCACGTCAAACAGTCCGGCGGACACGGGCAGTACGCCATCTGCGACATCACCGTCGAACCCCTGCCGGGCGGTTCCGGCATCGAGTTCGTCGACAAGGTGGTGGGCGGCGCGGTACCCCGCCAGTTCATTCCTTCGGTGGAGAAGGGCATCCGCGCCCAGGCCGCCAAGGGCGTGGCCGCCGGCTACCCGCTGGTGGACGTACGGGTCACACTCGTCGACGGCAAGGCGCACTCCGTCGACTCCTCCGACGCCGCCTTCCAGACCGCGGGCGCGCTCGCCCTGCGCGAGTGCGCGGGCCAGGCCAAGATCCACCTGCTGGAACCGGTCGCCGAGGTGGAGGTGGAGGTCCCTGACGACTATGTGGGCGCCGTGATGAGCGACCTGTCCTCCCGGCGCGGCCGGGTGCTCGGCACCGAACAGGCCGGACCGGGCAGCACGACGGTCCGCGCCTCGGTACCCGAGATCGAGATCAGCCGCTACGCGATCGACCTCCGCTCCATGTCCCACGGCACCGGCCGCTTCTCCCGTACGTACGCACAGCACGAACCGATGCCGCAGCAGCAGGCGGCACGGATCCTGGAGGCGGCAAGCTAGCGCGCCCCGAAGGGGCGCGGGGCAGTGCTCATTTGCGGCTCCGCCGCGTGGGCGCGACAAGCCACAACCCACCCGCAGACCGCGGACGCCGGAACAGGGGCACCCCATTCCCGGAACAGAGGGAGGGGGCCAGGGCCCGGGCCCGGTACCCTGCGGAGGGCAGCCTGCGGCAAAATGTGTGCCGACCACGCCAGTTGGGAAGCCGTCTGTCGTGGTCGGCGGCACCAATACCGCGCCTGCGCGGTCCGTGCCGCGAGCCAGATCCGAGCGGAGTGGGGGCCCAGTGGCCGGATTCGACGATCTCAGCAGCCAACCTGATGTGGCGGCCGAGTTCACGCCAGGCGCCCAGGTCCCCATCTCCGGATCGGGCGGCCAGACGGCGGCGACCCAGGCGCTCGCCTCCGCCGCGTACCGCGACGACGAGGTCAAGAAGCTCATCGACGCCAACCCCGAGGCGAGCTTCAAAAAGCCCCGGCTCTCGCTGTTCGAACCCAATCTGGGAGAAGCGTTCTCCCGGGCCGTCCAGACCCGGCTGCTCGGCGGGGCCCGCAAGCCGATAATCCAGTCCTTCGGCATCGAACCCCAGACCGTCGTCGAGCACTGCCTGGCCGCCACCCGGGTACGCAAACAGCGCGACGCGCGGCTGACCATGGTGATGACCCTCTTCGGGCTGCTGTTCCTGCCCGGAGTGCTGCTGTGGCTGCTGGCGTTCCAGCTGCGCCGCATGATCGCCGGCTCCAAGGACAAGCGCGCCGGCGCCCTCGGCATGGTGGCGATGGTCGCCGTCGGAGCGCTGGTCGTACTCTTCGTGATCAAGCTCCCGTTCAGCGGCTTCCTGGGCATCTATCTGCGGGCCATGTTCGTCGCACCGATCGTCGGCGGCCTCTGGGCCAAGCAGATCTGCGAGCAGTACGCGAAGGACCTGCGCAGCCGCTGGCAGAGCATGCTGGGCGGCGCGGGGGTCGGCCCCAAGATCCCCGAAGCCGTGCCCCAGGACCCGGGAGACGCGGGCGCCGAACGCATCCGGCTCGGCCTGGCCAAGGTCGCCGCCGAACAGGCCAGCAACCTCGTCTACTACGCGGGCCCCAAGGGGATATTGGGCATGGGCACCCGGTGGGGCAGCTGGCAGCTGGCCGAAGAGCTGACCCCCGCCCGCGACAGCGAGGAGATCCACCCGTTCCGCAGCTGGGACGTGATCCGCGCCATCCACGACCAGCTCCGCATGCTGGAGCGCGGCCCGCTGCACACCGGCGGCTTCCCCACCCCCTCGATACGGCACTGGATCGTCTCGCCCATCGCCGAGGGCGCCAAGGAGGTCAAGCGCCCCGACGGCCAAGAGGTCGAGGGCTACCGCATCAAGGACTTCGAGATACAGCGCATCTGCAACGAGCAGCAGTTCGGCGCGGGCAATCGGCACTATCTGGGCGTCCAGTTCGTGCTCTGGGACGGCCAGTTGGTGATCACGCTGCTGATCAGCGTCACCGTGCTGCACCACACGCTGCGGATCGAGGTCACGGGACACGCCCTCGGCCCCGTCGACGGGCTCTTCACCAGCGGCCCGAAGGCCAAGACCAAGCAGGTCGCCAAGAGCGTCAAGTTCTGGGAGACCCGCACGGTCAAGCTCCCGCTGGTGGAGACCAGGGAGGTCGTACGCCTCGCCGCCCGCGCCCCGCTGACCTGGTTCCCGCCCGTGCTGGACTACCTCGGCGGCAAGCTCAGCCTGCCCGAGCCGTTCGGCCTGCGGCACGCCTGGGCCAAGAAGCCCTGGCGGCACCGGTTCATGGCCGACGACGCCATGCGCGCGGCGACACCGGTACTGCGCGTGGTGCACTCGGCGGCCATGAAGGTGCTGGAGGAGAACGGCTGCAGCGTCGAGAGGTTCGGCAGCCGCTCGCTCAACCTCAGCGCCGCGGTCCAGGACGCCAAGCCCTTCAAGGCCGACGTCTACGACGCCTGAGGGGTCACCACGCCTCGGCCAGCATCGCCCTGGTGTCTGCCAGCAGTTGGGGCAGCACCCGGGTGTGGCCGACCACCGGCATGAAGTTGGTGTCCCCGCCCCAGCGGGGCACCACGTGCTGGTGGAGATGGGCGGCGATACCGGCGCCCGCGACCGAGCCCTGATTCATGCCGACGTTGAAGCCGTGCGCCCCGGAGACGCGGCGCAGCACGGTCATCGCGTGCTTGGTGAACGACGCGAGCTCCAGCGTCTCGTCCTCGTTCAGCTCGGTGTAATCCGCGATGTGCCGGAAGGGGACGGTCATCAAGTGTCCGCCGTTGTACGGGTAGAGGTTGAGCACCGCGTAGACGTGCTCGCCGCGGGCGATGATCAGCCCGTCCGCGTCGGACTTCTCCGGAATGGTGCAGAAGGGGCAGCCATCCTCGGCGCCGGGGCCGCTCGGCTTGTTCTCGCCCTGGATGTAGGCCATCCGGTGGGGCGTCCACAGGCGCTGGAACTGGTCCGGCGCCCCCACTCCGATCTGCTGCTCCGGCTCACTCGTCATGTCCGCCAGCTTATGCGCCGTCCGGCGCCGGACACGAGGAGGGGCGAGCCCTCGGGAAGGACCGCCCCTCACTCACGATAACTGTGCGTTCACACCTGGATACGGCGCTCCACGGCGTCGAGGATCTCCGCGATGGCCTCGGCACGCGGAATGCCGTTCTTCTGGGAGCCGTCCCGGTAGCGGAAGGACACCGCACCGTTCGCAATGTCCTCGTCACCCGCAATCACCATGAACGGGACCTTGCTCTTCTGCGCGTTCCTGATCTTCTTCTGCATCCGGTCCGACGACGAGTCGACCTCCATCCGCAGCCCCTTCGCCTTCGCCGCGGCGGCGAACTCCGTCAGGTACGGCACATGGTCGTCGCCGATCGGGATGCCGACCGCCTGCACCGGCGCAAGCCAGGCCGGGAAGGCGCCCGCGTAGTGCTCCAGCAGGACGGCGAAGAAGCGCTCGATGGAGCCGAAGAGGGCACGGTGGATCATCACGGGCTGCTGGCGTGAGCCGTCGGCCGCGGTGTACTCGAGACCGAAGCGGGCGGGCTGCTGGAAGTCGACCTGGATGGTCGACATCTGCCAGGTACGGCCGATGGCGTCCCGGGCCTGGACGGAGATCTTCGGCCCGTAGAAGGCGGCGCCGCCCGGGTCCATGACCAGCTCCAGGCCCTGCTTGCCTGCCGCCTGCCGCAGCGCCTCGGTGGCCTCCTCCCACTCCTCGTCGGTGCCCATGAACTTGTCCGACTCGGGATCGCGAGTGGACAGCTCCAGATAGAAGTCGGACAGGCCGTAGTCGCGCAGCAGGTTGAGGACGAAGGTGAGCAGGTTGTCCAGCTCGTCCGGCATCTGCTCCTTGGTGCAGTAGATGTGCGAGTCGTCCTGGGTGAAGCCGCGGGCACGGGTGAGCCCGTGGACGACGCCGGACTTCTCGTACCGGTAGACGGTGCCGAACTCGAACAGCCGCAGCGGCAGCTCCCGGTACGACCGTCCCCGCGCCCGGAAGATCAGGTTGTGCATCGGGCAGTTCATCGCCTTGAGGCGGTAGTTCTGCTCGTCGAACTCCAGCGGCGGGAACATGCTGTCCGCGTAGTTCGGCAGATGGCCCGAGATCTCGAAGAGCCGCTCCTTGGTGATGTGCGGCGTGTTGACGAAGTCGTAGCCGGACTCCTCGTGCCGCCTGCGCGAGTAGTCCTCCATGACCTTGCGGACGACGCCGCCCTTGGGATGGAAGACGGCAAGGCCGGAGCCCAGTTCCTCGGGGATGGAGAAGAGGTCCAGCTCGGTGCCGAGCTTGCGGTGGTCGCGCTTCTCGGCCTCGGCGAGGAATTCCAGGTACTGCTTGAGCTCGTCCTTGGTCGGCCATGCGGTGCCGTAGATCCGCTGGAGCTGCGGGTTCTTCTCACTGCCGCGCCAGTAGGCGGCGGCGGAGCGCATCAGCTTGAAGGCGGGGATCAGCCGGGTGGAGGGCAGGTGCGGGCCCCGGCACAGGTCCTTCCAGCACAGCTCGCCGCTCTTGGCGTCGAGGTTGTCGTAGATGGTCAGCTCGCCTGAGCCGACCTCGGCCGAGGCACCTTCGGCGGCGTTGGCCGCGTTGCCCTTGAGGCCGATCAGCTCCAGTTTGTACGGCTCGCCCGTCAGCTCCTCGCGGGCCGCCTCGTCGGTGGTGACGCGGCGGGAGAAGCGCTGCCCCTGCTTCTGGATCTGCTGCATCTTCTTCTCGATGCGCTTGAGATCGTCGGGGGTGAACGGCTCGGCGACGTCGAAGTCGTAGTAGAAGCCGTCCTTGATGGGTGGGCCGATGCCGAGCTTGGCCTCAGGGAAGAGCTCCTGGACGGCCTGCGCCATGACATGCGCGGTGGAGTGGCGCAGGATGTCCAGGCCGTCGTCGCTGGTGATCTCGACGGGCTCGACCTCATCGCCATCGGCCAGCGGGTAGACGAGGTCCTTCAGCTCGCCGCCGACACGTGCGGCGACGACGGAACGCTCGCCCTCGAAGAGCGCGGCGGCCGTAGTGCCCGTCGTCACCACGCGCTCTTCCCGCTCGGAATCGCGTTGGATGGTCACACGGACATCTGACACCGGTCTCTCCTGACTCTCACCTGGGACGCGCGGCCGTCGCCGCGCCGTGAACGCGGGCATACCGCGCCGTCGAATCGTACCGAGCAACGCCCCCCGACCGCGAAACGGTCGGGAGTCCCCACCGCGCACCGGCCGACGGCCGGTGCGGGCTTCGGGCCCGGCCCGCTCAGCCGCCCATGCCGCGCTCGAAGTCGTCGAGGCCGTACCGCAGCTGCTTCAGCAGTCGTTCCCGCGCCGCCTCGGGCACCGGAACCGGGGCGACGTCGTAAGCGCCGCTGAGCCGCCGGAAGCCGCCCCTGCTCTCCAGCAGCCCGGCGATCCGCAGCGGCAGCCCCGCCAGATGGGCGTGGACGGCGCGGCGGTAGCCCTCCTCGTCCAGCCGGGCCCGTATCTGGGTCACCTCCGTCCCGGCGAGCACATCCAGCCGTACCGACCCGGGACCGTCGGGCCGGGCGCGACGCAGCCGTACGACGCTGCCCGTCACCCGAACCGGAACGGAGGGCTCCGCACGTACGTAGTGCCGCCCGGCCACCTCCAGTGCGGACAGGTCGCCGGGGGTGAAGACGACGGGCAACGGCCGCTGCGGACAGCCCTGCGGCGTCCCGGCCGTCCGCGACCAGACGAGGGTGATCTGCACCCCCTCGGTGCCGCGTACCAAGTCACAGAGCGACTCGGTGAGTTCGGCACAGCAGCCGTCCGCCACGGCGGCGTCGAAGTGCTCGGTGGCACCGGTGGCGCGGTAGCGGCACACGGCGTCGGCGGTCGCCCGCAGAGCGCGGCTGAGCACAGCGAGCTCCCGGCTGCCGTCCTGCGGGCCGGGCGCGACGCGGGCCGTCAGCAGCCGGCCCGCATGGCCTTCCTCGGAGATCTCGTCGTACCGCACGCCTTCGGTGAACGCCTCGGCCCGCCGCTCGCCGCGGGCCCCGTGGAAGCCGGTGGACCGGCGGGCGGCGAGGGCGCCGGCGCGCAGCATCGCGCGGGCTGCCGTGCTCAGCCTCTGCCGGGCACGCCAGGTGGCCGCCGTGTTGCTCGCGGGCAGTTCGCGTCTCCAGTGGATCTCATCGTCGTCGGCGGCGACTCGCATCACCCTCTCCGTGTCCCGGCCACTCCCCTCCTTCTCCTGACCACGGATCGGTACCGCAAACAGCCCGCTTTCGCAGATGAGGAGCGGAAACCGGAGAAACGAAGAAGCGGAGAAGCGGAGAACCGGGAAACAAAAAGAGGCCGTCCCGTCCGCTGACGGTCCGGCCTCCGGAGATCTCACGCGCAGGTGATCTCACACGAACACGGGGTGGGCGATACTGGGTTCGAACCAGTGACCTCTTCGGTGTGAACGAAGCGCTCTCCCACTGAGCTAATCGCCCCAGGCGTTCCGCCTTCGGTGCGGCGGCACGGCAGAACAATACAGTGCGCCTCACTCTTCATCCAAACCCCTTTCCAGCAGGGCCCGCAGGCCCCGCAGACCGCTGCGCATCATCAGCTTGTGGTTGACGACGAAGAAGGGACGACCCGGTACGGCGAGCATCCGCAGCAGCCGCCTGTTGACCTCCACGTCCTGCTCGAAGAGCGCGACGGCGCCGGTGCCGTCGGGGCGTATGGTCCAGCGGGCCCAGCCGTCCATGTCGCCGCTCATCCCGATCTCGAGAATCCCGGCCGCCCGGTCGCGGCGGGATGTGCGGAGAGTTACGGAGAGTTCATACGGCAGCACGGACCGGATGCGGAGGACGGCACTGTCCTCGCCGGTCCGGTCGAGGCGGCGCACCTGGTGCCACCACTCGGGATATGTCTCGGCCCGTTCCAGTACGGCAAAGACGCGGGCCGGCGGAGCGGCGAGCTGCCATGCCGCACGGAAGCGGTAGTGGTTACGGCCCACGCGCCAACCCTCCCGGAAACGCTTCGGGGCCCGGAAGCTGATCGCTTCCGGGCCCCGGTGCACTGGGTGGGCGATACTGGGTTCGAACCAGTGACCTCTTCGGTGTGAACGAAGCGCTCTCCCGCTGAGCTAATCGCCCGTTGGCGCGCCCAACATTACCGCATGTCATCGGGTGCCCATGACCAGCGGCCGGGCCTCAGCGGGACTGCCGCTCCGCGCGCTGGGCAAGCCTGCGCTCCTTGCGCGCCGCCCGGCGATCCTTCAGCCACTGGGTGCCCTCCCGGTATTTGCGCTTGGTCCACCGCAGGACGTGCTGCGCCCAGACGAACTCGGTGGCCCACACAGCCATCCCGCCGAAGATCACCAGCCAGCCGGGCCCCGGCAGCGGCAGCATGATGACGCCGCCGGCCACGATCGCCAGGCCGACGATGAAGATCCCCACGCGCCAGCTCATGTGCAGCGGCCGGGAAGCCTGTACGAACCTCGGCGCGCGGGAACCGAGCGGCTTCTCCTCCCGGATACTACGCGGCATTGCGTCACTCTCCGCAGTCATGAGGGACAAGGTACCTGACAGCTTTCGAACAGGCCGGTTCACTTGATTGGCCGTACATCCCAAACCTACAAGAGCCGTACGAAGGATTCGATTCCGTACAAATCAGTCAGAGGGGTTTACAACCGGCGCGTAGGTGGCATGTCGATTTCGCCGACGTGCGAATCCCCGAGCGCACACTGAGCGAAAGGCCCTGGCGCTTATGAACACAACGGTGAGCTGTGAGCTGCACCTGCGCCTCGTTGTTTCGAGCGAGTCCTCACTGCCTGTACCAGCGGGCCTGCGGTACGACACGGCGGACCCCTACGCCGTGCACGCCACCTTCCACACCGGTGCCGAGGAGACCGTGGAGTGGGTCTTCGCCCGCGATCTCCTTGCCGAGGGCCTGCACCGGCCCACGGGCACCGGGGACGTCCGAGTCTGGCCGTCCCGCAGCCACGGTCAGTCCGTGGCCTGCATCGCCCTCAGCTCCCCGGAGGGCGAGGCCCTGCTCGAGGCCCCGGCGCGGGCACTGGAATCCTTCCTCAAGCGGACCGACGCGGCCGTGCCGCCCGGTACCGAGCACCGCCACTTCGACCTCGACACCGAGCTCTCGCACATCCTCGCCGAGAGCTGAGACCGCCGGTCACCGCGGCCGTCCGACTCGGGGCGACGGCCGACGGTCCCGGCAGCCGTGTGCCACGGCACCGCTTCGTGTAACGGCACACTGCGACGCCGCCGCCGCGTAGAGATACGCGGCGGCGGCGTCGCTGCGTTCGGCAACTCCACGGCTACCGGCCGGAAACAGGCGGCTCCCGGGCGAGGCGCAGCGACTAGGCTTCCGCATCAGGCCGGAGATGTTCCCGGACACGGCAGGAGCGGCCCGTGCAGATCAACCACGACACCCGGTGTGCGCTCGACCAGGTGGTCGAGCTGCTGAACACCATGGCGGACGGCGACACCCCCGACACGCTGGTGTCCGTGGCGGACCTGCGCGCCTACGTGGAGCGCAACAACGTCAGCGGCGTCGGCAAGCTCACCGAGGACGACCTGCGGGCCGTACGTGAGGCGCGGGAGCGCTTCGCGCAGGTGTTCGCCGCGGAGGACTCGCGTACGGCGGCCCGGCTGATCAACGCGCTGGTCGCGGAGGCCGGGACGACGCCGCAGCTCACCAACCACGACGGCTACGACTGGCACGTCCACTACTTCGCGCCCGACGCCTCCCTCGCCCAGCATCTGGCCGCCGACGGTGGCATGGCGCTGGCGTTCGTCCTCGTCTCCGGCGAACGGGACCGGCTGCGGCGCTGCTCCGCGCCGGACTGCCGGCGCGCCTTCGTCGACCTGTCCCGCAATCGCTCCCGCCGATACTGCGACAGCCGTACCTGCGGCAACCGCCTCCATGTGGCGGCCTACCGCGCGCGCCGCCGGGAGTCGACCGGGGCCGCCACCCAGGGCTGAGCCCTGCCGCACGTCCGGCCCTCACAGCAGCAACAGATCATGCACCCCCGCGGCGCCGAGCAACACCGCGATCACAGCGAGGAACAGCATCAGCGGCGGTTGGGAGAGTGCGTACAGACATCCCTTGGGCTCGGAGGGCGGCAGCTCGTCGAGCTCGATCGCGGAGTTCGGCGTCGTGTCCATCTCGCCGTGATCATGTCTCAGCCGCCACGACCCCGTAGGACCGCATGCCCCCTTTCCCCGTGATTTCCGACAAAAGCCCCGCATGCCGCCCGCTGGGCATGCTAGGGGCGCCAGGGAGGCCCGGGAGGGGCGGCAGCGTCAGATGCCGTGCTTTTTGAGGATGGCTTCGATGTCGGAGAAGTCTTCGCCGGAGTCGGCGGGCTTGTTCTTGCCCTGCTTGGTCTTCTCGGGCTTGGCCTTCCGCTGGGTGGCGGGTGGGCCGGAGGAGGCGAGGGCGGGGGTATCGGCAGCGGGCTCCGCGGCGCGGGACTGCCGGCGGGAGGGCTTGGCCGCGGCACGGCCGGCGGCGGCACGGCCGATGATCCACAGCACGACGGCGCAGGCCAGCACGGCGAACCCGGCCCAGACGGTGGGCTTGAGCACCAGATCGGCCGCCCAGCTGCCGAACGCCCTGCCGATCTTCCCGCCGAGGCCGACCAGCCCGGACATCGCCAGCCCGACCGGCACCAGCGCGACGGCGGCGAGCCGCGTCGCGGCAGCGAAGCGGCGCCGCCACGCTGTCAGGAAGGCGACGGCGAGGCCCGCCGCGGAGAGCGCGGCGCAGACGGTGGTGGTGAGCATGTCTCCATCGTCGCACCGGGCAGGCGGTAGCGGCCATGGCCGGGCGTCCGGTTCAGGGAGATCTCGGGGTCGGGTGCCCTCCTCGGGGCTGAGAGACTGTGGCCATGGACAACACCACCGACTCCGGCACCTCCTTCCCCCAGCCTTCGGCCGGGAGGTACCCCCACGCCCACGCCACGCTCGACGTGTGGTGCGATCTGCAGTGCCCGGACTGCCACCGGGCCCAGGCAGATCTGCGGGCGCTGCGCGAGCGGTACGGCGACGGGATGGAGATCCGGCTGCGGCACTTCCCGCTGGAGAAGAACAAGCACGCGTACGCCGCTGCCCAGGCGTTCGAGGAGGCGTACGAGCAGGGCAAGGGCGAGGAGTACGGCGAGGCGCTGCTCGCTCGCACCGAGCAGCTCGGCGAGCGCGGCGAGGAGCTGCTGCTGGAGCTGGCGCGCGAACTGGGCCTGGACGCCGAGGAGTTCTCCTCCGCGCTGATCGACGGCCGGCATCTGCTGGCGGTGGACGCCGACCAGGCCGAGGGCAAGGCGATCGGGGTGACGGGAACGCCGACGTATGTCATCGACGGGCAGCGGCTGGACGGCGGCAAGAGCCAGGAAGGGCTGCGGGAGCGCATCGAGGAGATCGCCGACCGGCTGCTCGGCCGCTGATCCGCAGCCGGACGGCTACAGCAGTGTCTTGACGAAGTAGCGCTCCACCGGGCGGTAGCCCAGCGAGGTGTAGAGCCGCCGTGCTGGCGTGTTGCCGGCGAAGACGTTGAGCCCGAGCCGCCCGGCCCCTGCGTCCAGGCAGTTGCGCTCGGCGGCCAGCATCAGGGAGCGTCCGTGGCCCTCCCCGCGCCGCTCGGGCACCACGCTGATGTCGTAGACCCAGGCGTCCACTCCGGTACGGGGCAGCCCGGCGAAGGCCAGCCAGACCGAGCCGACGTCGGTGCCCTCGCAGGTGAGGACCCGCAGCGCGACCCCAGGTGAGGCGGGACCATTGGGCAGTTGCGTGCGCCGGACGGCCGCGGACCGGGCGGCGGCCTGTTCGGGGCTGAAGCCGAGGGAGACAAGTCCCTCGACGAAGGTCGCGGCGCCCGCTGCCCACCAGGCGTCGAACTCCCCGTCCGTCAGCGGCCGGACCGCGCTGCCGGGCGGCAGTTCGGGCCGCCGGCCAAGCTGCTTGATCATGTGACAGCTGCGTTCCGCATAGCCGAGTACGCCCAGCAGGTGCACACCCGCGGGCACCGCTTCCCCGCTCCCGTCGGTGTCGGCGGCCAGCGGCACGCTCGCCTCCACATGTGTGCAGCCCCAGCCCCGCAGCGCCTCCTCGGCCGCCAGCGCCGCGACGGTCCCCCGCCCCCGGCGCCGCTCGCCCTCGTGGACGTACAGCCGCGCCAGCCGGCCGAGGGCAGGCCCGTCCTCGGCAGGGCCGAGGAGGGCGACGGCGCCGACCGGGCGGGAGTTGACACAGATCTCGTACGCGCGCGAGCGCCTGCCCTCGGCGGTGCGGCTCTCGGGACCGGTGGGGCGCAAGGTGGTCGTCACAGTCCGGTTCTACCCGTCGGCCGTCGCCCCCACCACCGGGTTACGGGTCGATATCGGCCGCCGAGCGCTCCTCGAAGACCCGCATCGCCTTGGCGGTCACCGGGCCGGGCACGCCGGGCAGGGTGCGTCCGTCCAGCCGCGCCACCGCCTGGATGTCGCGGAGGCTGGAGGTCACGAAGATCTCCTCGGCCCGCTCCAGCACATCCATCGGCAGCTCGGTCTCCCGGCCGCCCGCCCATTCGAGGACCAGCGCCCGCGTGATGCCCGCCAGACAGCCGGAGGACAGCGGCGGCGTGTGCAACTCGCCGTCGAGGACGACGAAGACGTTGGTGCCGGTGCCCTCGCACAGCTGCCCGTGGGTGTTGGGGAACAGCGCTTCGGTGGCGGCCTGTTGGCGGGCGCGGGCGAGCGCGACGACGTTCTCCGCGTACGAGGTGGTCTTCAGCCCGGTGATGGCGCCGCGCTCGTTGCGGGTCCAGGGGACGGTGACGACCGAGGTGGTGTCCGGCCTGCGGGTCGCCTGGCCGAGAGCGACGACGAGGGTGGGCGTCGCTTCCCCGCGGTCCGAGCCGAGCGGGGAGAGGCCGCCGGTGTAGGTGATCCGCAGCCTGCCGAAGGGCATGGGGTTCGCGGCGACGACGGCGTTGCAGGCCCGCCGTACCTCGTCCAGGTCGGGCTCGGGCAGACCGAGGCCGCGTGCGGAGGAGGCGAGCCGGTGCAGATGCCGGGTGAGGGCGAACGGTGTGCCGTCAGTGGTCTTGGCGGTCTCGAAGACGCCGTCGCCGACCGTCAGCCCGTGATCGAACACGGAGACGTTTGCGCTGTGTGCGTCCCGCAGTCCGCCGTCGAGCCAGATCTTCACTGCTGTTCACCTCAGGGAGCCTCTAGGGGCCGCTGTGTCACCGGGTCTGTGCCGCGGTCTCGTGTCCGTCGTACTCCCCCGACGCTACCGCGAGCAGCCGGGAAGCCTTCAGCTCGGTCTCCCGCCATTCCTGTTCCGGGTCCGAGTCCCAGATGATGCCCGCGCCGGTACCGAAGCGCAGCAGGGGACGTGGGTGGTCACGCTCGATCCAGAAAGTACGGATACCGACGGCCAGCTCGCCGGTCCCACGATCGGCGTCGACCCAGCCGATGCCCCCGGTGTACGGGCCGCGCGGCACCGTCTCCAGCTCGTCGATCAGGCGCAGGGCGCTGGACTTGGGCGCCCCGGTGATCGAGCCGGGCGGGAAGGTGTCCTCCAGCAGCCGCGCCCACGCCCCGGGCCCGGCGCCGGGGGTCTCCGCGGTCTCCGGCAGCTCGCCGCGGACGGTGGAGACCAGATGGACCAGGCCCCGGTAGGGCTCGGCCGCGCACAGCTGAGGGACGGTGATGGAGCCGGGCACACAGACCCGGCCGAGGTCGTTGCGGACCAGGTCCGTGATCATCACGTTCTCGGCCCGCTCCTTCTCCCCCAGGTCGGCCTCCGAGCGGCCGGTGCCCTTGATGGGGCCGGACTCAACGGTGCGTCCCGTGCGGCGCAGATACAGCTCGGGGGAGGCCGTGGCGATCTCCACACCGTGTGCGGGGAGGCGCACGGTGCCCGCGTACGCCGCCGGGGTACCGAGGGCGAGCCGGGCGGTGAGCTGGTCGATGTCGGCGGCCCCCGGGGACGGGTCGGGCAGCGGTGCGGACAGCACGCGGCAGAGGTTGACCTGGTAGACGTCGCCCGTACCGATGGCCGCGCGGATTCGCCGCACGCCCTCGGTGTAGCCGGCGCGGTCCAGGGAGCTGACCCAGCTGCCGGCCGCGGGGCCCCGCCAGCGGCCCGGCACCGGCGCGGGGAGAGGGGCGGGGCGTACGTCGCCGAAGCGGGCACAGCACAGCCCGCCCTCGTAGTCGGCGACGACGGCCCACCAGCCCGAGGAGTCGAGAGCCTCGGGATCGCTGGTCACGTCGCGGAGGTCGGTGGCAAGGCAGCCGCCCAAGCGGGCGAGCGGGGTCGGATCGGACACGGTTTCGAGTCTATGAGGGCCGCTGGGCGGCCACGCTGCGGAAACGGAATTTGAGCTGGCCCGGGAATCCGCTAAAGTTCAACACGTCGCCGAGGCGCATGCGCCCCGGGGACTGCCTCCCGGGCGCGGCCTGGGAAAGGCACTGCGGACGTGGCTCAGCTGGTAGAGCATCACCTTGCCAAGGTGAGGGTCGCGAGTTCGAATCTCGTCGTCCGCTCGAGTGGGGGACCTCCCGGGCCCCCGCACTTGGTGGAGTGGCCGAGAGGCGAGGCAACGGCCTGCAAAGCCGTCTACACGGGTTCAAATCCCGTCTCCACCTCCAAGGACGATTAGCTCAGCGGGAGAGCGCTTCCCTGACACGGAAGAGGTCACTGGTTCAATCCCAGTATCGTCCACCGGGTCCGGTGACCACCGGACCTTCCGCGCGGTTAGCTCAGCGGGAGAGCGCTTCCCTGACACGGAAGAGGTCACTGGTTCAATCCCAGTACCGCGCACGGACGATTAGCTCAGCGGGAGAGCGCTTCCCTGACACGGAAGAGGTCACTGGTTCAATCCCAGTATCGTCCACCAGCAAAGAGGGCTCCGGCGGTTCTGCCGGGGCCCTCTTTCGTGCGCTTTCGAGGGGCGGGGCTCAGGAGGAGAAGAGCATCCGTCCGAACCCGCGGTGACCGTGCTGGCCGTGGTGCCCGTGACCATGCGAGCCGTGGCCGTGCGAGCTGTGGCCGTGCGAGCCGTGGTGCGCGGCGCCCCAGGCCGGACCGGCGGGGTATGACTGCGGGCCGGGCGGCGGGGGTGCGGACTGCGCCCACTGGGCTTCCATCCTGGTGAGGGACTCCAGCTCGCCGTAGTCGAGGAAGATTCCCCGGCAGTTGCTGCACTGTTCTATCTGTACGCCGCTGCGGTTGTACGTGTGCATGGCCGCACCGCACTTGGGACACTGCATCATTTGACGGCTTCCTCTCGCTACCGGTTGCCCACCGATGCCTTCACCGGTGACCGGACACCACCGGCTTCGGCCAGCGGGTTCCACCCTACGACCCCTGGGTCGCGGGGAGTTCGGTCCGTTCGAACAGCGCCGCTATCCGGGCGCATGCGGCCACGCACGCCTCCTCCGCCTCGTCCAGCGACCGGCCCGCCGTACGGGCCTTGGCGACGCCGAGCGCCGCGCTCTGCACCGTCAACGCACGGGCGGCCGGGTCGAGATACGCCCACGGGTCGGGACCCGCCAGGCCCTGCACGGTGCTGCCTGCCCGGAGCGCACCGGCGGCCCGGACCGTGCGGGTGTACGCGTCGAAGAAGCGCCGCCACTCGGCGGGCGGGAGGAGGCCGGCCGCGTACCAGCAGGCGGGGCGGCCCAGGTCCCAGGCCGGGTCGCCGAGGCCCAGGTCGTCGACGTCGATGAGGTGCCAGGGGCCGTCGGGCGGCGGGCGCCGTACGAGCTGGCCGAGGTGGAAGTCGCCGTGGCAGAGAGTGCGGGCCTCGGGCGGCGGCTCCTCGTCCCGGCACCACGGCGGCAGCACGGCGCAGGCACGCTCGACGACCTCGGCCGCCGCGGTGTGCGCGCCCTGCGGGGCTTTCCGCATCCGGGTCAGGGCACGGAGGGCTTTGGCTGGTCCGCGCATCAGCGGCAGGGGGCCGGGAAGTTGGGCGGCTGCGGGGAGCGGCGCGGTGTGCAGCCGGGCCAGGAGCTCGCCCGCCGCCTCCCAGGGGGCGGCTGCCGCGTCGCTCGGGTCCACCGGTGCTCCGTACGGCCAGACGCTGCCGACCCGGCCGCCCGGCAGCGGCACCGTCCCGCTGTCCGAGACGGGGCGCAGCAGCACGCCCTGATACGTCGCGGCAGCCGCGACCCGCACCCGTACGTCCAGCGGCGCCACCTCGGCATCGGGCGCGTGCGCCTTGGCGACCCGGTCCCCGACCCGTACGACGGTGGCGTCGGCGCGCTCGGCGACCACCTCGCCGTTGCCCGCGGGGTCCCCGGCGAGCACGCCGAGCGCCCGGTGCAGTGCGGTGTCACCGGCGGGGCTGTCGTGGAGGGGCATGGAGTTCTCCAAGCGTTCGACGACCACAACGTACGGCGGATGCCCGCACCCCGTGCGGCGCCAGGGGGTCATGTGGCGGCAGCGAACTGGGAGGCCGTGGATACGCGAGGGCCCGGGTAGCTCCCCAGCTACCCGGGCCTCGTGCCGTCCGCCGCACCCCCGTCCCCACGGGGCTGAAAGCCGGAAGTCCCCGACCCGGTCCGCTCCACCGGGCCTGGGATCGCTCAGGACCCCAGCATTCCGGCCACGGACGACGCTTGTGTCAACACCATCCGGCCCCAGCCCGAAACGAGGCCGAGGAGGAGGGCGAGTGGCAGCACCATGGCGGCTGCCACCAGCGGATGGCGACGCCCGCCGGGACGGGTGCCGAGATCGGCGAGTGCCGCGAGCCTTCCCTTCCCTGTGGGCGTCGTGCGCCCGGCGGTGTGTGCCATGTCCGCTCCTGATCGTTGTTGGGGCGGCGGACGTCTGACCTCGGGGGACGAGTGCTGCGCCCGCCGCTTGACCACAACATTAGGCACGGGCGTGCGCGGCGGCGTCATGCGCGCGTACCGACTCGGGGGCCTCCCGCAGGATGACGTGGTGCGGGGCCGCCTACTCCCCAGGGTGGAGGCGTCATCGGCTTTTCCAGGGTCTTCCCCCAGGGGTGCCGCCGCTCGGTCGGCCGAGCACCCCGAGGGGGTGAGTTCTCTCACTCCCCCGCTGCCTTCCCTCGCTCCGGCCGAGAGCCTCTTCGGCCCCTGGTCGGATGGGAGACGGGCCCTCCTCTGCGTACCCGACCGGCCCCCCTCCTCTGCATCCGGCGTGATCCGTCACGGCGTCAAACTCCGTGCAGCCGCCCCTGATTGGTGGCGGCGAACCGGGGCGCACGGGCGCGCGTAACCGGCGCGCCTGACGGACTTCCCGTCGTCCGCCGGGCTCTGACATTCCGTCCGGCGCCGCGTGCGCGGCCTATCGTCGCCTTGCCACAGCAGTCCGTAAGCTGTGGTCGTCAGACGGACCGGTCGGCGGTGGGCTGCTCCCCCACCGGGCGCCGGAGGTGGGGCAGTCGCCCACCGGACACCGGAGGTAGGAACGGACATGGCGATGATGCGGCTCCGGCGCGAGGACCCGCGAGTCGTCGGCTCGTTCAGGCTCCACCGGCGCCTGGGGGCCGGCGGCATGGGCGTGGTCTATCTCGGTTCGGACCGGCGCGGCCAGCGGGTCGCGCTGAAGGTGATCCGGCCGGATCTGGCCGAGGACCAGGAGTTCCGCTCCCGCTTCGCCCGCGAGGTCTCGGCAGCACGGCGGATCAGGGGCGGATGCACGGCCCGGCTGGTGGCGGCCGATCTGGAGGCCGACCGGCCCTGGTTCGCCACCCAGTACGTACCGGGCCCCTCGCTGCACGACAAGGTGAACGAGGGCGGCCCGCTGCCCGCCGCACAGGTCGCCTCGATCGGCGCGGCACTGGCCGAGGGCCTGGTGGCGGTGCACGAGGCAGGCGTCGTGCACCGGGACCTGAAGCCGTCCAACATCCTGCTGTCCCCCAAGGGCCCGCGCATCATCGACTTCGGCATCGCCTGGGCGACGGGCGCCAGCACGCTGACGCACGTAGGCACCGCGGTCGGCTCACCCGGCTTTCTCGCCCCCGAGCAGGTACGGGGCGCGGCCGTCACCCCTGCGACGGATGTGTTCGCGCTGGGCGCCACGCTGGCGTACGCGGCAACGGCGGACTCCCCGTTCGGGCAGGGCAGTTCGGAAGTGATGCTCTACCGCGTGGTGCACGAGGAGCCGCAGCTGGACGCGGTGCACGCCGCGCTGGCGCCGCTGATCCACGCGTGCCTCGTCAAGTCGCCGGAGGACCGGCCCAGCACCTTGCAGCTGTCGCTGCGGCTCAAGGAGATCGCGGCGCGCGAGGCCCGGGGGCTGTCCGACGGCGGGGACGCCGCGCTGGGCGACTGGCCGGGTGCCGGCGCCCGGCCGGCACCCGGTGGGCCGGTGCCCGGCAGGCGGCACGAAGCACCCTCCGGGGAGCGGTACCCGCGGGACCACGCGCAGCAGCGCACCCAGCGGGACGGCGCCGGCCGGGAGCGCGAGCGGGCGGCGAGCGCGCCCCGCGCCTCGACGCCCCGCGCTCCCCGGGCGACCGCGCCCGGCTCCTCGCGTGCGTCGCGCCCCTCGCGGGACGCCGGACATGTGACCGGCAACGGCGCCCGCAGGAGCGGGGAGCGCCCGGCACGTCGCCCCGCGAGCCCGCCGCCCCCGCGGGGCGGGGAGCGGACGGGCAGCGGCAGGCCCACCACCGGCAAAGAGGGCCATCCCGCCCGGGGCGCTCGACCCGGCGGGCTCAGCCCCGCCGCCCGCAGGCGTCGGCTGCTGCGGCAACGCCTCATCGTCTTCGTGACGGTCACCCTGCTGGTTGCCCTGGGCATTGCCGCGGCACAGGGCTGCGAGGGCCCCACCCGGGGACTCGGCAGCGTCTCGGAGCAGGTGCCGTAGGCCGCGTTCGGCGGATCATGCGTACTCGGCAATGGGGGGCTGCGCTCGCCCGCCCCTGGCGCAGACGCAGCGCAGGGGGACGCGCCCCGTCAGGGGCGCGGGGAACTGCGCGAGCAACCACAGCCCACCCGCAGCCTGCGGGCGACGGCCAGGGGCACCCCCTACCCAAGAACACGAGAGGGACGGCGCAAGGTCCGCCGGGCACGGCCTAGCCGAAGGCGGCCGACCGCGTCAGCGGGTTACCGCGTAGAAGGCGACGGCCGCGGCGGCGCCGACGTTGAGGGAGTCGACGCCGGGGGCCATGGGGATGCGGACCCATTCGTCGGCGGCGCGCAGGGCGCGCGCGGTCAGGCCCTCGCCCTCGGCGCCGAGCATCAGTGCCGTGCGTTCGGCGCCGCCCACGGTGACGGTGTCGATGGGGACGGCCTTCTCGTCGGGGGTGAGGGCGAGCAGCGGGAACCCCGCGTCGCGTACCGTCTCCAGGCCGCGCGGCCAGCTCTGCAGCCGGGCGTAGGGCACGGCGAAGACGGCGCCCATCGAGACCTTGACCGAGCGGCGGTAGAGCGGGTCGGCGCAGTCGGGCGAGAGCAGTACGGCGTCCATGCCCAGCGCGGCGGCGCTGCGGAAGATGGCGCCGATGTTGGTGTGGTCGTTCACCGACTCCATGATCACGATACGGCGGGCCGTGGCCAGCAGCTCCTCCGGCGCCGGGAGGGGCTTGCGCTGCATGGAGGCGAGGGCTCCGCGGTGCACGTGGTAGCCGGTGACGCGCTCGGCCAGTTCCGGGCTGACGGCGTAGACGGGCGCGGGCACCTCGTCGATGACGTCGCGCATGACGTCGATCCACTTTGCGGACAGCAGCATCGAGCGCATCTCGTACCCGGCGTGCCGCGCACGGCGGATCACCTTCTCGCCCTCGGCGATGAACAGGCCCTCGGCGGGCTCGCGCTTACGGCGTAGTTCGACGTCGGTCAGGCCCGTGTAGTCGCTGAGCCGGGGGTCGTCGGAGTCGTCGACGGTGACGAGCCTGCCGGCCGGTGGATCGCCGGGTGTGCCGTTGGGGGATGCTGTAGCCACAGGCCGATACTGCCCTGTCCCGCTCGAAGTGCCAATGTGTCGTTACTACCGCGTAAGCGGTGGTCCGCTATCGCGCGTCTTCCGCTGCGCGGCGGGTGCCCACAGACACCACGTCGCCGATCACGATGACGGCCGGGGGCCGTACCCCCTCGGCGGCGGCGCGCTCCGCGGCCGTCGCCAGCGTGGCGTCGACGCGGCGCTCGGTCGCCATGGTGCCTTCCTGGACGATGGCGACGGGAGTGTCGTCGGGGCGGCCGTGCGCACGGAGCGCGGCGGCGATGGCGCCGAGGTTCTCCACGGCCATCAGCAGTACGAGGGTGCCGCGCAGCCTGGCGAGCGCCGACCAGTCCACCAGCGAGCGCGGGTCGTCGGGGGCGACATGGCCGCTGACGACGGTGAACTCGTGGGCCACGCCCCGGTGTGTGACGGGGATGCCGACGGCTCCGGGCACGCTGATCGAGCTGGAGATACCCGGCACGACGGTCACTTGGACGCCCTCGGCCGCGAGCTGTTCGGCCTCCTCCATGCCGCGGCCGAAGACGAACGGGTCGCCGCCCTTGAGGCGTACGACGGACCGGCCGGCCTTGGCGTGCTCGACCAGTACGGCGTTGATGGCCTCCTGCGCCATTGCGCGCCCGTAGGGGATCTTGGCCGCGTCGATGACCTCGACGTGCGGCGGGAGTTCGTCCAGCAGGTCGCGGGGGCCGAGCCGGTCGGCGACCACCACATCGGCCTGGGCCAGCAGTCGGCGGCCGCGCACCGTGATCAGGTCCGGGTCGCCGGGTCCCCCGCCGACGAGGGCGACGCCCGGTGTGCGGGGTGCGCGCTGTTCCGCGCCCAGCGTGCCGTCGCCGAGGCGGGCGACGATGGCGTCCCGGATGGCGGCCGAGCGGCGGGGATCGCGGCCCGCGGCGCCGTGCACCCCACTGGTGAGGACGGCGACGGTGATGCCGTCGCTGCGCCCGGTCGCCGGGGTCCACGCGGTGCCCTGGTCCGCGTCGTCCGTCCGTACGCACCACACACGGCGGGACTCGGCCTCGGCGACGACGGCGGCGTTGACGCCGGGGTCGTCGGTGGCTGCCAGCGCGTACCAGGCGTCGGCGAGGTCGCCGTCCCGCCAGTCGCGGCGCTCCCAGGTGATCTCGCCGCTGGTCACCATCGCCTCGACGGAGGGCGTGACCTCGGGGGCGATGACCGTGATATCCGCGCCCGCCGCCAGCAGCGCCGGGAGGCGGCGCTGCGCCACGGTGCCGCCACCGACCAGCACGACGCGGCGTCCGGCCAGGCGGAGTCCTACGGGGTAGGCGGGAGTGGCGGAGGTTTCCGACATCTGGGACGGCATCCTTCTCGGGAGGGCGAGCCGGCTCGATACCGAGCCGACGACGATGCCGCTGCGGCGGTGGAGCGGCCGGGGGACGGTGAGGGACAGCCTATGCGGGACCGGCGAACGGTGCTGTCTCGCAGGTCACGGCAGGGGCGGCGGGGAGGACAGGGCAGACGGGGGCGTCCCCGGTCCCTGGACAAAGGGGCCGGGGACGCCGCCGCGTCGAGGCTTCGCGTCAGCCCTTCTCGGTGACGCCCGCCGCGTCGAACGTCGCCACCTCGTGCATCGCGCGAGCCGCGCTCTGCACCATCGGGAGCGCCAGCAGCGCGCCCGTGCCCTCGCCCAGCCGCAGATCGAGATCGACCAGCGGCCGCAGCCCCAGCTTGGTGAGTGCCGCGACATGGCCGGGCTCCGCGCTGCGGTGACCAGCGATGCACGCGGCGAGCGCCTCGGGCGCCACGGCGCGGGCCACCAGCGCGGCGGCTCCGGCGCTGACCCCGTCGAGGATGACGGGCGTACGCAGCGAGGCGCCGCCGAGGATCAGCCCGACCATCGCGGCGTGCTCCAGCCCGCCGAAGGCGGAGAGCATGCCCAGAGGGTCGGCCGGATCGGGCTGGTGGAGCTCCAGCGCGCGGCGTACGACCTCGACCTTGCGGGCGTGTGTCTCGTCGTTGATGCCGGTGCCCCGGCCGGTGACCTCGGCGGGGTCGGCGCCCGTGCAGGCGGCGATCAGCGCCGCGGACGCCGTGGTGTTGGCGATGCCCATCTCGCCGGTGAGCAGCGCCTTGTTGCCTGCCGCGACGAGATCGCGGGCGGTCTCGATGCCCACCTCCAGGGCCCGCTCGACCTCCTCGCGGGTCAGCGCGGGGCCGACGGTCATGTCCGCGGTACCGGCCCGGACCTTACGGGGCAGCAGACCGGGCGTGGTGGGCAGTTCGGCCGCCACGCCGACGTCGATGACGCACACCTCGGCACCCACCTGGTTGGCGAACGCGTTGCAGACTGCGCCGCCGCCCAGGAAGTTGGCCACCATCTGCGCGGTGACCTCCTGGGGCCAGGGCGTGACACCCTGCGCATGCACCCCGTGGTCCCCGGCGAACACCGCGACGGCGGCCGGCTCGGGCACCGGCGGCGGACACTTGCGGGAAAGCCCGCACAGCTGCGCGGAGATGATCTCCAGCATGCCGAGCGCCCCGGACGGCTTGGTCATCCGCTTCTGCCGCTCCCACGCCTCGCCGAGCGCCTTCGCGTCCAGCGGGCGGATGGTGCCCAGCGTCTCGGCGAGCATGCCGGTCGGCTCGGCGCCCGGCAGCGCACGGCGCCCGTACGACTCCTCGTGGACGACCCACGAGAGCGGGCGCCGCTTGGACCAGCCCGCCTGCATCAGCTCGGGCTCGTCCGGGAACTCGTCGACGTAGCCGACGCACAGATAGGCGACGACCTCCAGGTGCTCGGGCAGCTCCAGCGTGCGGACCAGCTCCCGCTCGTCGAAGAAGCTGACCCAGCCCACTCCCAGCCCCTCGGCCCGCGCGGCGAGCCACAGATTCTCCACCGCGAGCGCCGAGGAGTACGGCGCCATCTGCGGCTGCGTATGACGGCCGAGGGTGTGCCGGCCGCCGCGCGTCGGGTCCGCGGTGACGACGATGTTGACCGGGGTGTCGAGGATCGCCTCGATCTTCATTTCCTTGAACTGCTTCGCCCGGCCCTTGGGCAGCGACTTGGCGTACGCCTGCCGCTGCCGCTCGGCCAGCTCGTGCATGGTCCGCCGGGTCTCCTCGGAGCGGATCACCACGAAGTCCCACGGCTGGGAGTGCCCGACGCTGGGCGCGGTGTGCGCCGCCTCCAGCACGCGGAGCAGCACATCGTGCGGGATCGGGTCGCGCCGGAACCCGTTGCGGATGTCTCGTCGCTCCCGCATCAGCCGATGTACGGCTTCCCGCTCCGCCTCGGCGTACCCCGCGGCGGGGTCGCCCGCAGGGGTGTCGGCCGGGGCTGCGGCGTCGCCGACGGGCTCGCCTTCGGCATGCGCGGGCTCGCCTTCGGCGGGTTCGGCGTCGGCAGGTTCGGCGTCGGCCGCCTCGGCTTCGCCGGTCGGCGTTTCGGCAGCGGCGGGTTGGGCGTCCGGGGACTGGGCGTCGGGGGCTTCCGTGGTGGCGGCCTCGTTGTCGTCGTCGGCCTCCACATCGGCGGCCCGGCCTTCGGCCGTCTCGCCATCGGCGGCCTCACCGTCGGCCGTCTCAGCGTCGACAGCCTCGCCGTCGGCGGGTTCCGTGGCCGTGGCGGATTCCGTGTCTTCCGGCGCCGGGGACTCGGCCGGGGCCGTCACTTCGGCATCCGGGGCAGCCGCGTCGACGGCTTCGCCTCCGGGGGCGGAGGTCTCCGGGGCGGAGGTCTCCGGGGCGGAGGTCTCCGGGGCAGCGGTCTCCGGGGCAGCGGTCTCCTCGGCGGAGGTCTCCGGGGCAGCAGCCTCCTCCGCGGATGTCTCCTCTGCGGACTCCGTGCCGGGAATGGCCGGCTCGGCGGGGGCGGGCTCCGCCTCGGCGGGGGCCGGGTCTTCCGCGGTCGCGGCATCGGGTGCGTCCGGGCCCTGGGGCGTCGCGGGCTCCTGCGGGGCCGCCTCGGGTGCTTCCGCCACGCCGGTCAGCTCCATGGTTGCCGAGTCGGGCGGGGCGCTCGTTGGAGCAGCTGCTTCCGGTTCCGTGTTGTCCGATGCGTCTGCCGGTACGGCTTCGGCGGATGCGGCAGTCTCGGGAGCCGGGGGCTTGGCCTCGGTGGTGCCGGGCTGCGCCTCCGGTGCCGCCTGAGGGGCAGCGCCTTCGGGCATCGGCATGGACTCGGGCTCCTCACCTGGCTGGGCCTCGGACGAGGTGCCCGGGGAGTCGGGAGAGTCAGGGGCTGTTGGCTGTCCGGGAATCACCGGGCTGTCCGGCTGCGTGCCGTGCTGCTGCTCCGCGTCCTCGTTTATCGGCGGTGCCACCGACTGGGGCGGGGCATCAGCGCCCTGCTCGGGCCGGGATTCGCCGCCCTGCGCCGGAACGGTGGGCAGCGTTCCGGTCTGCGCCTCCTGGCGAGGGCCGGGCACGGCGTCGTTGACGGGGTTCTCCGGCGCGGGCGCCTGCTGAGGAACTGCCTCGCCGGTCGCGGAGACCTCGATCGGTCCGCCCATCGTCGGCGCCTCGTCGGGAGCCTGGCCGCCCTCGGCCGGAACGGCCTCCGGAGCGTTGCCGGGGGGTTCGGGAGAGAGCTGTGGTTCGCCACCTGCCTGCCCGTCCTCGGGCATGGGCACGGACGCGGCGGGGTCGGCATCAGCGGGAGCAGGCTGCTCGGCGGTGATGGACTGCTCGGCGGAGACCGCAGGGTCCGCCGAGACCGCAGGTTCGACCGGCGCGGGGGCGGGCTGGCCGGTCCAGGCGTCCGGTGGGAGCTGACCGAGCTGCGGGCCCGGCAGCGGCTCCTCGACAGCCGGTGCGGGCGCCTGCTGCTCGGGGTCGGGCTGCGGCTGAGGCTGCGCCTCGGGCTGCTGCGCCGGAGCTTCGGGGTGCGCGGGCTGCGGACCGGCGATCTGTTGTCCGGGGGCTGCCGGTCCCCCGGTCTGCGAGTCCATGACAGCAGGAGCTGTCGGCTGAGGACCGGTGCCGGGCTGCTGTTCGGCCGGTGCTGCACCCTGGGGCTGCTCCGCGGGAAGCCGCCCGTCCGACGGTACGGCAGGCTGCGGCGCCGCACCGGCCGCGCGACCGGCCGGCGCACCCTGCACGGGCGCGGCCTGCGGAGTCGCGGGGGCCGACTGCGCGGCAGCCCGCTCCGAGAGCGGGCGTACGGTGCCGGACTGCTCGGGCACCGGCGGCCCGAGGTGCAGCGGGCGGCGCGCACCGTTGCCGGCGGCGGCGCCCTGCGTGGAGGCGGGCGCTCCGTGCGGCTGTTGGGGCGTGCGTACGGCGCTCACATCGATGGAGCCGGAGTCCCGGCCGTCCGTCTCATGCGGCTCCGGGGCGCCCGCGGCCACCGCGTCCGGCTGCTGGGCGGAAGCGGAACCGGCGTCGGACTGCGGGGCGGAAATGGCACCGGCGTCGGACTGCGGAGCCGGAGCCGGACCGGCGTCGGGCTGCGGCTGCTCCGGCTGGGCAGCCTGCGCGGTCGGCTGCGGGTCGCCCTGCGCCTGCTGGACGTACGCGGCCTCCTGCGCCCCGTATCCGTGCTGCGCATACCCGTTGACCCCGTACGCGTCGCCCGGCGCGTGGGTGCCTTCCGGCCCGTACGGCGCCTCGGGCGTCAACTGGCCGCCCTGCGGCGGCTGATGGCCGGCGGCGGGATGCGGCTGCCCGTGCTGGTCGTACCCGTACCCGTAGGAGGCTTCCGGCTGTGGCTGGGCTTGAGGGTGGGATTGAGGCTGGGGTTGGGGCTGTGGCTGCGGCATCGGCTGTCCCGGGCCGGGCGTCGACTGCTCGTTCCAGGCGCCCTGCGCCGAGGGCATCAGCAGCAGGTCCTCTTCCTCGTGCGGTTCCTGGTGACTTGGTGCGTCGTGGGGGCCTTGCGCGAGGTGGGGGCCTTGCGCGTCGTGGTGGCCGTTCGGGGCGTGGGCGGAGGTTGCCTGGGCTGCGTTCTGGACGTTCTGGATGTCACCGACGCCACCGGCCGGGTCGGCGAAGGTGTAGGTACCGGAGGCCGGAACGCCCGGCTGTCCCTCCGGCTGCTGCCCGCCTGCGTTCTCCGGCAGCCCCTCGCCCGGGATCTGACCGGTGTCAGTCATGCGTTCCCCTCGCCCATCGCTAGTGCTCCTTCCAACCCGGCGGACGGACCGCCGCACCCCGTAGATGAAGAACGAGCACGCACTCTGTGCGGCACGTGCCTCCGCCTACACCATTCGGACAATGACGGACGAAGCGTCAACACCGAACGGTGGCACAACAGTCCATCAGCCTACCCGTCACTACTGACACCACCGGCCACGGGTGGGAGAGAAAGCGCACTTCGTCGGGGTTCGTCACGCAGCACGTCACAGAGGTTCACTGTCACGTCACAGAGGTTCAGGTGCGGGCGGCGGACAGCAGGAAGACGACGGAGCGTTCGGTCTCCGTCCACTCGGCCGTCTCCAGCTCCACCGACTGAAGCAGGGCGCACTCGACGGCGTAACCCCGCTCCCCGAGCGCCCTTCCGACCGCCTCTGCCTCATCCCTGGTGGTGGCGTGCGTGACGATACGCGGGGGGCGGCGGTCGGCGACGGCGGTGACGGTGCCCGCTCCCCCGCCTCCGACCCGCACCACATCGGGCTCGGGAAGGTCCTCCAGGATGTGCGGCGCGACGCCGTGCACGGTCTCCAACTGGACGCCGAAGCGCCGGGCCGCGGCGTAGATCCGGGCGCACGCGTCGGCGTCGCGGTCGACCGCGATGGCGGCGGCGCCCAGCCGTGCGGACTCCACCGCGAGGGCTCCGCTGCCCGCGCCGATGTCCCAGACGAGGTCACCGATCCGGGGCCCCAGCCAGGCGAGTTGGGCGGCGCGCAGCTGTACCGACTCACCGGCCCGGGACGCGCGGGCCTTCCCTTCCACCGGCACTCCCGTGTACTCGACCGCCGGCAGGGCCCAGCCGCGGACGGTGGGCGGGTAGCCGACCTCATGACCCGCGAGCCACGCGCTGCCCTGGGTGGCACCCCTGTCGGCGCCGGCTCCCGTACCGCCGACGACGATGACGACGTTGGGGTCGCGCCAGGTGTGGTCGGCGACCTTGTCGGAGGTGAGGACGGTGACCTGCTCGCGCTCGGTGCCCAACTCCTCGCAGATCACGAAGGTGCGATGGACGCCGGTCAGCAGCAGGGCGAGTTCGGCGGGCCCGGCGCCGGGCGAGGTGAGTACGGCGACCTTGTTGTGGGCGCGGCAGACATTGACGGCCCGGCGCAGGGTGCGGCTGTTGGCGACGACGAGCTGGGCGTCGTCCCAGGGCATCCCGGCACGGGCGAAGGCGGCGGCGACCGAGGAGACGGCGGGCACGACCTCGACCTCCAGGCCGTGCTCGGGGGCGCGCAGGGTCCGTACGACGCCGAAGAAGCCGGGGTCGCCGTCCGCGAGGACGACGGCCGAGCCGCGGTGGCGCGCGATACGGCGCGCTGCGAGGGAGGTGCTGCCGAGCCGGATACGTTCGGCGCGTGGCGGGACCTCGGGCAGAGCCAGGTGGTGCGCGGCTCCGGCGACGAGGGTGGCCGCTGCGAGTGCCGAGCGGGCGGCGTCGGTCAGCGGCGAACCGTCCCACCCGATCACGGTGACGCGGTCGGCCATGGTGGGTGTCTCCTGGCTGGTCTGTGGTCATCGCAGGTCGGGCCCACTGAGCGTACCCTCTGTGCGGCCGGGGGCAGCCTCCCCGTGCTGCCGTGCGCGGCCGTCCGTGCATCCTGCGCCCGGCGCATGCGGCGGTCGGCGGCGCACAGGCCGGCTGGGATCAGTGGCGCCGGGGTCGGCTGCGGTCAGTGGCGCTGGGGCCAGCTGGGGTAGTGCGCGTAGTCGCCGGTCTCGGCGAACTGGTCGAAGGCGCCGTCGAGGTCTTCGGGGAGCAGGCTCCAGACGATGAGGTCGGTGCGGATCTCCGCCCAGCCGCCCTGGGCCTCCGGCCGGGCGGACCCCCAGTTCTCGGTGCGGGTGCGCGCTATCCAGGCGTTGCGCAGCACTCCCTCGCTGATGCAGCCGAGCTTCTGGGCGACCTGCTGCGCTGCGGTGTTGTCGGCCGCGGTGCGGATCTCCAGGCGTTCGAACTTCTGATCCTGGAAGAGCCATTGGGCGACGGCCGCCAGCGACTCGGAGGCGTATCCCTCGCCGCGGGCCCAGGAGGCGGTGGCGTAGGCGGCGTGGGCCGAGAGCACCCGCCAGTCGGTGTCGCGCAGTTCGACCAGGCCGACGAGGCGCTGGGTGAGCAGTTCGGTGACGGCGAAGACGATGCCGTCACCCGAGGTGCGCCGGGCGGGGGCGCGACGGGTGACGAGGTTCCGGGCCTCGGCCTCGGTGAACGGCACGGGCGCCGCCATCCAGGCGGTGATCTGGTCGTCCGCCATCATCTCGGTGAGCGCGGGGACGTCCGCTTCCTCGAACGGGCGCAACACGAGCCGGTCCGTGCTGATCGAGATGTCCGGGAAGGTCGAGGTCATCGGGAATCCTCCGTGGATACCCCTGCCTCACGGCGGGGGAAGAAGCGGACTTCTGCCGAGCAGGGTAGGGGAGACCTTTCACCCACCAGGATGGCTGCTGATCGTGTGCGGTCTCGGCCGTTCCCCGTCGACGTGCCGTCCTTGTGACGCAGCCTGTGAGGTGCTGGCCGGCGAGAGACAAGCCGACCGGGCCTGCCGCCGGGCCGGCGGGAAGTGACGTCTGCGGAGACTACACAGAGCCGATGGGCGGTGCGCCGTCCCTCGCCGTTCGTCCGGGTCGGCTGTCGGCGGTGCAGCAGAAAGCGCGACCCGCAAGGGTCGAACCCCCTGCTTCTGCTGGGAGAGAAGTCAAGCGCCGCTCCTCCACGTCGTCGGGTGCTCAGCATGCAGCATCGGTACCGGAAGTGCGGCGCCGGGGCCCTTCCGCAGGAGGGCCCCGGCGCCGTGCCGGAGACTTGTCGACACGGGACTTTCGTCGTCAGGCCGGAAGGTTCACGATCCCACAGACCCGAAGACCGGTTCGATGGCCCCCTGGTATTTCTTCTCGATGAACTTCTTGACCTGCTCGGAGTTGAGCAGCTTGGCCAGCTTCTCGATCCGCGGGTCGTGCTGCTTCCCGTCCTTGACGGCGAGGAAGTTGGCGTACGGGTTGCCCTTGGCCTGCTCCGCGACCAGGGCGTCCTTGGCCGGGTTGAGGTCGGCGTCGACGGCGTAGTTGCCGTTGATGACGGCGGCGTCCACATCGTCGAGCGCACGCGGGACCGCCGCGGCCTCCAGCTCCTTGAACTTCAGACCCTTGGTGTCGGCGATGTCGCCGAGGGTGGCTTCCTGCCCGGCGCCCGGCTTCAGCTTGATGAGGCCGTGCTTGGCCAGCAGGTGCAGGGAGCGGCCCTCGTTGGTGCTGTCGTTGGGGACGGCGACGGTGTCGCCGGACCCGATGCCCTTCAGGCTCTTCTCCTTCTTGGAGTAGAGACCCAGCGGCTCCAGCTCGACGTTGACGACCGGCCTGATGTGGGTGTTCTGCTTCTTGTTGAAGTCGTCGAGGTAGGGCTTGTGCTGGAAGAAGTTGGCGTCGACCTCGCCGCTCTCGGTGGCGGTGTTGGGCACCACGTAGTCGTTGAACTTACGGATGTCGAGCTTGAGCCCCTCCTTTTCGGCGAGGTGCTTCTCGACGTACTCCAGGATCTCGGCGTGCGGGGTGGGCGAGGCCGCGATCTTGAGGGTCTGCTTGTCCTCGCCGCCCTGGCCGACGCCGTAGCCGATGAGTGCCAGCGGGACGACGACGGCGGCGGCCACCGCGACCGTACGGCCGCGGCCCAGCCGCGCGAGCCGCTTGCCGGCGCCTCCGTCGCCGCTGCCCGCACCGCCCCGGCCCGCGGCCAGCAGCCGTACGACGGCGTCGCCGATGATCTGCACGGCGGTGACGATGACGATGAGCGCGACCACCGTGGCGATCATGACGCTGGTCTCGAAGCGCTGGTAGCCGTACTGCACGGCCACCGAGCCGAGGCCGCCACCGCCGACGGTGCCGGCCATCGCCGAGTAGCCGATCAGCACGATCACGGTCGTGGTCAGCCCCGCCACCAGGGACGGCAGCGCCTGCGGGAGCAGCGCCTTGAAGACGACGGTGGGGGTGCCGCCGCCCATCGCCTGGACGGCCTCGATCAGCCCTCGGTCGACCTCACGGACGGCGGTCTCCACCAGCCGCGCGAAGAACGGGATCGCGCCGATGGCCAGCGGCACGATGGCGGCGGTGGAGCCGACGGACTGGCCGACGACGAAGCGGGTGAAGGGGATCAGGGCGATCAGCAGGATGATGAACGGCAGCGACCTGCCGACGTTCACGACCGCGCCGACGACCTTGTTGACCGGCGCGTTCTGCAGCATCCCGCCCTTGTCGGTGAGGACGAGCAGCACACCGAGCGGCAGACCGCCGGCCAGCGCGAGGAGCGCGGACCAGCCGACCATGTAGAGGGTGTCCCAGAACCCCTGGAACAGCAGCGGCTGTATCTCGGACCAGGTCACTTGGCACCCTCCTTGGCGAGGCCGTCAGCGCGCTCGGCGGCGTCGGTGATGTTGTCCTCCACGACGGCCTCGCTGTCCTCCGCCTTGCTGTCCTCCGCGACGGCCGCGACATCCACGGTCAGGCCCTGTTCGCGCAGGAAGCCGATCGGCACGACGTTGTCCTCGAAGCTGCCGGGCAGCTCGATCCGCATCCGGCCGACCTGCTTGCCCGCGACGGTGTCCATGGCGGCGCCGAGGATGGAGATGTCGACCTCGTAGGTCCGCGACAGCTTGGAGATCACCGGCTCGGTGGTCGTCGCCCCGTGGAAGGTGATGTCCACGACCGTACGGCCGGGCGCCGAGGGCACCCCGCCGACGGGGAAGAGCTCGCGGGCCAGCTCGGAGCCGGGCGTGGCCAGCAGCTCGGGAACGGTGCCGGATTCGGTGATACGTCCGTCCTTCATCAGCGCAGCGGAGTCGCAGACGGCCTTGACGACCTCCATCTCGTGCGTGATCAGCAGCACGGTGAGGCCCAGTTGCTCCTTGAGGTCGCGCAGCAGCTGGAGGACGGAGCGGGTGGTCTCCGGGTCGAGCGCGGAGGTCGCCTCGTCGGAGAGCAGCACCTTGGGGTCGCCGGCCAGCGCCCGCGCGATGCCGACCCGCTGCTTCTGGCCGCCGGAGAGCTGCGCGGGGTGTGCCTTGGCCTTGTCGGCGAGGCCGACCAGGTCGAGCAGCTCGCGCGCCTTGCGGGTGCGCTCCTGCCCGCTGTGGCCGAGGATCTCCAGCGGCAGCTCGACGTTGCCGAGCACCGAGCGCGAGGACAGCAGGTTGAAGTGCTGGAAGACCATGCCGATCCGGCCGCGTGCCGCGCGCAGCTCCTTGCCCGCGCGCTTGCCGCTGCCGGCGAGCGCCGTGAGCTCCTGGCCGTCGACGGTGACGGTGCCTGAGGTGGGGCGTTCGAGGAGGTTGACGCAGCGGATGAGCGAGGATTTCCCGGCGCCGCTCTGGCCGACGACGCCGAAGACCTCGCCTTCGCTGACGTGGAGATCGACCCCGTCCAGTGCGGTGACCTCGCGGTCCCGCGTGCGGTAGACCTTTGTGAGGTCCTTTGTCGTGATCACAGAAACATCCGTGGTGTCGGTGGGATGAGCGCTTACGGTGCCGTCGAGGGGCGCGGCGCGGTCCGGGACGGTGCGGGCAGAGTGCGCCCACGGCTGCGGTGTTCGCGGTGCGCGTGGGTGGTTCGCCCCTGGGGGTACCTCCCAGCGGTAGCTGGGGGACTCCGGCCCGGAGCCCGGGGGGTCAGCGGTGGGGGCGGGGGCTGCTCTGCCCGCGATGCTCGGTGCGCGGGCTCGTGACTCGCTTCGGGGCGCGAGTCGCCTCGGTCAGCTCAGGCAGGGGCCCTCAGCGGGCACACATTCGCCGGGCGGTCCGCGACGGCCAGGCGCGCATAGGCATACAACGAGCACCGGGCGTACAGGTCGCCTCGGTCGCAAGTGTGCGGCAGCTCGTCGTGTTCATGGGGCTCAGTAAACCAGATGGGGCGGACGGCACAGAGGCCCCCGTCCGCATCGTGGACGGGGAAATGGACAGCAGCCCGGCGTGCCGCAGCCCGCTCAATCCTCTGCGACGACCATCACACCCGAGGCTGTGACCTGCGCCGTCACAGAACCGAGGTGCTCCACGACCACATCGGCACGCAGCTGTCCGCGCGGGTGTGTTGTGGCCAAGCCCACGGTCCGCATGCCGGCCCTGCGGCCCGCCTCCAGCCCGGCGGGGGCGTCCTCGAAGACCACGCACCGTGCCGGGTCGGCGCCCAGCTTCCCGGCCGCCAGCAAGTACGGCTCCGGGTCGGGCTTGCCGCGGGTGACGTCGTCGGCGGCGACGACCAGCGGCGCCTCGATGCCCACAGCACGCAGCCGGGCCTCGGCCAGCTCGCGGGTGGCCGAGGTGACCACGGCCCAGCTCCCCTCCGGCAGCGAGGCCAGCAGCTCGGCGGTGCCGGGCAGCGGGACGACGCCTCCGTTCGGCACATCCTCGACCTCCAGCCGCTCGATCCGGGCCAGTGCCTCGGGGATCTGCGCGGCGGGCAGCAGATCGCCGACGATGTCCACGGCCGGCCGCCCGTGCAGCTCGACCGCGGCGAAGTCCTCAGCGCTGATCCCGTACTCCTGCGCCCACCTCGTCCAGCAGCGGAGCACGGAGTCCATGGACGAGAGCAGGGTGCCGTCGTTGTCGAACAGCAAGGTCACGGGGGCTTCGAACTTCATGCCGAGCAGCGTACGCGGGCGCCCGGGGGCGCGCGTCGGCAGGCCCGGGCGCCCTTTTAGACTCCTTCACATGCTCACCCCGCTCACCGTCACGCTCGCCGTGGCCGCGCTTCTGCTGGCCGCGTGGTGCGGCTGGGCGGCCTACCGCGACCAGCCCACCAAGGACTGGCACTTCATCGGCATGGCTGTGGTGACCCTGCTCGCGCTGGCGCAGCTGGTGGTCGGCATCGTGCAGGTGGCCCGCGGCCAGACCGCGGCGGACGGCTCGGTGATCTTCTTCTCCTACCTGGTCGGCGTCGTCGCGTGCGTGCCCGTGGTGGGTCTGGTCTCGCTCACGGAGCGCACCAAGTGGGGCTCGCTGACGGTGGTGGCGGGCGCCGTCGTACTGGCGGTCCTCCAGGTGCGGCTCCACGACATCTGGGGAGGCGGCACGGGTGGCTGAACAAACGCCCTCGAAGACCGTTCCCGCGCCCCGCCGCGCGGGCATCAACACGGGCCCCGGCAAGCTGCTGGTCACGCTGTACGGGATCTTCACGGTGGGCGCCGCCTCGCGTTCCGTCGTCCAGCTGTCCACCCGCTTCCACGAGGCGCCGCTGGCCTACATCCTCTCGGCGGTCGCCGCAGTGGTGTACGCGTTCATCACGCTCTCCCTCGTCCGCGGCGGTGAGGGCGCCCGCAAAGCCGCCCTCACCTGCTGCGCGCTGGAACTCCTCGGCGTACTCGCCGTGGGCACCTGGACTTTGGCGGAACCCTCCGCGTTCCCGGACGCCACCGTCTGGTCGGACTACGGAATGGGCTACCTCTTCATCCCGGTAGCCCTCCCCGTGACGGGCCTTTGGTGGCTTCGGAGCCGCAACAGCGGGGGTGCGGGGGCGTAGGAGGTGTGGGCGTAGCCCGCACGTCCGACCACCCCGCGAAGCGCTACGCGCTGGTGGCGTACTCCGTCGCGTCCTTGGCCAGCGCGACCAGGGTCACCCGGCGGTCGCGCTCGGTGCCCACGGGCGTGTACCCCATCCGCCGGTAGAGGCGGAGATTGCCCTCGCTGCGGCTGCCGGTCACCAGGTGGTAGCGCTTGGGTGCGAACTTCTCGGCGAGGAGGGCCTCGACGGCGGCGAGCAGCCGCCCGCCCAGTCCGTGCCCCTGGAGGCGGGGGTGCACGCACAGCCGGCCGATCCGCGCCGTGCCCTCGGCATCGACCTTGCCGCGCACGGTGCCGACGACCTCCTCGCCCAGCCGGGCCACCACCATGCAGCCCTCGGCCAGTTCGGTCCGGAGTTCGTCCAGCGTCTGGACGAGCGGCTCGATGCGGTAGTCGCCGTACAGCTCCGCCTCGCTCTGGAAGCAGAGGTACTGCAGTTTCAGTATCTGTTCGGCGTCTCGCTCGTCCGCCGCAGAGATGGTCACGCTCATGCCCATGTGCGCATGCCTCCCCAAGTTGTGTGCGCACGGGCACGGGAAAGTGAGGGTGCCGTGTCCGTGCAGTCTGCCCTGGTGACGCCGGTTGCCTCTCGCACCCTTCCCGTTGTTCCGGGTGGTGGAACCTTTGCCGCGAGCATTCTGCGCAGGCATTCCAGACAGCGAGAACGTAGCGGGCCCAGCGCGCCCTGTGAGATTCCCAACTCGCGGGCGATTTGGGGGTATGTGGGCTCTTCGCGGGACAGTAGCGCCCGCAGTACGGCAGGGCAGCGTCCCGACAGCCTGCCGACGGCCGCGACGAGTTCGCGGCGCCGCTCGGCGGCCAGCAGCGGGGCCTCGGTGTCGCTGGCCGGATCACCGGTGCCGTCGGCCGCGGTGATCCGCCGCTGACGGAGTACGCGGGGCACGGGCTCGGCACCCCGCGGCACCTCGCGCCGCCGCCCGCCGGCCGCCGCACGGACCTCGGCACGTACGGCGGCGGCCAGCCACGCGGCGGGCTCGGCGGGCGGCCCGGACTCGCGCAGATGCTCAAGCCAGCGCAGCCAGACGCCCTGGCGCAGATCCTCGGCGTCCGCACCGGCGTGGGCCGTGGCCTCGGCGGCGCACTCGGCATCCAGCAGCGCCCACAGGCCCGGCTCCATCAGGGAGGGTTCGGTCATACGCCGCTGCACGCGCGCCGCCCGCCCCCGGTTGCGGGGCGGGCGGCGCATCACTCGTACGGGTGGGACCGCTCAGTGGTCGGCGCGGAAGTCGGCCGCGGCCAGCAGCGCGGTGTCGCAGTTGTCCGAGAAGAGACCGTCGATGCCCGTCTCGAAGTAGCGCTTGAAGGCGCCGAACGCGTCGCCGTACGCGTTCGGGTCGTCGCCCTTGCGGAAGTCGGCGGGCAGGAAGGTGTTCTCGTTGCGCATGGTGTACGGGTGCAGCACAAGCTTGTGCGCATGCGCGTCCCGCACCAGGGTCGTCTCCTCGCCGAGGGAGCCGTCCTGCTTGCGGGGGATGATCAGGTCGAGGGTGGGCCCGATGCCCTGCGCAAAGCCGGCGATCCACTTCAGCCCCTCGGGCTTGACCAGATCGGCGACGGTGCGCGGGTCTCCCGCCTCCACGAAGTCCCAGGGGCGCGAAGTGGGGCCGGACAGCAGGACGACGCGGGGGCATTCCACCAGCTTGCCCAGCTGCTGGATGCTGCTCGGCTCGAAAGACTGGAGGAAGTTGGGCGCCTGCGCCTCGTGCCGCCCGTACCGGCGCAGCAGCTTGGCCAGCGGCTTCTCCAGGCCCAGGCCCAGCTTGCGGAAGTAGGTGGGGTGCTTGGTCTCGATGTGGAGCCACACCGGGCGGCCTCGCCGCCTGCCCTGTTTGTCGGCCCATTGCAGGACCTCTTCGAAGCTGGGCACCTCCCAGCGGCCGTCGTAGAGGGTGTTGTGCTGGCGCTGCTTGGGGATGCGCTCCTTGGCCCGGAGCGTCTTGAGCTCCTTGAGGGTGAAGTCCTCGGTGAACCAGCCGGTGAACTTCACCCCGTCGACCGTCTTGGTGGTCTTACGGGAGGCGAACTCGGGGTGGTCGGCCACGTCGGTGGTGGCGGTGATGTCGTTCTCGTGCCGGCACACCAAGTGGCCGTCCTTGGTGGGGACGAGGTCCTGCTCGATGACGTCGGCGCCCATGTCGAGGGCGAGCTGGTAGGAGCCGAGGGTGTGCTCGGGGCGGTAACCGCTGGCGCCGCGGTGCGCGACGACGGCCGGAGTGGGCAGGCTGCGGTGGCCTTGTCCGCCCCCGTCGGTGCGGGCCGACGGGCGGGCCGCGGCCTGCGCGGTACCACCGCCGAGCGCGACCGCGCCCGTACCCGCCGCGCCCAGCACGGCCGCCGCCCCGAGCACGGTTCTGCGGCCCGGCTGCTGCTCCTGTCCCATGCGCTCTCCTCTGCTCCGGTGGCACCGATGACCGGCCCCTGCCACACGTCGGGCTGATCGTAGGACCGGCCGGGCGGCGCCGGGGAGACGTGCGTGCGAACACGGCGGAAACACCGGCCAGTCGAGGAACGGGGATCGGAGCAATATGGAAGTAACCCGCGTCAATTCCTCGTAACGGTGCAAGCAACCCGGTGTGCCGGGTACCCGAAGCGGCGAGTATCGTCCTCATCTGCGCGTCCGTGCGCATCGACCAAGCGCACGGCCATATCGACTGAGGCGGAGGGTCCGTTGTCCCGTTTCCGGCTGATCAAGGCAGTGCTCGGCCCGCTTCTCCGCGTGCTGTTCCGGCCGCGGGTCGAAGGGGCCGACCGCATCCCTGGCTCGGGTCCGGTGATCCTGGCCGGCAACCACCTCACCTTCATCGACTCGATGGTGCTGCCGCTGGTCACCACCCGCCAGGTCTTCTTCATCGGCAAGGACGAGTACGTCACCGGCAAGAGCCTCAAGGGCCGGCTGATGGCGTGGTTCTTCACCGGGGTCGGCATGATCCCCGTCGACCGGGACGGCGGACGCGGGGGCGTCGCCGCGCTGATGACCGGCCGCCGGGTGCTGGAGGAGGGCAACGTCTTCGCCATCTACCCCGAGGGCACCCGCTCCCCCGACGGCCGGCTGTACCGCGGCCGTACGGGCATCGCGCGGCTCGCCCTGATGACGGGCGCACCGGTGGTGCCGTTCGCGATGATCGGTACGGACGAGGTACAGCCGGGCGGCAAGGGCCTCCCGCGGATCGGCGGCGGGCGTCGGATCACGGTCCGCTTCGGCGAGCCGCTCGACTTCTCCCGGTACGAGGGCATGGACCGCGACCGCTATGTGCTGCGCGCGGTGACCGACGAGGTCATGAGCGATGTGATGCGCCTGTCGGGCCAGGAGTACGTGGACGTCTACGCGACGAAGGCGAAGGCCGCCTGACGCCGAGCGGTTCGGTTGCGGCGGGCAGCGTTATGACTCCCCGTCCAACCGCTGCCCGCGCAACAGCCGCCAGGCCAGCACCGCGGCGGCCAGCAGGACGACGGCACCGGCAGTGGCGCCGTACCGCAGGCCCTCCGTGAAGCTGTCGCGGGCGGCAGCCAGCAGTTCCCCTCCCTGCGCGGGCGGCAATGTGTGTGCCGTCCGCACCGCCTCGCCCAGCGACTGCCGGGCGTGCTCCGCGGCGCCTTCCGGGACACCCGAAGGGGTGGCGAAGGAGCGGTAGACGCCCGTCACCACGGACCCCAACAGGGCGATGCCGAGCGCGGCGCCCAGTTCGTAGGCGGTCTCCGAGACCGCCGAGGCCGCGCCGGCCTGCTCCTTCGGCACCGTCGAGAGGATCACATCGGCGGTCACCGTGAACGCCAGCCCCGCACCCGCGCCGACGACCAGAAGCACGCCGCCCAGCAGCAGATAGCTCGTTGTCGCCTGCAGCCACAGGCAGGCGCCCAGGGCCAGCCCCACGGCGGTGAGCCCGCCGGAGACGGCGCCCCGCACGGACGTACGGCGCGCGACCCACCCCGCCAACAGCCCGGCGACGATCGAGCCGATGGCGGCGGGCAGTTCGGCGAGCCCCGCCTGGAACGGGGTACGCGCCTGCACCATCTGGAGGAACTGGGAGAGGAAGAAGACCAGTCCGGACAGGCCGAGGATGGTCAGCAGGTCGGCGAGGACGGCACCGCTGAAGCCGCGATGGGCGAACAGCCGCATGTCCAGCAGCGGCGCCGGCAGCCGCAGTTGGCGTCGTACGAACGCGTACAGCGCCGCGAGGCCGGCGAGGCCCGCCAGCACGGCGTCCCAGCGGAAGCCGTAGGCGGCAGCCTCCTTGACGGCGTATACGAGCGCGATGATGCCCACCATCGACAGTCCGACGCTCGGCAGATCCCACGGTCCCGGCGCCGGGTTCCTGGATTCCGGCAGCAGCTTGCTGCCGACCAGCACCAGTACGGCCATCACGGGGAGGTTGATCAGGAAGACGGAGCCCCACCAGAAGTGCTCCAGCAGGAAGCCGCCGACCACGGGGCCTATGGCGGTGCCCGCGGCCGTCATCGCGCCCCAGATGCCCACGGCCAGGCTGCGCTCCCGCGGGTCCGGGAAGATGTTGCGGATCAGCGCGAGAGTGGCGGGCATCAGGGTCGCACCCGCCACGCCCATCAGCGCCCGCCACAGGATCATCGCCTCGGCGCTGTGCGCGTAGGCGGTCAGCACCGAGAGGGCGCCGAACGCCACCGAGCCGGTGAGCAACAGCTTCTTACGGCCGATCCGGTCGCCGAGGCTGCCCATGGAGACCAGCAGTCCGGCGATGACGAACGAGTAGACGTCGCCGATCCACAGCAGTTGGGTACTGGAGGGGCGCAGGTCCTCGCTGAGGAAGGGTGCGGCCAGGCCGAGGACGGTGACGTCGATACCGACCAGCAGCACGGCCAGTACCAGCACCGCGAGGGCGACCCAGCGCAGCCGGGAGGGATCGGCCCCGGGCCGCACCTCGGGGCCGGGGGCTGCGGTTCTGCTGCTCATTTCAACTGCTCCGTCGTGCGCCGCCGAGCAGCAGCTCGGCGGTCATCCGTACCGAGTCGCGGGCCGCGACCCTGCCGTCCTGGACCGCCCAGGCCGACGCCGTGATCAGCGCGTAGAGGGCTTCGGTGAGCCAGGCCGGGGACAGGTCGATGCGGAAGGTGCCCTCTTGCTGTCCGCGCTGGAACAGGGCGCTGATCCGCTCGTCGATCCTGGTCCAGCCCTCGTGCTGCTCGCCGGGCTCGAAGAGCTGGTTCTCGGTGACCAGAAAGCCGAGGAAGCCGGCGAGCGGCTCGGTCCGGGCGATGACGCGCCGTACCGCTTCGGCGGCGTCACCCTCGTCCAGCCGGGCCGCGTCCAGCGCCGCGTCGAGGCGGCGGAGACCGAGCTGTTCCAGCGCACGGACGAGCGCCTCGCGGCCGGCGAAGAGCCGGTGCAGCGTCGCACGGCTGATGCCGGCGGCCCTGGCGATGTCGTCCATCGAGGAGGTCGGCCGCCGCGTCAGCACATCGGCGGCGGTGCTCAGCAGCTCTTCCCGGTCCAGACTCATGAGACAACCCTACTCCACATGAGACAGAGATGTCGCATACGAGACAGCAAAAGCGCCCCGCCGCACGAAGGCGGCGGGGCGCCGGCGAAATCCGCGACTCTGTCAGTGCGCCGGCTTTGTGACTTGCGGCATGACCTGCGGCTTCACTGCCACGGCAGCTCCGAGCGGCGCCGCCAGTACACCTCCGGCTCCTCCACCAGCTCGGCCAGCAGGGCCAGTTGGGCCTCGTCCAGCTCGGCCGCCGTGGCCAGCAGGTTGGCGTGCAGCTCGCCGGCCGTGGCCGCGCCGGAGAGGACGACCCCCGCCCACGGCTGCCGCAGCACCGCGGCGAGCGCGACGGCATCCGGCGTGGTCCCCGCAGCCTCCGCCACCAGGTGCAGATCGCGGGGCTCCTGGCCACCGGCCAGCCGTCCGTTCGCCATCGCCTCCTTGACGATCACCGTGAGCCCCGCCTCGTGCGCCTCGGCCAGCGCACCGGCCGCCGAGGTCTCCAGCAGGTTGTAGGTGCTCTGGACGGTGCGGAAGAGCGGCTCGCCGTCGACGGTGACCCGCAGCGCCGCGCGGATGGCGTCGGCCTGCGCGGGTCCGCTGGTGCTGAAGCCGACCGTGATCCCATCGGCCGCCAGCCGGGCCAGCCGCTCGTGCAGCGCGGTGTCGGTGAGCGCGGGGCTGTCCGGGGTGAGGGAGTGGATCTGGTACAGGTCCAGCCGGTCGCCGAGCAGTTCACGGCTCTCGGCCAGCTGCCGCTCGAATGCCTCGAGGGAGTGGTCCTTGACCTCGTGCACCTCGGCGTCCGTACGCCACTCCCCCACATAGGCGTAGCCCCACTTGCTGCCGACGACCACGTCGTCGACCTCCGGATGCTCGCGCAGCCAGCCCGCGAGGAACTCCTCGGCCCGCCCGTAGGAACGCGCCGCGTCGAAATAGCGCACGCCCTGCGCATAGGCCGCGTCCAGGAGTTCGTGCGTACGGGAGCGCAGCGCCTCCGGGGTGCGGTTGACGGGCAGCTCCGCCTCCCTGCCGAGGGTGATGTACGCGGGACGGCCGACGGCGGCCAGCCCCAGGCCGAGGTGGGCCGTCGGTGTGGTGGCGGAAGCGAGACGGGTGAAGGGCATCGGCATCTCCCGGCCAAGGGTGCGAACGGTGGTGCGGCTGGTGCCGCACCACCGTACTCGGCGGGTGCCGCCGGGCTCCGCACCTTGGTGTGAGGGTCTGCGGTGTCGACGCCCCCGGAAGACCTTCGGGCCCCTCCCCTGTTCTGGTGAGGGAGTGCCCCTGCCCGACGTCCGCAGGCTGCGGGTGCCTGGTAGTTGCTCGCGCAGTTCCCCGCGCCCCTTCGGGGCGCGTTCCCCACTGCGCTTGGGAGGGTCCAGATCGGCGTGATGCTCGCGCCCACGCGGCGGAGCCGCACATGAGCACAGCTCCGCGCCCCTTCGGGGCGCCTCCCCTTCGGGGCTTGGAGGGTCAGCGCTTGGCGTCCGCCCATTCGCGCTGGTGGTCCAGATCGGTGCGGAAGTCCGCGAGCTGGGTGGCCACCGCGGAGGGGGCCGTACCGCCCTTGCCGTCGCGGGCGGCCAGCGCGCCCGGCACGTTCAGGACCTCGCGCACCTCGGGGGTGAGGTGCGGGGAGATCGCGGCGAACTGCTCGTCGGTGAGCTGGTCCAGCTCGATGCCTGTACGCTCGCACTCCTTCACGCACGCGCCCGCCACCTCGTGCGCCACCCGGAACGGGACGCCGCGCTTGACCAGCCACTCGGCCACATCGGTGGCCAGCGAGAACCCGGCCGGCGCCAGCTCGGCCATCCGGTCGCCGTGCACGGTCAGCGTCGCCATCATGCCGGTGAACGCGGGCAGCAGCAGCTCCAGTTGGTCGATGGAGTCGAAGACCGGCTCCTTGTCCTCCTGAAGGTCCCGGTTGTAGGCGAGCGGCAGCGCCTTGAGCGTCGCCATCACCCCGGTCAGATTGCCGATCAGCCGGCCGGACTTGCCGCGCGCCAGCTCCGCGATGTCCGGGTTCTTCTTCTGCGGCATGATCGAGGAGCCGGTCGAGAAGGCGTCGTGCAGTGTCACGAAGGAGAACTCCTTCGTGTTCCAGATGATGATCTCCTCGGCGATCTTCGAGAGATCGACACCGATCATCGCCGTGACGAACGCGAACTCCGCGACGAAGTCACGCGAGGCCGTCCCGTCGATCGAGTTGGCCGCACTGCCGCCCTCGAAGCCCAGGTCGGCGGCGACGGCCTCCGGGTCGAGGCCGAGTGAGGACCCGGCCAGCGCTCCGGAGCCGTACGGGGACACCGCTGTACGCGCGTCCCACTGCCGCAGCCGCTCCGCGTCCCGCGCGAGGGCCTGGGCATGTGCCAGGACGTGGTGCGCGAACAGTACGGGCTGCGCGTGCTGGAGGTGGGTGCGGCCCGGCATCGCCACATCCGGGTGCATCTCGGCGAGGCCGACGAGCACGCCCTGCAGTTCGGCCAGCAGGCCGCCGATCACCCGGGCGTGGTCCCGCAGATACATCCGGAAGAGGGTGGCGACCTGGTCGTTGCGGGACCTGCCCGCACGGAGCTTGCCGCCCAGGTCCTTACCGAGGCGCTCCAGGAGGCCGCGTTCCAGGGCCGTGTGGACGTCCTCGTCGGCGATGGTGCCCTGGAAGTCGCCGGAGGCGACGTCCCGTTCGAGCAGGTCCAGGCCCTCGATCATCTGGACCAGCTCGTCGTCGGTGAGCAGGCCGGCCTTGTGCAGGACGCGGGCGTGGGCCCGTGAGCCCGCGATGTCGTACGGCGCCAGGCGCCAGTCGAAGTGGACCGATGCGGAGAGCTTCTCCAGTGCCTCGCTCGGTCCGTCGGCGAACCGGCCGCCCCAGAGGCGGATGTCGTCGGTGTCGTTGCTGCTCACGTGCGTCGCCTGCTCCTGGCTCAATGGTGCGGTTTCGTCGGCGGCTGCGGGCCGGCCGCAGCACAACAGGGCCCGAATTATGCCTGGTCGCGCTTGGCGGCCAGCTTGCTGCTGAGTCCGAAGATCTCGATGAACCCCTTCGACATCGACTGGTCGAAGGTGTCTCCGGTGTCGTACGTCGCCAGGTCGAAGTCGTACAGCGACTGCTCCGACCGGCGCCCGGTCACCACGGCCCGCCCGCCGTGCAGCGTCATCCGGATGTCGCCGGAGACATGCTGGTTGGCCTCCTCGACAAACCCGTCGAGGGCCCGCTTCAGCGGGGAGAACCACATGCCGTCGTAGACCAGCTCGGTCCAGCGCTGCTCGACCTGCCGCTTGTAGCGGGCCAGTTCGCGCTCCACGGTGACGTTCTCCAGCTCCTGGTGCGCGGTGATCAGCGCGATGCCGCCGGGAGACTCGTAGACCTCGCGGGACTTGATGCCTACCAGCCGGTCCTCGACCATGTCGATCCGGCCGATGCCCTGGGCGCCGGCGCGCTGGTTGAGCTGCTGAATGGCCTGGAGAACGGTGACGGGCTTGCCGTCGAGCGCGACGGGCACGCCCTTCTCGAACGTGATGACGACCTCGTCCGGCTCGCGCGGGGTGGCGGGGTCGGAGGTGTACTCGTAGACGTCCTCGATCGGGGCGTTCCAGATGTCCTCGAGGAAGCCGGTCTCCACCGCCCGCCCGAAGACGTTCTGGTCGATGGAGTAGGGCGACTTCTTGGTCGTCGCGATGGGCAGGCCCTTCTCCTCGCAGAAGGCGATGGCCGCATCGCGGGTCATGGCGTAGTCACGGACGGGCGCGATGCACTTCAGGTCGGGGGCGAGGGAGGCGATGCCCGCCTCGAACCGCACCTGGTCGTTGCCCTTGCCGGTGCAGCCGTGGGCCACCGTGCCGGCGCCGTGCTTGCGGGCAGCGGCCACCAGGTGCTTGACGATGGTGGGCCGGGAGAGCGCGGAGACCAGCGGGTAGCGGTCCATGTAGAGCGCATTGGCCTTGATCGCCGGGAGGCAGTACTCCTCGGCGAACTCGTCCTTGGCGTCGGCGACCTCGGCCTCGACGGCACCACAGGCCAGCGCACGCTTGCGGATGACGTCCAGGTCCTCGCCACCCTGGCCGACGTCGACGGCTACGGCGACGACCTCCGCACCGGTCTCCTCGGCGATCCAGCCGATGCAGACCGAGGTGTCCAGACCGCCCGAGTAGGCGAGTACGACGCGCTCCGCCACGGCTTCTCCTCCTTACGGTTTCATACGCTGATCGGCATAAGTATGCACTCCTCTGCATGGTTCGTCAACGGGCGCCTCTGACCTGCGCCCCTGTTGCCGTCGCTGTCGCTGCGGAGACTCGCCGTGCGGCTTCGCCCGGGCGGCCCAGGGTGGGCAGGCGCAGCCCTCGATGCCGGGTACGCAAGCGCTAGGCGCGGCTCTTCAGTTCCTCGGCCAGCACTCTCGTGTGGCCGATCGACGGGTCCTTGACGGCGGTCAGCAGGGTGAGCGTCCCGGCGCCGGAGGCGGTTTCCAGCAGGTCGCCGATCGCCTGCTCGCCCTCATCCGTGGCCAGCTCGGCGCGGTAGCGCTCGGCGAACTCGTCGAAGCGGTCCGGATCGTGCCCGTACCACTTGCGCAGCTCCGTACTGGGGGCGACCTCCTTGCGCCAGGCGTCCAGCGCGGCTTCCTCCTTGGCCAGACCGCGCGGCCAGACGCGGTCCACGAGGACGCGGGCGCCGTCCGTTGCGGGCTCGGGTTCTTCGTAGACGCGGCGCACCCGGATCTTCGGTTTCTTCTTGGCAGCCATGACGTCAGCGTGCGACCAAGGCCCACCCTCCGCATGTTGACGGCGTTCACATTGCCGGATAGCTTACGGCCATGGCTGACTATCCGAGTCTCGCGCGGCAGACGTGGCACCAGCTCGAACCCGTCTACGCGTCCGTCTACTTCTCCCCCGAGGTCGCCGCACAGACCAGTGCCCTCGGTTACGACACCACCGCGCGCTGGCCCTCCTATTTCGCCCTGCGGGCGGCTCCACTCGGAGCAGCGACGGCCCAGCTGGTGACGGCGACGTTCTACAGCTTCAGCCCGCACGCGGTCGCCGAGCACGTGCCCGGCATCTGGCGGACCGCCTCGCCCGGGGCGGTGCTGGAGGCGCGTACGCGGGGCGTGGACGCGACGCTGCGCGCCATGCTCGGTGACCGGATCGCGGACCCCGGCCTCGCCGAGGCGGCCGAGCTGGCCCGCACCGCCGCGGAGGCCGCCGATCTCGCCGGGCGCCCACTGGCTGCCGCCAACGCCGCGCTGGACTGGCCGGAAGAGCCGCATCTGATGCTGTGGCAGGCGGCGAACGTGCTCCGCGAACACCGCGGCGACGGCCATCTGGTGGCGTTGCAGGCCGCCGGACTGGACGGCTGCGAGGCGCTGGTGTCCTTCGCGGGGATCGGCGCGGCTCCGGTGGAGAACTTCGCCTCGCGCGGGTGGAGCGAGCAGGAGTGGGCGGCGGCCCGCGACCGGCTCATGGAGCGCGGCCTGGTCGACGCCGAGGGCTCCGCCACCGAGCGGGGCCGTGAGGTGCGGGACGAGGTGGAGCGGGTGACGGACGAGCTCGCCGCGGCGCCGTACCAGGCCCTCGGCGAGGACGGCTGCGCCCGGCTGGCGGAGCTCAACCGCCCGGCGTTCACCGCCGTGATCGAATCCGGGCTGCTGCCCGCCCGGTCCACGCTGGGCATCCTCACCGTGCGAGCACCCGGACCCCGGTAGGCCCCGGGACCGTCGGATCTTGCGTGCCCGGCATGGGTGGGCAAGCGCAGTAGGGGAGAGCGCCCCGTCAGGGGCGCGGGACTGGTCTTCTGTGCCTCTCGCGGGCGCTTCGCTTGCTTCGAGGCGTGCGCGCCAAGCCCCGGCCCACCCGCAGCCCGCAAGCGACGGGCTGGGGCACCCCGTTACCGGCTTACCGGAACAACAGAGGGGCGGACCAAGATCCGCGGGGCAAGCCCCAGCGGCTCAGGGGTCCCTGGGGACCACCGGCGGGTCACATCGCGAGACAGCCTTGCCAACCAGCCCCACCAGGGCGTTTTCTCTCCGGGTGCGAACCGAACACCAGAACACCTCGCCGGGCGCGCCCGATTCCGCGGAATCCCCGGGTGCCACAGCCGAACAGCGCGGGGCCCGCCGCGCGGTGACCCTCTTCCCCGTCCTCGTCCTCCTCGCCGGAGTGATCGGCCTGCTCACCCCGGGCACCTTCGAGGGCGGCGGTGAAGCGGTGCCCTATCTGCTGGGCGTGGTGATGTTCTGTATGGGCGTCACGATGACCCCGGAGGACTTCAAGGGCGTCGCGAAGCGGCCGTGGGCGGTGGCGCTGGGGCTGGTGGCGCACTACGTGATCATGCCGGGGCTGGGCTGGCTGGTCGCGCACGCGCTCGACCTGTCACCGGAGTTGGCTGCCGGGGTCATCCTCGTCGGCTGCGCGCCGAGCGGTACCGCGTCCAACGTGGTGACGTATCTGGCGCGGGGCGATGTGGCGCTCTCGGTCTCCGTAGCCACCGTGTCGACGGTCGTCGCCCCGCTGGTCACTCCCCCGCTGACGCTGCTGCTCGCGGGCGAGTACCTGCCCGTGGACGCGGGGTCGATGGTGACGGACATCCTCAAGACGGTGCTGCTGCCGGTGTTCGCCGGGCTGGTGATACGCCTGGTGGCGGCGCGGCTTGTGACACGGGCGCTGCCCGTGCTGCCGTGGCTCTCGGCGCTCACCATCGCGGTGATCGTGGCCGTGGTGGTCGCCGGGAGCGCGGACGCCATCAAGTCGGCCGCCGCGCTGGTGCTGTTGGCGGTCGTGCTGCACAACGGCCTCGGGCTCGCGCTGGGCTACGGTGCGGGGCGCCTGGCCAGGCTGGGCAAGCCGGCGAGCCGCGCCATGGCGTTCGAGGTCGGTATGCAGAACTCCGGCCTGGCGGCCTCCCTCGCAACCGCGCACTTCAGCCCTCTCGCCGCGCTGCCCGCCGCCGTCTTCTCGGTGTGGCACAACGTCTCGGGGGCAGTGGTCGCCGCGTGGATGACCTACCGCGACCGCGGCCCCACCGCCGCCCAGAAGGACGCCGGTGAGGCCCAGAACCCCTAGGGCTCCGCGGGGTTACGCCGCCGGGTCGATCCGGTAGACGTCGCCGCCCAGCGCCAGTGCGTAGATCTCCTTGTCGCCGCCCTCGGCGAACGAGACGACCTCACCTCCGTTGACGCCGAGGTTGGTCTCGCCGGTCACCTTGCCGTCCTTCATCTCCAGCGCCCGGATGTCGCCTTCGCAGTAGTCGCTGAAGAGGTATCTGCCCTGCAGCTGCGGGATGGCCTTGCCGCGGTAGACGTAGCCGCCGGTGACCGAACAGCGCGAGGAGCCGCGGTCGTACTCGAAGACCGGCGGCACGTGGTTCGCGGGTTCCTCGCCCGCGACCGGAAGCGTGCCCTCCATCCTGGCCCAGCCGTAGTTCTCGCCGCCCTTGCTGCTGCCTGGCGCCCAGTCGATCTCCTCGCGGCGGTTCTGGCCGACATCACCGATCAGCAGGTCTCCGTTCGCGGAGTCGAAGGAGAACCGCCACGGGTTGCGCAGCCCGTACGCCCAGATCTCGGGCCGCACGCCCGGCTTGCCGACGAACGGGTTGTCCTCGGGGACTGCGTACGGGTCGCCCTTGGCGGGGTCGATGCGCAGGATCTTGCCGAGGAACGTGTCGAGATTCTGGCCGTTGTCCTGCGGGTCGTTGGCGCTGCCGCCGTCGCCGAAGGCGACGTAGAGCATGCCGTCCGGGCCGAAGGCGATGTCGCCGCCGTTGTGGTTCGCGTACGGCTGCTCCTGGGTGAGGACCGTGCGGCGGCTGTCCTGCTGGACCTCGCCGTTCTCGACGGCGAACTCGTCGAGGCGGCTGTTGCCCTTCAGATCGGTGAACGAGATGTACAGATGCTCATGGCCGGGGTCGAAAGTGAGGCCCAGAAGGCCGCGTTCACCGTCGACGGTGGTCTCGTCCGTGATGTCGACGACGGGGTCGCCGAGCCCCTTCTCGTCCAGGACCCGTACGGTGCCGGGCCGTTCGGCGATCCACACCGTGCCGTCGGGACCCGCCGTTCCGGCGGTGGGGTTCTTGGCCTCGGCGACCTTCGTGAGGGCGACGTCTGCCTGTCGTGGTGCGGTCTTCTCCTCGGCGGACGCCGTGGATAACGCGAGTGAGGCGGCGAGCACGAGCGTGCCGAGAACCGCCGAGCGCTTGCGAACTTTCACCGTGATCCTCCTGGAGGCAGCGGTCAAGTCGTCACCCGGCTGCGGGGGGGCGCTTGTGCCAGCGTGCAACCTGGGTGGGGGGTGGTGCGCTACTGGCTCCCGTGAGAGTAATCGCCGGAAGGCGCACGCGGAATGGCGCGCCCCGAAGGGGCGCGGACAGCCCCTTCTGCGCCTCTCGCGGGCGCTTCGCTTGCTTCGAGGCGTGCGCGCCAAGCCACAAAGCACCCGCACCCGGCCAACCGCGAAGCCCCCACGGTGAGTTGCCGCCCCGCGACAAAGGCGAAGCCCTCACCGTTCCTTCTGCGCCAACGCCAGCAGATGATCGGCGAGGGCCTGCCCACCGTCCGGCGCACGGCTGATCAGCAGCAGCGTGTCGTCCCCCGCAATGGTGCCGATGATCTCGTGCACCCCCGCCTGATCGATGGCCGAGGCCAGAAACTGCGCCGCCCCCGGAGGGGTCCGCAGCACGACGAGATTGGCGGACGCCTCGGCGGAGATGAGGAGTTCACCGGCGAGCCGCGCCATCCGCGCCTCGGTGGCGGACTCGCCCAGCGGAGCCCGCGGGGTGGGGTCGCCCCCCTCCGCGGGGACCGCGTAGATCAGCTCCCCCCCGGTGTTGCGGATCTTGACGGCGCCCAGCTCGTCGAGGTCCCGGGAGAGGGTGGCCTGGGTGACCGTGAGCCCGTCGTCGGCCAGAAGCTTGGCCAGCTGGCTCTGCGAGCGGACCGGCTGCCTGCCCAGAATGTCGACGATACGGCGATGGCGGGCCGTCCGCGTCTGCGGGACGGCCTGTCCCCCGTGCTGCTCCTCGGTCATCGTGCGCGTACCCCTCTGGTCATCTGCTTGCGATCATCGCTGTCTGCCGGCTGCGGCATCGGCCACCGCGTCGGCCGCTGCCGCGTCGAGGACGGCAGGCAGCGCCCCGACGAGCGCGTCCACCTCGGCCTCGCCGACGATCAGCGGCGGAGCGAGCCGGACGACGTCCGGGGCGACCGCGTTCACCAGGAATCCCGCGTCCTGCGCCGCCTGCTGCGCGCGCGGCGCGACCGGCTCGCAGAGCACGATACCCAGCAGCAGCCCCGCACCACGGACCTGCGCGACGAGCGGGTGGCCGAGGGACTGGATACCCTCGCGCAGCCGGGCGCCGACGCGCTTGACGTGGTCGAGCAGCCCGTCGGCCGCGATGGTCTCCAGCACCGCGAGACCTGCGGCGCAGGCGACCGGGTTGCCGCCGAAGGTGGAGCCGTGCTGGCCCGGCTCCAGCAGCTCGGCCGCGGCGCCGAACGCGAGCGTGGCGCCCAACGGCAGCCCGCCGCCCAGCCCCTTGGCGAGCGTGATGACATCGGGCTCGACGCCCTGGGCCTGGCACTCGAACCAGTGCCCCGTACGGCCGACGCCGGTCTGGATCTCGTCCAGCACCAGCAGCGTTCCGGTGGCGGCGGTGATCTCGCGGGCCGCGGCAAGATAGCCCTCGGGCGGTACGACGACGCCGTTCTCGCCCTGGATCGGTTCGACGATCACCAGCGCGGTCTCCTCGGTGACCGCCGCGCGCAGCGCCTCGGCGTCGCCGTACGGGACGTGCGTGACGTCGCCCGGCAGCGGGTGGAACGGCTCCTGCTTGGCCGGCTGACCGGTCAGCGCGAGGGCGCCCATGGTGCGGCCGTGGAAACCGCCCTGGGTGGCGACCATGTGGGTACGCCCGGTGCGCCGCCCGATCTTGAAGACGGCTTCGACGGCCTCCGCACCGGAGTTGGCGAAGTACACCTTCCCGGGGCGGCCCGCCACCTCCAGCAGCTTCTCGGCGAGCGCGACGGGCGGCTCGGCGATGAAGAGGTTGGAGACATGGCCGAGGGTGGCGATCTGGTCGGAGACGGCGCGCACCACGGCCGGGTGCGCGGTGCCCAGCGCGTTGACGGCGATACCGCCGACGAAGTCGGTGTACTGCTTGCCCTCCGCGTCCCACAGCAGGCTGCCCTCGCCGTGGGTGAGGGGGATGCGCGGGGTGCCGTAGTTGTTCATCAGCACGCCCTGCCACCGTCCGGTGAGGGCGGAGTTGTCGTGCGTGACGGTCATGCGTGGCCCTCCGCGTTGTGCGATGTGTTCCGGCGTGTTTCGCGTGGCTCGGGGGCGGCGTCGGGGACGACCATCGTGCCGATGCCCTCGTCCGTGAAGATCTCCAGCAGGATGGAGTGCGGCACCCGCCCGTCCAGTACGCGGGCCGTGTGCACCCCGTTGCGTACGGCGTGCAGGCAGCCCTCCATCTTGGGGACCATCCCGCTCGCCAGCTCGGGCAGCAGCTTCTCCAGCTCCGCGGCGGTCAGTTCGCTGATCACGTCGTCGCTGTTCGGCCAGTCCGCGTACAGGCCCTCCACGTCGGTGAGGACCATCAGCGTCTCGGCACCCAGCGAGGCGGCGAGGGCTGCGGCTGCGGTGTCGGCGTTGACGTTGTAAACATGATCGTCGTCGGCGCTGCGGGCGATGGAGGAGATGACCGGGATCCGGCCGTCGTCCAGCAGCGCCTCTATCGCACCGGTCTCGACGGAGCTGATCCGGCCCACCCGGCCTAGGTCGACGGCCTCCCCGTCCACCTCGGCCAAGTGCTTGGTGGCCGCCATGATGTGGGCGTCCTCGCCGGTCATGCCGACGGCGAGCGGACCGTGCTGGTTGAGGAGATTGACCAGCTCACGCTGCACCTGGCCCGCCAGCACCATCCGTACGACGTCCATCGTCTCGGGCGTGGTCACCCGCAGTCCGGCGCGGAACTCGGACTCCAGGCCCAGCCGGTCCAGCTGCTTGCTGATCTGCGGGCCGCCGCCGTGCACCACGACGGGGCGCAGCCCGGCGTGCCGCAGAAAGACCACGTCCTGGGCGAAGGCCGCCTTCAGCTCCTCGTCCACCATCGCGTTCCCGCCGAACTTGATGACGACGGTCTTGCCGTGATGCCGGGTCAGCCAGGGCAGCGCCTCGATGAGGATCTGCGCCTTGGGCAGTGCGGTGTGTTTGCGGGCGCTGCTCGGCTGTCGAATGCTCATGAGGAGTACGCGCTGTTCTCGTGGACGTAGTCGGCCGTCAGGTCGTTGGACCAGATGACGGCGGACGCGGAGCCGGCGTTGAGGTCGGCGGTGATGCGGACCTCGCGGAACCGCATGTCGACCTTGTCGCGGTCCTCGCCGACGGAGCCGCCGCGGCAGACCTCTACGCCGTTGATGGCCACGTCCAGCTGGTCGGGGTCGAACGTCGCGTCCGTGGTGCCGATGGCGGCCAGCACCCGGCCCCAGTTGGGGTCCTCGCCGTGGATGGCGCACTTGAGGAGGTTGTTGCGGGCGATGGTGCGGCCCACCGTGACGGCCTCGTCCTCGCTGGCCGCGCCCACCACCTCGATCCGGATGTCCTTGGAAGCGCCCTCCGCGTCCCGGATGAGCTGCTGTCCCAGGTCGGCGCAGACCGCGTGGACCGCCTCGGCGAACTCGGCCTGCTCCGGGCGCACTCCACTCGCGCCGGAGGCGAGCAGCAGCACCGTGTCGTTGGTGGACATGGCGCCGTCCGAGTCGATGCGGTCGAAGGTGGTGCGGGTGGCGGCGCGCAGCGCGCCGTCCAGCTCGTCAGCGGCCAGGTCGGCGTCGGTGGTCAGGACGACGAGCATGGTGGCCAGGCCCGGGGCGAGCATGCCCGCGCCCTTGGCCATACCGCCGACGGTCCAGCCCGCGGGGCTGGTGACGACGGCCGTCTTGTGCACGGTGTCGGTCGTCTTGATGGCGAGGGCTGCCTTCTCGCCGCCGTGCTCGGACAGCGCGGCGGCTGCCGTCTCGACGCCGGGCAGCAGCTTGTCCATCGGCAGCCGCAGCCCGATCAGCCCCGTGGAGGCGACCGCGACCTCCGCCGCGCTGTGTTCGGTGCCGGTGGCTGCCGTCAGCGCCTCGGCCGCCTTCTCCGCGGTCGCGTGGGTGTCCTGGAAGCCGGGAGCGCCCGTACAGGCGTTGGCGCCGCCGGAGTTGAGCACCACCGCCGAGACCCGGCCGCCCTTGAGGACCTGCTCGGACCAGAGCACCGGCGCCGCCTTGACGCGGTTGGCGGTGAAGACCCCGGCCGCCTCGACACGCGGCCCGTTGTTGACGACGAGTGCGAGGTCGGGGGCCCCGCTCTCCTTGAGTCCGGCTGCGATGCCCGCCGCCGTGAACCCGCCGGCCGCTGTGACGCTCATGGTGCGACTCCGATCGTGGAAAGTCCCAGTCCCTCGTCCAGGCCGAGGGCGATGTTCATGCTCTGCACGGCACCGCCCGCGGTGCCCTTGGTGAGGTTGTCGACGGCGCTGACGACGATGATCCGGTCCGCTTCCGGGTCGTACGCGACCTGGAGGTGCACGGAGTTGGAGCCCTGCACGGCGGCCGTCGCGGGCCACCGGCCCTCCGGGAGCAGGGTGACGAACGGCTCGTCCTGGTACGCCTTCTCATAGGCGGCCCGCAGCTGCTCGGCGGTGGTGCCGGGGGTGGCCTTGGCGCTGCACGTGGCGAGGATGCCGCGGGACATGGGGGCGAGGGTCGGGGTGAAGGAGACGCTGACGCGCTGTCCTGCGGCGGCCGAGAGATTCTGGATCATCTCGGGGGTGTGCCGGTGCGTACCACCGACCCCGTACGGGCTCATCGAGCCCATGACCTCGCTGCCCAGCAGGTGCGGCTTGAGGGCCTTGCCGGCGCCGGAGGTGCCGGTCGCGGCGACGATCACGGCGTCGGGCTCGGCGAGGCCGTGCGCGTAGGCGGGCACCAGCGCGAGGGAGACGGCCGTGGGGAAGCAGCCGGGCACCGCGATCCGCTTCGTCCCGCGCAGCGCCTCGCGGGCGCCGGGCAGCTCGGGGAGTCCGTAGGGCCAGGTGCCGGCGTGCGGGGTGCCGTAGAACCGCTCCCAGTCGGCCGCGTCGGTCAGCCGGAAGTCGGCGCCGCAGTCCACGACCAGCACTGCGTCGCCCAGCTGCTCGGCGACGGCCGCCGACTGCCCGTGCGGAAGGGCGAGGAAGACCACGTCGTGACCACGCAGGACCTCCGCCGTGGTCTCCTCCAGCACCCGGTCCGCGTACGGCACCAGATGCGGCTGGAGCGCCCCGAAGCGCTGCCCGGCGTTGCTGTTCCCGGTCAGCGCCCCGACCTCGACCTGCGGATGCCCGGCGAGCAGGCGCAGCACCTCACCCCCCGCGTAACCGCTCGCTCCCGCCACTGCAGTGCGCACTGCCATGAAACCTCCTCCTCAGGAGCATGACTATACGCTGGGCAGCAGTTTTATGCAAAGAATCATGTGATCAACCGTCCGAGACCGTTGTGACGTAGCGCTTCGGTTGGTGAGCTGAGTGTTGTGGTCGGCGAGCGAGGTGATCTCGCCCCGGCACGCAAGCGGCTCCGCGTCAGGACAGGGCGAGGACGCAGAACTCGTGACCCTCCGGGTCGGCCGGACACGTCCACGGCACCTCGCCCTGGCCCACGTGGGCGGGCGTCGCACCGAGAGCCTTGAGGCGCGCGACCAACTCCGTCTGATGGGCCGCTGCCCCTCACCGCGTGCGCAGTAGTGCCGGCGACGCTGCTGCCCCGCGTACGGCCACCGGCCGACGGTAGCGTTTCGGCATGACGTCAGTGCCGCCCCGGTTCCCGCCGTATCCGATACGCGGCGTGCACGTGCTGCACCAGAAGCAGAACTGCGCCCCGCACTTCGCGGAGATCACCGTGGACTTCGAACCCTCACCGGCCGAGGGCTTCGTCTTCGAAACGGCCGAAGGGCTGACGGTGGAGTACGAACCCGCCGCGGATCTGCCGCGGTTCTTCGCGGCGGCAGCCGCGGGGATCGAGGAGCAGCTGAGCCTGCCCGAGCACGGCGTCGTTCCGGCAACCCGGGCGGTGCTGCGGCAGGCCCGCGCCCACCGGTTCGGCTCCCATGAGCGGGCGTTCAAAGTCGCGGGGTACCTTGCAGCGCGCGAGGCTCTGGCGCGTACGGAGCCGCGTCGCTGATGCCGCGGTGTTGAGCGTGGCCCTCCCTGCGCGTGCCTCAGCGTCGCCCGTCGGCCAGTACCGCGTCCAGGAGCCCCGGAAAGCGGGCGTCGAGAGCGTCGCGGCGCAACGACATCAGGCGGGCCTTCCCCATCCGGCGGGTACGGGTGAGGCCCGCTTCCCGAAGGATCCGCCAGTGGTTGGAGAGCGTCGAGCGCGGCACCTGGAGCCACTCGGGGCTGCACGGGCTCTCGCCGCTCTCCGCCATGTCGCGTACGAGAGCCAGCCGCACCGGATCGCCCAAGGCGTGGAGCACCACGGACATCTCCAGATCCGCCGCCTCTTCGCGTGAGGGCTGCGTCACCACCCCTCCCCTCCTCCTCATCGCCAGGTCCGACCCGTAGTATGCCGCTCAGTTCAACGTTTCGGGAAAATCGAAATGATCAAGGAGACAGTCATGCCCGCAGCCCGCACCACCCTCGCCCGCGTCTACGTCGACGACCTGGACACCGCGCTACCGACCTTTGTCGACCTCACCGGCGAACAGCCCAGGCAGCGCTTCAGCTACCGGGGTCTCGAACTCGCGACCATCGGCGGATTTCTCCTGCTGGCCGGTACGACGGAGGCGCTTGCCCCCTACCGCGGCACCCACGCCACCGTGCTGGTCGACTCCCTCGACGAGGCCCTGCAGATCACCGAGCAGCACAGCGGCAAGATCCTCGACGGCCCCAACATGGTGCCCACCGGCCGGAACCTGACCGTCCGGCACCAGGGCGGCTCGACCATCGAGTACGTGGAGTTCAGCGCCTCGCAACCGGGGGCCTGAGCCGGGCCGGGCCACGGCCGGCCGACAAGGGAAAACCTGTCGCCATGCCCTCGCAGGGCCGTGATACTCGCCCGCATGCTGGATTTCTCCGACTTCGACACGCGTGGCTACCGCACCGTGGACGTGGCCACCGGGTACGGCCAGTGGGTCAGCACCTACGAGGACACCGTCGAGGACGTGATGGACCTCGCACTGCTGGACGAGCTGACCGTGCCCGAGTGGCGCGGGGTGCGGCGCGCGGCCGACCTGGGGTGCGGCACCGGGCGGACCGGCAGTTGGCTGCGGCGGCAGGGCGTGACCGGCACGCTCGACGGGGTGGACCTCACTCCCGAAATGCTGCGGCTGGCCCGCGCCAAGGGCGTCCACGACCGGCTCCGGGAGGGCGACGTACGCGCCACCGGGCTGGAGTCGGGCGCCTACGACCTGGTGATCTCCTCGCTCATGGACGAGCATCTGCCCGATCTGCGGCCGTTCTACCAGGAGGCATGGCGACTGGCGGCGCCGGGCGCCCACTGCGTCGTCGTCGCCTTCCACCCACACTTCATCATGGCCTCCGGCATGCCGACCCACTTCACCGACGCCTCCGGCGAGCACGTAGCCATCAGCACCCACGTCCACCTGCTCAGCGACCATGTGACAGCGGGGCTGGGCGCCGGATGGCGGCTCGCCGAGATGCGGGAGGGCGTCATCGACGAGCGCTGGCTGGAGCGCAAGCCGAAGTGGGAGAAGTACCGTCACCACCCGATCTCGGCCGCGCTGGTGTGGCACCGGGAGGCGGACTGAGCGTACGGGGCGACTTGAGCGTACGGGGGGCGGCTCGAGCGTACGAGGTGCGGCGGCGGGTTTGCGTTGGAGCGCACTCCAGCACCTAGCGTCGACGACAGATCGCACCGACCTGCGCCAGGGCCCCGAACCCCGGCGCCCCGGCACTGGAGGTACCACCATGACCGCCCTTCCCACCCGTCATCTGGGAGATCTCGCCGTCTCCGCGCAGGGCCTCGGCTGCATGGGGATGAGCCACGGCTACGGCTCCTCCGACGACGAGACCTCCGTCGCCACCATCCACCGGGCTCTCGATCTGGGCGTGAACCTTCTGGACACCTCCGACTTCTACGGTGCGGGCGCCAACGAGGAGCTGCTCGGCCGGGCCCTCGCCGACCGCCGCGACAAGGTGGTGCTGGCGACGAAGTTCGGCTTCGCCAACAAGCTGGGCGAGCCCACCGTCATCCGGGGCGACGCCGCATACGTACGCCAGGCGTGCGAGGCGTCGCTGCGGCGGCTGGGCACCGACCACATCGACCTCTACTACCAGCACCGCGTCGACCCCGAGGTGCCGATCGAGGAGACCGTGGGGGCGATGGCCGAGCTGGTGACCGAGGGCAAGGTCCGCCACCTGGGGCTGTCCGAGGCGGGCGCGGAGACCATCCGGCGGGCCCACGCGGTGCACCCGATCAGCGCGTTGCAGAGCGAGTGGTCGCTGTGGACGCGTGACCTGGAGGACGAGATCGCCCCGCTCTGCCGCGAACTGGGCATCGGGGTGGTGCCGTTCTCGCCGCTGGGCCGCGGCTTCCTGACGGGCCGTTACACGTCGGTCGACGCCATGGAGGAGGGCGACGCCCGGCGCAGCATGCCGCGCTTCGCCGGGGACAACTTCGACCGGAACCTGGCGATCGTCGAGCGGCTGAACCAGCTCGCCGAGCAGCGCGGGGTCACGGCGGGGCAGCTCGCCCTGGCGTGGGTGCAGCACCGCGGTGACAACGTGGTGCCGATCCCCGGCACCCGGCGGCAGAAGTACCTGGAGGAGAACGTGGCCGCGCTCTCGGTCTCCCTCACCGCCGCGGAACTGGCCGACATCGAGGCGGCGGCACCCCGCGACCGGATCGCCGGGGCCCGCTACGACGACGGCTCCCTGGCCTTCGTCAACCGCTGAGCGCAACCGCTGAGCGCAACTGCTGATCGAACCGCCCATCAGCAACCGCCGAGCAGCCACTGTCAGTTCCCCCGCCCATACTCGTCTCCATGGCTGAGAGCGTGGAAAAGAGCGAGGGCGCCCAGAAGGAGTTCGGCGCGCTGCTGAGCGAGCTGGCGTTGGACGAGGCGGCGTGCATCACCGCCGTACATGGTGCTGATGTCGCCGAGGTGATCCGGCTGTTCGGCGGCGACCCGGAACGGGCCGTGCAGCGGGTGCTGGGAGAGGATCTCCTGGAAGAACTGTTCGATGGCACCGACCGCGAAACGTCCCCGATCGCGGTCGCCCAGGCCGGGCCCGCCGTGGTGGTCGTCGAGTACAACGGCTTCCAGGGCTCGCGCGAGGAGGTGCTGCGCCCCCTCTCCCGCCTCGGCGGCCGGGCGGCGAGCGCCTACTGGAACGACGACGCGCTCTCCAAGCTCGCCCTCGCCGAGGACGGACTGGTGCTCTCCGCCTTCGAGATGCTGTTCCCGGAGGACCGCCATGGCGCGGCTCCCGAAGCGTGGGACGCGTATCTGGACGGGCTCTCCTTCGGTACGGGCAGCGACTGGCATGCCGCCGGAGCGTCCGCCGTCGCGCGTGCCACGGGCGCCCGGCTGGACGAGGAATGGGCATCCGCCCCGCAGTTGTACGCGGAGATCGTGGAAGTGCCCTCCGCCGTGCTGCCGCAGGGCCTGGAGGACTCACCACTGCTGGCCGAGGAACCCTTCCGGTCCTTCTCCGCCGACCTCGGGCCGGGCGCCGTACCGGAGATGGAGCGCTACGGCGTGGAGCTGGCCGCCCGGCACCACGGCCTGGCCGACGACGCGCTGTGCACGCTCGCGCTGGCCGTCCTGGACGGCTGCGGTCCACCCGAGGGCCGCAGCGGACTGCGGGCCGATCTCGCGGCCCGGGCTGCGGCCGGCGAGGGCGCGGCCGGCCGCGGTGCGGGATACGGCGGTCCGGCAGCGCGCCGGGCGGCGGTATGGCAGACGCTCGGCGATCTGCTCGCCCGCGAGGACGGCGCTCCGGTCGCCGGGCCCCCACCGATGTTCCACCTCTCCCGCGCCATGACCGACGACCGCCGAAGCCCCGAGGCAGACCGCTTCTGGCTGCTCCACGCCCTCCACAGAGCGGCGTGCGAGGGCTGAAGTCGGCGATCAGTACCGGGGGTTGGGCCGGATCACGACAGGTCCAGATGCCAGTCGCCCGCCTTCCCGGTGAGTGTGACGGTGGCGAGGGGGTGGGTCTCCAGCTGCCAGTAGGCGTGCGGTGGGGCTTTGAGGGCGTAGCAGAGCGCTGCTCGTAATACGGAGGGCTCGGTGACGGCCACCGCCCACTCGCCGGCGCCCACCGGCCGGGTGTCCAGCCAGCCGCCGATCCGGCGGATGAAGGCCAGCAGGGACTCGCCCCCGTGCGGGGCCGAGCACGGGTCGGTGAGCCACTGCTGGACGGCGTCCGGTTCGCGCGCCGCCACCTCGCCGAGGGTGGCGCCGCGCCAGCGGCCCATGTTCCAGTCGAGCAGGGCCGGCTGGGCGAGCGGGGTGAGCCCGAGCACGGCGCCTGTCTCGCGGCAGCGGGCCGACGGCGAGCAGTAGCGCAGCTCGGCAGCCGCCAGGTAGGAGAAGTCGGGGGCCCGCCGGACGGCCTCCTCCCACCCGGTGGCGTCCAGCGACCGGTCCTCGCCGAAGCGGACGACCGCCAACGAGGAGCTGCGGCCCGCGGCGAGCAGCGTCATACGCACGTGCATGCGGTGAGGGTAGAGCGGTACGGCTGGGTGTTCGAGAGTCTCGACACACCGCAGTTTTCCGGGAGTTGGGCCGGAACGCGCTTCTGACACCGGGTCAACTCCCGTCCCCCTACCCCGGCAGTACCTCCGCGCAGGCCGTACGGAGGCGGCGTACGCCCTCCACGATGTCGCCCTCGGCCGCCGCCGGAGCGAAGGTGATCCGCAGATGAGGGGCCGCGGATTCGGCGGCGAAGTAGGGGCGGCCGGGGGCGACGGCGACACCGGCACGCAGCGCGGCAGCGGTCAGCACACCCTCGTCGGCCCCGTCGGGGAGCCGCAGCCACAGGTGGTAGCCGCCGCGCGGGACGTGGTCGAGGCCCAGCACGGGCACCTCGCCGGCGAGCGCGGTGACCATGAGCTCGCGCCGGGTACGCAACTCGGCGGCGACGGTACGCAGATGGCGGGACCAGGCGGGGGCGCCGACCAGTTCCAGCGCCGCCTCCTGGAGCGGCCGCGGAACGAAGAAGCTGTCGACGATCTGGATGGCACGCAGCCGCTCCAGCACCGGCCCGCGCGCGGCCAGCGCACCCACCCGCAGGCTCGGCGATGTGATCTTGGTCAGCGAGCGGATGTGCACGACCACCCCGTCGGGGTCCTCGGCGCGCAGCGCGGGCGGGAGGGGTCCGGCGTCCTCGTGCGCGAGTTGCCGGGCGAAGTCGTCCTCGACGACGAAGGCGCCTGCTTCGCGCGCCACCCGCAGCACCTCGCGGCGCCGGTCGGCTCCGAGCACGGCACCGGTCGGGTTCTGGAACAGCGGCTGGCAGACGAAGACACGGGCGCCGCTGGCCCGGAAGGCGTCCGCCAGCAGATCCGGCCGTACGCCACAGGGCTCCACCGGCACCGGAACCGGGCGCAGACCCGAGGCCCGGGCGGCGGCGAGCATGCCGGGATAGGTGGGGGATTCCACGAGTACGGCGGCTCCTGGGGGCGCGAGGGCGCGCAGCGCGGTGGTGATCGCCGCCTGCCCGCCCGCGGTGACCAGCACCTCCTCGGCAGCGACCGTCCCGGACGGCCCGCCGATCTCCCGCGCGAACCAGTCGCGCAGCTCGTCCACACCTTCGAGGGGCGGCCGTCGCCAGGCTCCGGGCCGCCGGCCTGCGCGGGCGAGCGCGGCGGCGAGAGCCTTCTCCGGCTGCAATCCGGGCGGCAGATAGCCGCCGTTCATTTCCAGCACGCCCGGCGGCGGCACATCGAGCGTGGTCGTCACACCGCTCGCATCGACACTGCGGGGCATCTGGTCCGCGGAGGCGTCCGCACTCAGCGCCACCTCCTGCCACGAGGTGTCGCCCCGCTGCTGGAGCGCGTCGTACGGGCGCCGCGCCTCGGCGCGGAACGCACCGATCCCGGGCCGGGTGACCACCAGCCCCTCGGCGACCAGCACCGCCAGCGCGCGCGAGACGGTCACCGGGCTGGCCCGGAACCGCTCGACCAGCACCCTGCTGGACGGGAGCTTCCCGCCGGGAGAGTAGCGGTCCAGCTCATCCCGCAACGAAGCGGCCAGGTCAGCAACACTGCTACGCTCTGCCATGAGAGACAACGATAGCGCTACTTGCACTGCACGGATAGCGGCTCCGTCCCCGGCCTCGGCCCCGTCCCCGGCCCCGTCCCCGGCCCCGGCCGCGGAACCGCGGGGCGGGACCGTACCCGGTGAACCGGCCCCCGGCCTGGCCGTCCCCTCCCTGCCCGGTCCGTCGCAACCCGCAGCGCACCCGGCCCCTTCCGCCCCCGCACCTGTGGACCGGACCGCCCGGACCGGCGTCGTGTTCGCCGCGCTCGGGGTCGTTCTCTTCTCGCTGACCTTTCCCGCGACCAGCTGGTCGCTGGAGGGGTTCGGCCCCTGGTCGGCGACGGCGCTGCGGGGCATGTTCGCCGGGCTGGTCGCGGGCGGAGTGCTCATGGTGCGGCGGGTGCCGCTTCCGGCGCGGCGGCACTGGGGCGGGCTCGCGCTCGCCGCGTCCGGCGTCGTGATCGGGTTTCCGCTGCTGACCACCCTCGCCCTGGAGACCTCCACCACCTCGCACGCCGCGGTCGTCGTGGGGCTGCTCCCACTGACGACGGCCCTCTACTCGTCGGTACGCACCGGCTCCCGGCCCGCCCCGCTCTTCTGGGTCGCGGCGCTGGCCGGGGCCGCCGTGGTGGTCGCGTTCGCGCTGTACCAGAGCGGCGGCGCCCCCAGCGTCGGCGATCTCTTCCTGTGCGGAGCGCTGCTGGTCTGCGCCGCCGGGTACGCCGAGGGCGGCAGGCTGGCGCGGGAACTGCCCGCGCTGGAGGTCATCGGGTGGGCGCTGGTGTGCTGTCTGCCGCTCGCCGCCGTCGGCGCAGCGCTCGCCCTGGCGCACGAGCCCGTCACGCTGACCGCGCACTCCGTTACGGGGCTGGCGTGGGGCGCGCTGGGCTCCCAGTTCATCGGGATGCTGTTCTGGTACCGCGCGATGGGGCTGGCCGGAGTAGCCCGTACGAGCCAGGTGCAACTTGCGCAGCCGCTGCTTACGCTGGTGTGGGCGGTGCTCCTACTCGGTGAGCGTCTTTCTCCCGCCGCACCGGCGGCGGCGCTCGCCGTGCTGGTGTGCATCGTGGTCGTACAGCGCAGCCGCGCCTGACCACCGGGAACTGGAGGGCATGTGTCATGCGAGCGAACACAGGCGACCAACTGCTAGTGCACGGAAGGACCGTGGGGCAGCACGACCGTACGGCGGAGATCGTCGAGGTCCTGGGCACCAAGGGTGAGCCTCCGTACCGGGTGCGTTTCGACGACGGCCATGAGGCCGTGGTCTCCCCCGGCCCCGACTCCGTCGTGCAGGGCCGCCGGGAAAAGCACGAAGAGAAGAGCTGAGCCCCGAGGAGAAGAGCGCCCGGTGTCGGCGCTCTTCTCCTGTGCCGGACCGAGCAGGCCATGCATTCCTCCCACACGCTGCGCATTCCACACGTAGGTGACCTTTCGCCCCCACCCGCCATCCACTGTTCGCACACAGGTAACGTCGGGCGGCAAGGCGGCGGTCCCTGCGCCCTCATACACCGGGGCAGGTCCGCTGCGGATCGTGAAGTTTGGCGAAAGGCACGAGGTGACGGAGTCTGTAGCCGGCGTAGAACGCGTCGGAGTGGTGGGCTGTGGCCAGATGGGTGCGGGTATCGCGGAGGTGTGCGCGCGGTCCGGCCTGGAGGTGATGGTCGCTGAGACCACCGGCGAGGCCCTGGAGCTCGGCCGCACCCGGCTGGTCAACTCGCTCGGCAAGGCCGCGGACCGCGGCAAGATCAGCCGGCAGGAGTGCGACGAGGCGCTGGAGCGACTGTCCTTCACCACCGACCTGGGCGACTTCGCCGACCGCGACCTGGTCATCGAGGCCGTGATCGAGAACGAGCAGGTCAAGACGGAGATCTTCCAGGTGTTGGACCAGGTGGTGACCCGCGCCGACGCCATCCTGGCCTCGAACACCTCCTCGATCCCGCTGGTGAAGCTCGCCGTCGCGACCTCGCGCCCCGACCAGGTCATCGGCATCCACTTCTTCAATCCGGCACCGGTGCAGCAGCTCGTCGAGCTCATCCCGGCGCTGACCACCGGCGAGGAGACCGTCAAGAGGGCCGAGGCCGTGGTGGGCCAGGTGCTGGGCAAGCACACCATTCGCGCCCAGGACCGCTCCGGTTTCGTCGTCAACGCGCTGCTGATTCCGTATCTGCTCTCCGCCATCCGGATGTTCGAGTCGGGCATCGCCAGCCGGGAGGACATCGACAACGGAATGGAGCTGGGCTGCGCCCACCCCATGGGCCCGCTCAAGCTCACCGACCTCATCGGCCTCGACACCGTCGCCTCGGTCGCCGATTCGATGTACGCGGAGTTCAAGGAGCCGCTGTACGCCGCTCCCCCGCTCCTCCAGCGCATGGTCGACGCGGGCCGCCTGGGCCGGAAGGCGGGCGCGGGCTTCTACGCCTACTCCTGAGCCGCCGCCCCGCCACCCGGAGATCCCCCTCCCCGGGCACCCCCGCCCTCAGACCGCGGGGGTGTCGGCGCGTGGCTCGTCACCGGGCTGGTCCGGCTTGTCGCCGGGCTTGTCCCCCGGCTTCTTGAGCTTCTTGACCGTCTTACGCCGCGCCACGCCCACCGAGGTCCGCACCACCGAGAGCGGCTTGGCCACCGCCTCCAGCGACTTGCGCTCGGCATCCACCCCGAGGAACGTCTCGGCCAGCCCGCCGACGACCATGATGACGGCGCCCATCAGGAAGCCCACGTAGAGCCTGCCGCGCTCGGTCCCGTCGCCGATGAGCCAGCCGTAGAAGTACGGCCCGGTGGCTCCGGCGGCCTGGCCGATGGCGAAGAAGAGCGCGATGGCCTTGCCCCGTACCTCCAGCGGAAAGATCTCGCCCGCGGTCAGATAGCCGGAGGAGGCGCCGGCCGAGGCGAAGAAGAAGATGACGCACCAGGCGAAGGTCTGGGTGTTCGCGGTCAGCACATCGGCGACGAACAGCGTCGCGGTGACCGCCAGCGCGCACCCGGAGAACAAATAGGTCCCCGCGATCAGCCAGCGGCGGCCCACGATGTCGAAGAGCGGCCCCAGGACGATCGGGCCGAGCAGGTTCCCCGCGGCGAACGCCAGCAGATACATCGGCGCATCCTTGTCGGAGACGCCGTAGAACTTCGTCAGCACCAGGGTGTAGGTGAAGAAGATGGCGTTGTACAGGAACGACTGCGTGATCATCAGCGTCGAGGCGAGCACCGCCCGCTTGGGGTACTCCTTGAAGAGGACCCGCAGCAGCGTGACGTAGGTGCTGTGTGCCGATTCGCTGATCTCGATGGCGTCCTTCTCGTCGACCGGCGGCAGCTTCTTGCCGTGCCTGCGTACGGCGGACTCGATCCGGGCGATGGCCGCCTCGGCCTCGGCCTCCTTCCCGTTCATGATCAGCCAGCGGGGGCTCTCCGGCAGATGACGGCGGACGAACAGCACCGAGAAGCCCAGCACCGGGCCGAGCAGGAAGCCGATCCGCCAGGCGACCGAGTCGTCGAAGGTGCTGAGGATCATCAGCTCGGCGATGGTGCCGACCATGGCCCCTGCCCAGTAGGTGCCGTTGACCAGCAGGTCGACCCGGCCCCGGAAACGGGCGGGCATCATCTCCTGGATCGCCGAGTTGATCGCCGCGTACTCACCGCCGATACCGGTTCCCGCGATGAAGCGGGTCAGGTACAGATAGGCGTCCCAGCCGAACCCCTGCCCATAGGTGAGCGCAGTCAGCCCGCTGCCGAACAGATAGACACCGAAGGTGAGCAGGAAGAGTCTGCGGCGCCCGAAGCGGTCGGCCATGCGCCCGAAGAAGAGCGCACCCGTCACCTGACCGACCAGGTAGACAGTCGCGATCAGTCCCGCCTCGCTGGAGGACAGGCTCAGCGTGTCCGAGCGGGTGAGGACCGAGGTGACGGAGCTGGCGACCGTGATCTCCAGGCCGTCCAGGATCCACGCACAGCCCAGCGCCGCGATCATCTTCGTGTGGAAGCCGGACCAGGGCATCCGGTCGATACGTGCAGGAATCAGGCTTCGGAGCGGTGCGTCCGCCGGACTGGAGGATGAGTTCGCTGCTGCCACGCCGTCACCCGTAACCGCCGCCGCACGTCTGTCAGAAGATCGTCAGGGCTTCTCACCCGAAAAGATGAGGGGACATCCGCCAGTGCCGGATGTCCCCTCGAACGCCGGGGCGAGCTTCGCTCAGGCGCCCCGCAACACCGCACCTGTCCGCTCGACCGCCTCGGCGACCGCCGCATCGCGTACTGCGGACGCCTCCTCGGCCTTCAGCGTCCGGTCCGGAGCGCGGAACCGCAGCGCGTAGGCCAGCGACTTGCGGCCCGCGCCAAGCTGCTCGCCGGTGAAGACGTCGAACAGCCGCAGCGACTCCAGCAGCTCACCGGCGCCCGCGCGCAGTGCGCTCTCCACCTCTGCGGCCGGCACCGACGCGTCCACCACGAGAGCCACGTCCTGGGTGGCCACCGGGAAGGCGGACACGTGCGGGCCCCGCACCGGTCCGGCGGCAGCACGCTCGACAAGGTCGAGATCGAGCTCCATGGCGCAGGTGCGCTCCGGCAGCCCCAGCGCCTTCACGGCCCGCGGGTGCAGCTCGCCGGCGTGCCCGGCCAGCACCTTCTCGCCGTCCAGCTGGACGTGGAGCGCTGCGCATCGCCCCGGGTGCCAGGGCGCGAAGCTCGCGCTCTCCAGGGTCAGTTCCACGCCCGTCTCGGCGGCCACGGTGCGGGCGGCCTCGACGGCGTCGGCCCAGTCGGCGGGGCGGCCCTTGCCCCACCAGCCGGCACGCTCGCGGGCGCCCGCCAGAACGACCGCCAGGTGCCGGGGCTGCTCGGGCAGCGCCGCGTCCAGCGAGGACAGCTGCTCCTCGGAGGGCCGCTGGGTGACGGGCAGCCGCTCGGGGGTGGTCTCGCTACCGGTGGGGAGGAAGACCTGGCCGGTCTCGAACAGCGCCAGGTCGTGGCTGCCGCGCCCGTCGTTGCGGCGCAGCGTGGCCAGCAGACCGGGCAGCAGGGTGGTGCGCAGCCCCGGCTCCTCGTCCGAGAGCGGGTTGACGAGCTGAACGGTGCGGCGGCGCGGGTCGCCCGCGTCCAGGCCCAGCGCGTCGAACACGGCGTCGCCGACGAACGGGTACGACAGGGCCTCGACATAGCCGGCGCCCGCCAGCGCGCGCCCGACGCGGCGGTGCAACCGCTGCCGCTCGGTCAGCCCACGCCCCGGCAGCGGCCTCGGCAGGGTGGAGGGCAGGTTCTCGTAGCCCTCCAGCCGGATGACCTCCTCGGCCAGATCGTTCGGGTCGGTCAGGTCGGGCCGCCAGGACGGCACGGTGACGGTCAGCTCATCCTGGCCGTAGACATCGCAGCCGACCTGCTGGAGGCGGCGGACGACCGTCTCCCGGCCGTAGCCGACGCCGGCGACCTTGTCGGGGTGGTCGGCGTCGATCAGTACCGTATGCGGTCCGGAAGGCGTGGTGATCTCGGTGACGCCCGGCTCGGCTGTGCCGCCGGCGAGCAGCACCAGCAGATCGACGGTGCGCTGCGCTGCCGCTGCCGCCGCCGCAGGGTCGACACCCCGCTCGAAGCGGCGCGACGCCTCGGAGGAGAGCTTGTGGCGGCGCGCGGTGCGGGCGACGGAGACCGAGTCGAAGTGCGCGGCCTCGATCACCACATCGGTGGTGCCCGGGGCGGTCCCGCCGTCGGCGATCTCGGTGTTGGCGCCGCCCATCACCCCGGCCAGGCCGATCGGCCCGCGATCGTCGGTGATGACCAGGTCATCGGGGGCCAGGACGCGCTTGGTCCCGTCGAGCGTGATCAGCTTCTCGCCGTCCTCGGCACGGCGCACCCCGATGGCCCCCTCGATACGGGACCTGTCGTAGGCGTGCAGCGGCTGGCCCAGCTCCAGCATCACGTAGTTGGTGATGTCGACGGGCAGCGAGACGGGACGCATCCCGGCCTTCTGCAGCCTGCGCTTGAGCCAGATCGGGGACTGTGCCTCGGGCCGCAGCCCGGTGACGGTACGAGCGGTGAACCGGTCACAGCCGAGCCGGTCGGCGACCTTCACCGGGTAGCCGTGCGCGTTGGGCGCGGGCACGTCCAGCAGCGCCGGGTCGCGCAGCGGCATCCCGTAGGCGGTTGCCGCCTCGCGGGCGAGGCCCCGCATCGACAGGCAGTAGCCGCGGTCGGGCGTCACCGCGATGTCGAGCACCTCGTCGACCAGCTCCAGCAGCTCGATCGCGTCGGTGCCGACCTCGTGCTCGGGCGGCAGCACCATGATCCCGTCGTGGTCCTCGCCCATGCCCAGTTCGCGCTCGGAGCAGATCATGCCCTCCGAGACGTGCCCGTAGGTCTTACGGGCGCTGATCTCGAAGCCGCCGGGCAGCACGGCACCCGGCAGCACGACGACGACCTTGTCGCCGACGGCGAAGTTGGTGGCACCGCAGACGATGTTCTGCGGGTCGTCGGCGCCCCGGCCGACATCCACCTGGCAGTAGCGGATGGGCTTCTTGAAGTCCTTCAGCTCCTCGATGGCGAGGACCTGGCCGACCACCAGCGGACCCTTGAGCCCGGCACCGGTCTGCTCGACCGTCTCGACCTCGAGACCGGCAGCGATCAGCCTGGCCGCGACATCCCGGCCAGTCTCCGAGGCCGGCAGGTCGACGTACTCCCGGAGCCACGAAAGCGGCGCCCGCATCAGATCTCCATCCCGAACGGCCGGGTGAAGCGCACATCACCCTCGACCATGTCTCGCATGTCTTCGACGTTGTGGCGGAACATCAGCATCCGCTCGATGCCGAACCCGAAGGCGAACCCGCTGTACTTCTCCGGGTCGACGCCGCAGGCGGTCAGCACCCGCGGATTGACCATGCCGCAGCCGCCGAGCTCGATCCAGCCCTCGCTGCTGCACGTACGGCAGGGGTTGTCCACGTCACCGACGGACTTGCCCCGGCACACGAAGCAGACCATGTCCATCTCGGCGGACGGCTCGGTGAAGGGGAAGTAGGACGGGCGCAGCCGGGTGCCCAGGCCCTCGCCGAACAGCGCCGAGACCATGTGGTCGAGGGTGCCCTTCAGGTCGGCCATGGTCAGCCCCTCGTCGATGGCCAGCAGCTCGACCTGGCCGAAGACGGGGGTGTGCGTGGCGTCCAGCTCGTCGGTGCGGTAGACCCGGCCGGGGCAGATGACGTACACGGGCAGCTCGCGCTCCAGCAGCGAGCGGATCTGCACCGGTGAGGTGTGGGTCCGCAACACGACGCCGGAGTCCTCGCCACCGTCCGGGCCCCGTACGAAGAAGGTGTCCTGCATGGTGCGGGCCGGGTGGTCGGGGCCCAGGTTGAGCGCGTCGAAGTTGAACCACTCGGCCTCGACTTCGGGGCCCTCGGCAACCTCGTAGCCCATCGCCACGAAGACGTCCTCGATACGCTCCGACAGCGTGGTCAGCGGGTGCCGGGCGCCTGCCGGGCGGCGGTCGTAGGGCAGCGTGACATCCACCGCCTCCTCGACCAGCACCCGCTCGTCGCGCTCGCGCTCCAGCTCCTCCTGGCGGGCCTTGAGGGCCTTGTTGACGGCCCCCCTGGCCTGTCCGACGCGCTTGCCCGCCTCCGCCTTGGCGTGCGGGGGCAGCGCGCCGATCTCGCGGTTGGCCAGCGCCAGCGGGGAGCGGTCACCCGCGTGTGCTGCCTTGACCTCGCGCAGCGCCTCCAGATCCCCGGCGGCGGCGACGGCGGCGAGCGCCTCGTCCCTGGCCCGGTCGATCGCTTCCGGTTTCAGTGCCTCGACCTCGACAGGGTCGTACGACTTGTTGGGTGCCGACATCTCTTCCCGTGTTTCCGATTGTCCCCCAGCTATCGCTGGAGGTACCCCCAGGCTGCGCCCCGCCCATGACTGCTGACTGCGTGCCGAATCCCGAGTCTAAAGGGGGCCGCCTGTTGGCGGATACGCGGAGGCCAGGGGCCCGGCCTCCGGTGCTGGCTGCGGGGGTCGGCCCGTGAGCGCCGCGTTCCCCCGGCCTCAGGCCGGGAGCCGCCCGAAGACCGGTCAGGCCATAAAGGCCGGGGCGCCCACAGGCAGGATAAATCGGAACCGGGCACCGCCCGCGGGCGCCCGCTCGACGGTGATGACCCCGCCGTGCGCCTCCACGATGCCCTTGACGATGTAGAGCCCCAGGCCCGTGCCGCCGCGCCTGCTGCCACGCCAGAAGCGGGTGAATACGCGGCTCATGGACTCCTCCGGGATACCTGGCCCCTCGTCGCTGACCGCCACGGCCGTCGCCGTACCACCCGGCACGCGGGGGGACGAGGTGGGCTGGACCTCGATGGTGACAGTTCCCTCGCCGTGCCGCACCGCGTTTTCCAGCAGGTTGGCGAGCACCTGGTCGATCTTGTCCGGGTCGGCCCACAGGTCGGGCAGCTCGTCGGCGATCTCGGTCTTGAACCGGGACGCGGGGCGGCCTGCCGCGACATGGGCCTCCACATGGCGCCGCACCGCCGCCGCCATGTCCAGCCGCTGACGCCGCACCTCCAACCGTCCGGAGTCGATACGGGAGATGTCCAGCAGTTCCGCGATCAGCCGGGTGACGCGGTTGGCGTCGGCGTTGACGGTCTCCAGCATCAGCCGCTTCTGGTCGTCGGTGAAGCGCTCCCACTTTGCCAGCAGGGTGGCGGTGAACCCCTTGACGGAGGTGAGCGGCGAGCGGAGTTCGTGGGCGACGGTGGCGATCAGCTCGGCGTGGCTGCGCTCGGTGCGCCGCCTGGCCTCGGTGCCGCGCAGTGTGACGACGACGCGCTCGACGGGCCCCCGCGGGCGTGCCCGTACATAGCGCGCCGCGACCAGCACCTCGTGGCCGCCGGGCAGCAGCAGGTTCCGCTCGGGCTGCCCGTTGCGGATGGCCGGCCCGTGGTACGGGTCGGTGAGCTGCCACCAGCGGCGCCCGTCCAGGTCCTCCAGCGGGAGCGCGGCGTGGAGAGGACTGCCCAGCGCCTCCTCCCGCGCCCGCCCGGTGATCCGGACAGCTGCGGCGTTGAAGCAGACGACGCGCCCGGCGCCGTCGGCGATCACAAGCCCGTCGGGCAGGTCGTCGGGCTGCACGTCCATCCCGTTCCGCCCCTCCTCCGGCCGCCCTCGGTCCCCGGCACCCTACTAGCTCTGCGTGACCGCGCGGCACCCTCAGCGGGACCGCTGTGCGCGGGCCGAGGCGTAGAGGCAGACAGCTGCGGCAGTCGCCAGGTTGAGGCTCTCCGCGCGGCCGTGGATGGGCACCCGTACGACGGAGTCCGCAAGGGCCCGGGTCTCCTCGGGCAGCCCCCACGCCTCGTTGCCGAACACCCACGCAGTGGGCCCGGCCATCGCTCCGGCGTCCAGTTCCTCGTCCAGGTCCCGGTCCCCCGCCCCGTCGGCTGCCAGCACCCGCACCCCGGTCCCGGCCAGCCCTCGGGCCACCTCCTCGACGGGCACGTCCACGACGACCGGCAGATGGAAGAGCGAACCGGCCGAGGCGCGTACCGCCTTGGGGTTGTAGATGTCCACGGAGGCGTCGGTCAGCACCACCGCGTCGGCCCCGGCGGCGTCGGCGCACCGCAGCACAGTGCCCGCGTTGCCGGGGTCGCGTACGTGCGCCAGGACGGCGACCAGCCGGGGCCGTGCCGTCAGGATCTCCGCGAGGGGCCGGTCCAGGAAACGGCACAGCCCCACGATGCCCTGTGGCGTCACGGTGTCGGACATCTCCGCGATCACCTCGGCGGAGGCTGTGAGCACGGGGACGCGCGCCGCGCGGGCCGTATCGAGCAGGTCCGCGTGCCGTTCGGCGGCCTCAGGTGTCACATACACCTCGACGAGGTGCTCCACCGCCTCCCGCACGGCCTGCGGCCCCTCGGCGAGAAACCGCCGCTCCTTACCCCGGAAACTCCGCTTGCCCAGCTTGCGCGCAGCAGTGACGCGGGGAGACCGCACAGAGGTCAACTCGGGCTGCATGGGCGGAAGTTTCTCGCTTTCGGGTAAACGAATCTCGCCGCCGTGGGGGCACCCCCGTGCGAAGCACGGGGGAGAAACCACGACGGCGAGGGGTACCCCCTGCTCGAGGAGCTCGGGGGAGGAAGGGCCGACGGCGTCAGCCACAACGCTCGATCAACGGCGAAGCCGCCGCGCTCAGGCAGCCTTCGGTGCGTTGACGTCGCTCGGCAGCGCCTTCTGCGCAACCTCGACAAGCGAAGCGAAAGCGGCGGCGTCGTTGACCGCCAGGTCGGCCAGCATCTTGCGGTCGACCTCGATGGAGGCGGCCTTCAGACCCTGGATGAAGCGGTTGTAGGTGATGCCGTTGGCGCGGGCCGCGGCGTTGATCCGCTGGATCCACAGCTGCCGGAAGTCGCCCTTGCGCTTCTTGCGGTCGTTGTAGTTGTAGACGTAGGAGTGGGTGACCTGCTCCTTCGCCTTGCGGTACAGGCGGGAACGCTGGCCGCGGTAGCCGCTGGCCTGCTCCAGGATCGCCCGGCGCTTCTTCTGAGCGTTTACTGCCCGCTTGACGCGTGCCACGTGATTACTCCTTGTTGGCGGGGCCGGGAGGGGACCTCACTCTCCGGCCCAGGTCGATGGGGTCCCGGTCGTACGGGGACTTACTTGCCGAGAAGCTTCTTGATCTTCTTGGCGTCGGCCGGGGCCGCTTCGGTCTTACCGGCAAGGCGGCGCGTCAGCGTGGACGGCTTGTGCTCGAGAAGGTGGCGGCGACCGGCGCGCTGGCGCATCACCTTGCCCGTGCCGGTGACCTTGAAGCGCTTGCGGGCACCACTGTGCGTCTTGTTCTTCGGCATGTCGCCGTTTCACTCCTCGTCAGTGACGCTCCCGCTGTCGTAAGGGCAGGCGGAAGCGCCAGTTGTTCGTATGGGTTCCAGGGCGGGTGCCCCGGGAGGGCTCACGCCTCGGCAGGCTCCTCGGCGGACTCCTCAGCGGGAGCGGACCCCTGCTGGCGCTCCGCCTTGCGGGCGGCCTGCGCCTCACGGGCCTCGGCCATCGCCTCGGTCTTCTTCTTGTGCGGACCGAGAACCATGATCATGTTGCGGCCGTCCTGCTTCGGGTTGGACTCCACGAAGCCCAGGTCCGACACGTCGTCCGCCAGCCGCTGCAGCAGTCGGAAACCCAGCTCGGGGCGGGACTGCTCACGACCGCGGAACATGATCGTGATCTTGACCTTGTCACCCTGCTTGAGGAACCGGACGACGTGACCCTTCTTGGTGTCGTAGTCGTGCGGATCGATCTTCGGCCGGAGCTTCATCTCCTTGATGACCGTGTGCGCCTGGTTCTTGCGCGCTTCACGGGCCTTCATGGCCGACTCGTACTTGAACTTGCCGTAGTCCATGAGCTTGCACACCGGCGGACGTGCGTTCGCCGCGACCTCGACCAGGTCGAGGTCGTACTCCTGGGCGAGCTCCAGGGCCTTGGCAAGCGGCACGATGCCGACCTGCTCGCCGCTGGGACCGACGAGTCGCACCTCGGGGACGCGAATGCGGTCGTTGATGCGGGGCTCGGCGCTGATGGGGCCTCCTCGGGTACACCGCGCGAGCGTCTGGCGAACGACCGCGCATGAGTTAAGTAATCAGTGGGTGACCACCGTTCGCGGGCGCAAAAAACGCCCCGGACGGGTCACAGGCGGGGCTCCTCACAGACCGGGAGCACCGCCGCGGAACTCCGCGGGGCGCAGCCTGACCGTTGACCCGCGGCCCGCAGGGCCACCAGGTGGGAGATCGGAGCCTCCACTTGCGGGCTGGAGGCCGTCCCCGCAGGGGCGGTCTTCAGCCGGTCGATATCCCAGCATAGCAGCAGGGCGCCAGGTGCGCCGCGCGGTGCCCGCCGCTGCGGCAGCTCGGCCCGTACGACAGTACGGAAGCGGCGGGGCTTAGGGTGATCCGCATGAGCGACGCCGCAGCCGCCGGGCAGCCCTCCGGTCAGACCCCCGACTTCGACAGCCTGACCCGCGACATCGCGGAGGTCCCGGCGGTCGAGGTGATCACCACCGTGGCGGTGCACCTGATGAGCTCCGCCGCCGTCAACCTCGGCCTGGCCGAGGAGGGCGAGCAGCACAAGGACCTGGACGAGGCACGGAAGCTGATCCAGGCGCTGGCCGGCCTGGTGACCGCGAGCGCCACCGAGATCGGCTCCTACCATGCGGCGCCGCTGCGTGACGGCCTCAAGTCGCTCCAGCTCGCCTTCCGTGAGGCATCCACCGTCCCCGACGAGCCCGGCCAGGGGCCCGGCGAGAAGTTCACAGGGCCGGTGCACGGCTGAGCGGCCACTGCGAGTGAGCGGCACGCGGGCGTTCAGCTGACCCTCATCTCGCGCCGCGGCCGCCGGTTCGGCTGCGGGTGCGTGAGCACATGCACGTACGCCGCGACGGCCGCGCCCACCAGCGGGGCCACGATGAACAGCCACAGCTGGGTGAGTGCGGCGCCACCGGCGAAGACGGCGGGACCGAGGCTCCGGGCCGGGTTGACCGAGGTGCCGGTCAGCGGGATGCCGACCAGGTGGACGACGGCCAGCGCGATGCCGATGGGCAGCCCGTCGAAGCCGACGACCGCCACCTTGTGCGTGACCGCGAGCACCGTGTAGACGAGCAGGAAGGTCAGGATCAGCTCGGCGACGAAGGCTCCGCCGGTGTTGATGTGCACCGCCGAGCGGTCGCCGAAGCCGTTGCTGCCGAAGCTCCCGCTCGTCTCCAGACCCGGAACCTGCTTGGCGACGAGGAACAGCAGCGCGGCGCCCGCGATACCGCCGACGAGTTGTGCGATCCAGTACTTGATCGCCAGCTCCAGATCGAGCCGCCCGGCCAGGAACATCCCGAGCGTCACCGCCGGGTTCACATGGGAGCCGGATATCGGGCCGATGGCGTACGCGAGGGCGAGCAGCACGAAGCCGAACGTGAGCGCGATACCCAGCGAGCCGACGTACTCGGCCGCCAGCACGGCAGCGCCGACACCGAAGAACACCAGTAGCAGGGTGCCCAGGAACTCCGCAGCGATCGGCTGTGGCTTGTCTTCCAGATCTCTGAGCTGCTCGGGGCTCGCCTGGAGCGTCTTGACCTGCATATCGACCTCCCGTGGGGGTCGTAGGCGGCAGCCGGGGACCGGAGTGGCCCGGCACTCTCCCCGAGTGTCCGCCGCGCCCTGGCGGCTCGCACCTCGGGCGCGGTCAGGCCCGGTAGAAGGCCGCCTGGGGCAGCGGGCTGCCCGGGGGGAGGAGCGCCAGGTCGAGGCCGCGGACCAGCCGTGCGCGCAGTGTCTCGTCGGCGGCCAGCGCTCCGGCCACCCGCTGGGCGACCGCCTGGACCTCGGCGTCCGGCGCGAGCGCGAGGGCGAGTGTGCCGTCCCCCGAGCCGTTGCCGGGCGTGAGATGGGCGCCGGCGACCGCTGGTTCGGCCGCGAGCACGGCCCGCAGCGCGTCGGCCACGGCGGGGTCCGCCAGCGCGGAGGTGTGGACGCGCCCCTCGGCGAGCGCGTGGAGCGCCGGTCCGGTCAGTTCGTAGGGCACCGGTCCCGCCAGGTCGAGGAGCAGCGTGTCCGCCTGCTCGTGTGCCACCGCCTGGAGCGCCTGGTGCAGCGGTACGGCGACGGGGCGGGCATCGGGGCGCCAGCGGGTCAGCGCCTCGGTGGAGGTGAAGGCGGGCAGCGCGCGGCGGCCACCGGGTGCGTTGAGGGTGGGGACCGCCATCTCGCTCGTCTTGTCGCGGCGCAGCCCGTCCTCGCCGGTCTCGGCCTCGGTGAGGACGGCGACGACGGGCACGAGCAGTCGGGCTCCGTGCAGCGCCGCCAGGACGCGAGTCTCGGCCCCGGGCGCCCGGCGATCGGCCTGCCAGGCGGCGAGCGCGCCGGCGAGCTCGGTGTCGGCGGTGCCGTCGTCGCTGGAGAAGGCCGACCGGGGAATGTTCTTGAGCGCCACGCACCGAGCGTATCGGGTGGCCGCCACCGCTTCGGCGCGGGAGGGCGGGCACCGATAGCGTCGTCGGGTGGACGCGCGAAGCAATGCGGAGAGCGGCGACGAGGTGCCGGACGAGCTGCTGTCCCCGGCGGGGCTGGGGCCGTCGGCGCGGCTGGCTGTGGCCGCGCAGTCGCTGGACGGGGGCGGGCCTGTGGCGGTGGGGGTCCGGGCCAACGAGCCGTTCGTGGCGGCGAGCGTGATGAAGGTGCACATTCTCGTGGCGCTGCTGCTGCGCGTACGGGGCGAGTGGGGCGGCCCGGCGCGGGAGGTGACCGCTCAGGAGAGGGCGTGGGCCGCGGCGATGATCGAGCGCAGCGACAACGAGGCGGCGAACGCGCTGTGGCGGGCGGCCGGGGGCGCGGAGGGCATCGCGGCGGCCGGTCGCCTGCTGGGGCTGACCCGGACGCGGCCGGCCGAGGACGGGCGCTGGGGGCTGAGCACGACAACGGCCGCCGACCAGCTCGCGCTGCTGTGCGCCGTGCACGGGAGCGGGCCCCGGCGTGACGTACTCGCGCCGTCGGTACGGCAGTGGGTGCGGGAGCTGATGCGCGGCGTCGTCGCCTCGCAGCGCTGGGGCGTGACGGCGGCCGGGGACGAGCACGCGGAAGCGCCCGAGGTGGCGCCCGGCGAGGTGAAGAACGGGTGGCTGCCACGTACGGCGACCGGGCTGTGGGTGATCAACAGCGTGGGCCGGGTCACCGCCGCGGGCCACCCCTGGCTGCTGGCGGTGCTCTCGGACGGGCACGCCACAGCCGAGGAGGGCATCGCGGCGGTGGATGGCGCGGCCCGCGCCGCGGTTCGCACCCTCATGGACCGCCGGGCAGCCCTGGCCCCCCGCCTGAGCCGGAGCCCGGCACACCGGTGCGGGTCCGCAGCCGGGGCGGGATCCGCGGGGTGAACCCCCGGTGCACGGCGAGGGCCGCGCCGATCAGCAGCGCCCCCAGCAGGGCGGCCAGGATCGCGAACCAGCCGGGTCCGCCCTCGGCGCCGGGCCCTGCCGAGCCGAAGTACTCCTTGCCGTACTTGCCGACCGGCGGCTGCTGTTCCCGCGGCTCGATGTGGGAGCCCATCTCGATGGCCGCCGCCGGGTCCACGACACCGGTGCCGACCGCGTCGCTGCGCCCGCCCTGCGGGGTGTGGCCCGCGGTGTCGGAGATCAGCTCCTTGATCTGCGCGGGGCTCAGATCCGGATGGGCTGCGCGGACGAGCGCCACGGCGCCCGAGGTGAAGGCCGCGGCGGCGCTGGTGCCCCAGCCCTGGTAGTAGGAGCGGTCGGGGTCGGCGATGAGGATGTCCTTGCCGGGCGCCGCCACGGTGGCGTACCAGCGGCGGGTGGAGAACGCGGCCCGTGCGCCGTTGCGGTCGACGGCGGCCACCGCGATCACGCCCGGGTAGGCGGCGGGATAGGAGACGTGGTCGCCGTCCTCACCGCCGTTGCCCGCCGAGGCGACGACGACGGCGCCCTTGCGCAGTGCGTACCGGACCGCGGCGTCCTCGCCGGCGTCGGGGTGTGCGGCGTTGCTGTCGTCGCCCAGCGAGAGGTTGATGACGTCGGCGCCGTGGTCGGCGGCCCAGCGGATACCGTCGGCGAGTGCGGTGTTCCGTTCGCCGCGGGCCTTGGCGCGCTTCGGGTCGGTGTCCTCCAGCAGGACGCGGACCGGCAGGATGCGGGCCTCCGGCGCGATACCGAGTACCCCGTCCCTGCCTCCCTTGCCGTGGCCGTGACCGGCGATGATCCCGGCCATGGCAGTACCGTGCCGGGCCCACGCGCGGTTGCCCTTCTTGGCCCCCATGCCGACCATGTCCTTGCCGCTGCGGACGTTCTTGTGCAGGTCGGGGTGGCTGCCGTCGACGCCGGTGTCGAGTACGGCGACGGTGATACCGCGGCCCTTGGTGGTCTTCCACGCCTCCTTCGCATGCAGGGCTTTGAGGGCCCACTCCTTGCGCTGGAGCCCGGATCCTTCCGCGTGTGCCGTACCGGCGGTGACGGGCGCGAGAGCGAGCAGGGCGCACAGGAGGGTGACCGGGGTGCGCAGTACACGATTCATCCGACCTTGCCCTCGCCTTCCCCGCCCTGGTCCTTCTTGCTCTGGTCCTTCTTTTCCTGGTCCTGGTCTTTCCTGCTCTGGTCCTTCTTGTCCCGGTCCTTCGCCTCGTCGCCGGAGCCGGGCTCCCGCTGGGTCGTGGCCTCCCGGAGCCGGCGCTCGATGAGGTCGGCGATGCCCTGGGCATCGTGACCGAGCCCAGCCTGTGCGGCGGCGGAGGTCTCGCCCTTGCGGGTGGCGTCGTTCGCCGACTGGGGGTCGGTGACGACACGGCCGTCGGCGAACCCCGAGACGGTGTAGACGACGACAGGCGCGTCCCGCAGAACCCGGACCGTCCAGCTCGCCCGCTGTGCGTCGCCGAAGTCGGCGGCGACCGTGCCGCGCGCGGCGTACGGCCGGGGCATCAGATCGGTGCGCTGCGGGAGGTTCTGGGCCGCGAACCGCTCCCGCAGGTCGCGCATGGCGGCCGGGTCGGCCTTGGTGAACATCAGCCCGACCGTGGTGACGCTGCTGGAGGTCTCGTCGGCGTAGGTGGCCCGCACCAACCGGGCACAGCCCACCGGGGCGAGCGCCTTGGTCAGCAGCGGGTCGAAGGCGTGTTTGCAGCCGCTGTCGGGCGCCACCGCGACCCGCGTCCAGCGCCGGTCGGCGCCGCCGGGTCCGGCACCCTCGCCCTTGAGGGTGTGAGGGAACAGCTCGTCGACGGGGATCTCGTGCCAGGCCGCGCGGGCGCCGTCGAACCCCGCGGCCACCGCGGGCCGTTCACCGGCGTCCCCGGACAGCAGCACCCCCGTACCCGCGCCGCCCAGCAGACCGACGCCGAGAACGAGGCAGACGGCGACGACGACCGTACGGGCGGTCAGCGGGGCGTGCCCGCGGGGGCCGGCCGCCGAGGCCAGGCGGAAGCGAACGGCGACGCCCGATGACGGCGTGGAGACCACGGACGGCGGAGGTGGGGGCGCGACCGGCTCGGCGCGGGGCGGTGCTGGGCGCCGGGAGGCCGTGAGGGGTTCACCGGTGGGAGGTGCGGGCTGCGACGGCAGGGCCGGCACCGGGGGGCGGAAGGTGTGCGCGGGGTCGCGGGGGGCGGGGACGGAGGCGCCTTCGGAGCGCTCCGCCACCTCCTCTTCCCTCTCCCTGGAATGTGGCATCTGTGGGCTGGACTCGTCTTCCGGGGTCGGCTCCGCTTCCGGCTCGCGACCCGTCTTCTCGCCCGTACCGGCCGTGCCGCCGGCGACGCCGGGCCCGGTGGTGAACAGTGAGGTGACGGGACGTGGGGGGACGCTCGGACGCGGAGGGACAGCGGGGTGGGGCGGCGCTGGTGGTGGTGCGGGGATGGAGGCGGCCGGGGCCTTGTCGGGAGCGCTGGACGGATGCGGCGGGACAGCGGGACGGGGTGGGGTGGCGGGGCGCTCGGGGACAGCGGCGCGGTCGGCGTCAGTGCCCATGTGCGCCCCCCTTCGCGCGATTCCGCCCCGCACGAACGCCAGGCTGAGCAGGCATGTTCGTCGGGGCCACAGTGAACTGTTCGCCGCGGGCCGTCCGTCACGGCGCGCGGCGTCACTCTACGGTGCAGACCGGGAGGGACGGCAACCCGGCCGAGAAGGCGGTGACCACCATGCCGAGGCGACGCCAGCCACTCCGCCGAGGCGACGGCGGGCACTCTGCCGAGGCAAGGCCAACAAGGTCCCGCGCGGACTTCGGCCGGGCCATCGGCGCCGGTCGCGGCGTTCCGGGGCTGGGCGGCGGCGGGCGCCTCTGGCAAGCTGCGAGGGTGTTCGATACGACTGCCGATCTCGCCGCCGTCCGCGCCCGGTACGACCGGGCGACCGCCCAGCTGGACGCGCCGCTCGCGCTGGTCGACCTGGGGGCGTTCGACGCCAACGCGGACGACCTCGTACGGCGAGCCGCGGGCAAGCCGGTGCGGGTGGCCACCAAGTCGGTGCGCTGCCGGGCGCTGTTGGAGCGCGTGCTGGCCAAGGACGGCTTCAGCGGGGTGATGAGCTACACCCTCGCCGAGTCCCTGTGGCTGGCCGGATCGGGCATCACGGACGTGCTGCTGGCATACCCGTCGGCCGACCGTGCGGGGTACGCCGAGCTGGCGTCCGACCCCAAGCTGGCCGCGGCGGTGACCGTGATGGTGGACGACCCGGCGCAGCTCGCCCTGATCGACGCGGCGCGGGACGGCGGTGCCGAGCGGATCCGGGTCTGCCTCGAACTGGACACCTCGCTACGGCTGTTGGGCGGCCGGTTCCGTGTCGGAGCCCGCCGTTCCCCGCTGCACTCCCCCACCGAGCTGGCCGAGCTGGCGCGTGCCGTCCAGCGGCGCCCCGGATTCCAGCTGGTGGGTGTGATGGCGTACGAGGGCCATGTGGCGGGCGTGGGGGACGCCGTCCCCGGTGCGGCCCTGCGCTCGCGCGCCGTACGGCTGATGCAGGCGGCGGCCAAACGCGAACTGGCGGCGCGCCGCGCCGCCGCCGTCCGCGCCGTCCGTGCGGTGGCACCGGACCTGGAGTTCGTCAACGGCGGCGGTACGGGAAGCGTCCAGCACACGGCTGCCGAGGAGGCGGTGACGGAGATCGCGGCCGGCTCGGGGCTGTATACGCCGCTGCTGTTCGACAACTTCACCTCGTTCACCGGCCGCCCGGCCGCGCTGTTCGCCATGCCGGTGGTGCGCCGGCCCGGGGTGGGCGTTGTCACGGTGCTGGGCGGCGGCTATCCCGCCTCCGGTGCCGCGGGTCCCGACCGGCTGCCCCGGCCGTATCTGCCCGCCGGGCTGCGCTACGACCCCCTGGAAGGGCCCGGCGAGGTGCAGACCCCGCTGCTGGGCCCGCCCGCCGATGATCTGCTGATCGGGGACAAGGTGTGGTTCCGGCACGCCAAGGCGGGCGAGCTGTGCGAACGGTTCGACATGCTGCACCTGGTGGAGGGCGACCGCGTGACCGGGTCCGTGCCCACCTACCGGGGCGAGGGCAGGACATTCCTGTGACCGCACCCCGGGTCCCCCGGGGCGGGACGGTGCCGTTGCTCAGACGGACTCGTTGTTTCCGTCGTCCTCCTCGCCGAGGCCGGTCTTGACGATGCCCTTGCGCAGCTTGTCCAGATCGGAGGCGGGGGGCGACTTCGGGGCGATGTCGGCGCTGCTCCAGAGGGTGAGGATGTCGTCCTTGAGGTGCGGTGAGCGGAAGACGACAGCCTCGACCAAAGCGTCCGGTTCGAGCTTGTTCTCCACCCGCCAGCGGATGCGGTACCCGGGCTGACCGGCGACCGTGACCGCACCGGATTTGACGACCTTGTGCGAGGTGATCCCGCCGTACGCCTTCTTGGAGTACGCCTCCTTGGCGTTCTTGGCCACCTGGAGCTCGGTGGCCTCCTTCAGCGCTTCCTTGCCCTCCCAGCCGCTGGAGACGGGCAGCAGTTGCGCGCCGCCGCGCACGCAGTTGGTGTTCTGACCGGGGCACACGTACTCGGTCTTGTGGCTGACGAAGCTGGAGTCGGGGTTCGCCTGCTCCCACTCCTTCGGAACCGTCAGCCCGACGCCGAGCTTCGGTTCCGGTACCACGTCGCCGGGGGACGTGCTCGGTGACGGGGTCTCCTCGTCCTCGGGCGGAGCGCTTTCGTCCGGCGCCGCGGAGGAGGAAGAGGAGGAAGGGGCCGCCTTCGGCTTCTTGTCGTCCGAGCCGCCGCCCAGCAGCAGTACCCCGCCCACCGCGAGCGCGGCGGCCAGTACGACCGAGCCCACGATGCCCGCGATGAGCTGGCCTCGCCCGGCCCCCGCGCCACCCGGGCCCGGCTGCGGGGGGACGCCCGCGCCGGGCCGGGTGTGGCTGGTCCAGGTACTGCCGTCCCACCAGCGGTCCTGAGGCGGGAGTTGAGGCGTCTGCCCGGGATCGGGGTACCAGCCGGGCGGGGTCGTCATGCTCACGGTCGCACCCTATGGCACATTCGTACGACCCCGAGGGGCGCCCCCGCTACGCCTCCGCGCCGTAGGCGGTGTCCTCCTGGTCCTGGATGATCGAACCGTCGCTCCTGCGCACCGGGCCGAGCGAACCGTCAGGGTTGGTGAAGCCCTCGGTGGCGCACGGGTACGGCTCCTTCTTGCGCGGCAGCGGCTCGATGAACATCGGGTTCACCGCCCAGCGACCGTCGGCGTCGTCGTAGCCCCGGCACATGAGCTCCGGCTTGTTGCGGTTGAGCGCGAGGTGGGTGCCCGTCGCGTCACCGACGAAGGTGACATCGGTGTCCGCGTCACCGCCGCCGATCGCGATGCGGTGCCGCCAGTCCTGCTGCTGCCAGGCCCGGGCGCCCTTGATGCCGAAGATGTCCTGGTTGATGACGCAGCGCTTGCCCTCGATGTAGGGGATCACCTCGCCCTTGCTGCGGGGCATGCCGCCGCAGCCCTCGGTCCAGGGGGTGATCCTGCCGTGCTCGACGACGCTGCGGATGGCGAGGGTGTGCTTGCGGTCGATACCGACGCCGCTCGCCCACTCCTCCGCCACCGGCTCGGAGCCCGCGGAGACGATGTAGACGTCGAACCCGGCCTTCTTGAGCGTACGGAGGAGATCCTTCTGCTGCTCGTAGTAGCGGCTGTAGGCGGGCACTGTGTGGGTGCCGACCTTCTGCTCGCTGCCGACGGGCGCCGCCAAGGCTTCGTCGCGGGCGGCCCGTGCGTAGTTGCGGAGCTCAGCGACTGTGTGCCCCGCGAAGAGTTGTGGGACCCACGCGTATTCGGGAACGGTACGCCGGTGGTTCCAGTTCCCCGCGAACGCCTTCTCGCCGCTCATCGTCTCGGCTTCGCCGCGCACCTGGAGGATCTCGTCGGCGCACGCGGCGTTGCTGGACGTGGGGAGGGGGTGCCCGACCGGTACGTCGGTGCCGCACGCCTTCGTGAGGGCCCGGTCGGCGGCGGGGGTGAGCCACTTGCTGGTGTCCGCCCAGTTCTCGGGGCGCAGGATCTTGTCGTGCTTGAGGGCCCAGGCGATGGTGGCGTCGGTCGAGTCGTTCTTGACGATGGTGTTGTCCCAGTCGAACGCGGCCACCGGACGGTCCCCGTGCTTGCCGCCCCGCCAATGGGCGGAGCACTTTCCGCGCTCGTCGATGGTGCGTTGGAGCTTCGCTCGGTTGTCGCCGTGCCAGGTGAGGTTCGCCGAGAGTTGCGGGCAATCGCGTGCCCCGTCTTTGTGAGTGCTGTCCGCTTGGGCGGGGCCCGGTGTGAGGGTTGCGGCGAGGGCCGCGGCCATGATGACAGTGGTCAGGACGGATCTGCTACGCATCTTTGGCGCCTCTCCTGATGATCGACAGTTACTTTGTGTACGTTACATCCATTGGGGTGGGACATTTTGTTTGGGGGGAAACGGGGCGGGGGCGGGGGGTGGGGGGAAGACCCCCCAACCCCCGGCCCTCAAACCACCGCCGCCCCACCCACCCGTCAGAAGGCTGGGCCCTCAAGCATTGGAGGCGGCGCTCACAGAGGCGTGACGTAGGCGCCCGCAATACCGCCGTCGACCAAGAACTCCGCGGCGTTGACGAAGGAGGCGTCATCGCTGGCGAGGAACGCGACCGCCGAGGCGATTTCGTGTGCCTCGGCGAACCGGCCCACCGGCACGTGGATCAGGCGCCGCTGCGCCCGCTCAGGGTCCTTGGCGAAGAGTTCTTTGAGGAGGGGGGTGTTGACCGGACCGGGGCACAGCGCGTTGACCCGGATGCCCTCGCGGGCGAACTGGACGCCGAGTTCGCGGGACATGGCAAGCACCCCGCCCTTGGATGCGGTGTAGCTGATCTGCGAGGTGGCAGCGCCCATCACGGCCACGAACGAAGCCGTGTTGATGATGGAGCCCCGGCCCTGCGCCCGCATGTACGGCAGTACCGCCTTGCAGCACAGATACACCGACGTCAGGTTGACGTGCTGCACGCGCTGCCAGGCGTCCAGTCCGGTCTCCAGGATGGAGTCGTCGTCGGGCGGCGAGATGCCCGCGTTGTTGAAGGCGATGTCGACGGAGCCGTACGTCTCGTTCGCGGTGCGGAAGAGCGCCTCGACCTGTTCGGGGTCGGTGACGTCGGCCTGAACGTACAGGCCGCCGGTCTCCGCGGCGGCGGCCTCCCCGCGCTCGTCATCGACGTCGGCGCAGACGACGTGGGCTCCCTCGGAGGCGAGGCGGCGGGCGGTCGCAAGACCGATGCCGCTGCCCGCGCCGGTGACGACGGCCGTACGCCCGACCAGGCGACGGCACACAACAGTCTCGGAGTCGGTGGCGCTCACTGGCTCTCCTCGGTGCTGATGAAGACGTTCTTCGTTTCGGTGAAGGCGGCAAGCGCGCCGGGGCCGAGCTCGCGGCCGAGTCCGGACTGCTTGTAGCCGCCGAAGGGGGTGGAGTAGCGCACGCTGCTGTGCGAGTTGACGGAGAGGTTTCCGGCGGCGACGCCGCGGGACACGCGCAGGGCGCGGGCGCTGTCGCGGGTCCAGATGGAGCCGGAGAGCCCGTAGTCGGTGTCGTTGGCGAGCCGAACCGCCTCGTCCTCGTCGTCGAAGGGGATGACGACGGCGACGGGGCCGAAGACCTCTTCGACGGCGGCCCGCTCCCCCGCCGCGCCGGCCAGCACGGTGGCGGGGTACCAGAAGCCGGGGCCCTCTGGGACGGTGCCGCGGATGAGCGCGGGTGCGTCCTCGGGTACGTATCCGCGCACCCGCTCCCGGTGGTGGGCCGAGATGAGCGGGCCCATGGCGGTGGTGCTGTCGGCGGGGTTGCCGGCCCGGAAGGCGTGCACCTCCGGCTCCAGGAGTTCCAGGAACCGGTCGTGGACGGTGCGCTGGACGAGGATACGGCTGCGGGCGCAGCAGTCCTGGCCGGTGTTGTCGAGGAAGGAGCCGGGCGCGGTGGCCGCCGCGCGCTCCAGATCGGCGTCGGCGAAGACGATGTTGGGGCTCTTGCCGCCGAGTTCGAGGGTCACGCGCTTCACGGACGCCGCGCACTGGGCCATGATGCGCTTGCCCACGGCGGTGGAGCCGGTGAAGACGACCTTGGCGACGCGCGGGTGCTCGACCAGCGCGGTACCGGTGACGGGCCCCTCGCCCGGCAGTACCTGGAACAGCCCCTCGGGCAGCCCGGCCTCCAGCGCCAGCTCGGCCAGCCGCAGCGCGGTCAGCGGGGTGGTCTCGGCGGGCTTGAGGAGCACCGCGTTACCGGCCGCCAGCGCGGGCGCGGTGCCCCAGGCGGCGATCGGCATGGGGAAGTTCCACGGCGCGATGACGGCGACCACGCCCAGTGGTTCGGCGAAGGTGAGGTTGACGCCGCCGGCCACCGGGATCTGCTGCCCCGTCAGCCGCTCGACGCCGCCCGCGGAGTAGTCGAGCAGGTCGCGGACGTTGCTCGCCTCCCAGCAGGCGTTGCTCAGCGGGTGCCCGGCCTCGCGCATCTCCAGGACGCCGAGCTCCTCGATGTGCCCGTCGACAACGGAGGCGAACCGGCGCAGCAGCCGGGCCCGGTCGGCGGGCGGCAGCGCGGCCCAGGCGGTCTGCGCCGCGGCGGCCCGGCCGACCGCACGGTCGACCTCCTCGGGCGTGGTGACGGGGACGGTGGTGATCAGCTCCTCCGTCGCCGGGTTGACGACTTCCAGCTTTTCGGCCGGTGGTGCGGTGGGTTCCTCTTGCTCGTGCTGCACTGCGGTGAAGTCCTTACCTGCGCTCGGAAGACTTACATGTGATGACTTACATGCGTTCGAAGGAGCGGTAGCGCTCCCAGTCCGTCACAGCGGTGTCGAAGGCCCGCTGTTCCACCCGGGCCATATTGAGGTAGTGGTCCACCATTTCGTCACCGAACGCGGCGCGGGCCAGCGTGCTCTCCTGCCACAAGGCGGCGGCCTCGCGCAGGGTGGTGGGTACGTGCGCGGCGTCACCGGTGTAGGCGTTGCCGGTGCAGGGCGCCGGGAGTTCCAGTTCGTTGTCGATGCCGTGCAGCCCGGCCGCGATCATTCCGGCGACGGCGAGATAGGGGTTGACGTCGCCGCCCGGTACCCGATTCTCGAAGCGGTGCCCGTGGCCGTGGCCGATGACGCGCAGCGCGCAGGTGCGGTTGTCGGGTCCCCAGGCGACGGCGGTGGGGGCGAAGGAGCCGGGCTGGAAGCGCTTGTAGGAGTTGATGTTCGGCGCGTACAGCAGGGTGAACTCCCGCAGCGCGGCGAGCTGTCCGGCCAGGAAGTGCCGCATCAGGGGCGACATCCCGTGCTCGCCCTCGTCGTCGGCGAGGACGGCGCCGCCCTCCTCGTCGCGCAGCGAGAGGTGGATGTGACAGGAGTTGCCCTCGCGTTCGTCGTACTTGGCCATGAAGGTGAGCGCCTGGCCCGCCTGCGCGGCGATCTCCTTGGCGCCCGTCTTGTAGATGACGTGCTGGTCACAGGTGGTGAGCGCGTCGGCGTAGCGGAAGGCGATCTCGTGCTGGCCCAGGTTGCACTCGCCCTTGGCCGACTCGACGACCATGCCGGCTGCGGCCATCTCGTTGCGGATCCGGCGCAGCAGGGGCTCGACGCGTCCGGTGCCGAGGATGGAGTAGTCGACGTTGTACTGGTTGGCGGGGGTCAGGCCCCGGTAGGCGCTGTCCCAAGCCTGTTCGTAGGTGTCCTGGAAGACCATGAACTCCAGCTCGGTGCCCACATACGCGTGCCAGCCGCGCTCGGCGAGCCGGTCGAGCTGACGCTGGAGGATCTGCCGCGGCGAGGCGACGACGGGCGAGCCGTCGTGCCAGGCCAGATCGGCGGTGAGCAGCGCGGTGCCGGGGTTCCAGGGGATGCGGCGCAGGGTGGCGGTGTCGCCGTGCATGGCGAAGTCACCGTAGCCGCGCTCCCAGGAGGACATCTCGTAGCCGTCGACGGTGTTGAGTTCCACGTCGACGGCGAGCAGGTAGTTGCATCCTTCGGTGCCGCCGTCGAGTACGTCGTTGAGGAAGTAGGGCGCGGCGAACCGCTTTCCCTGGAGGCGCCCTTGCATATCGGTGAAAGCCAGGACGACGGTGTCGATCTCGCCCGCGTCGACGAGTCTCCTCAGCTCGGACACGGCGAGCGATGGTGTGCGGTCTGCCACGAGTGGGCCTCCTGTCGGTCCGCGGAAGCCATAAGGTAGCCGTGCAGACCTTTGAAAAGGAAGAGGGTCTGCGAAGTCTCCGAAATGGGAGGGGGTTCTATGCCGGAGGACGACAGGCTGGCCACGATCCTGCGCACCGTACACGCGGGCAACGGCTTCGAAGAAGCGCTGGAACAGATCCTTCAGATCGTCCGGCTGGGCCTGGTCGCCGAGGGCGAGCGGCTGCCCGCCGAGCGGGAGCTGGCCGAACGGCTCGGCATCAGCCGCGTCACCCTGCGCGAGGCGCTCAAAGTGCTGGCCGAACAGGGCGTGGTGGAGAGCAGGCGCGGCCGGTACGGCGGCACCTTCGTACTCCCCCAGCCGGTCAACGGCGAGACCGAGGACGCAGCACAGGGACGGGTACGGCTGCCGGCCGGGGCGCCGGACCTGGCCGACACCCTCACCTTCCGCGAGGTCCTGGAGGCGGGCGCCGCCGAGCTGTGCGCCACCCGCGGACTGTCCGCGGCGGAGGCCGCCCGGCTGCGGAAAGCGCTGGACGCCACCCGTGAAGCGACACCGGGCGACTACCGCAGACACGACACGCTGCTGCATCTGACCCTGGTGGAGCTGGCCGGCTCCCCCTCACTGACCGCGCAGTACGCCGCTGTACGGGCCAAGCTCAACGATCTACTGAACCGCATCCCGCTGCTGGTACGGAACCTGGAGCACGCCCAGCAGCAGCACGCGGCACTGGTGGCCGCCGTACTGGAGCGGGACGGCGAGGGCGCCCGGGCCATAGCCCGCGAGCACTGCGCGGGTACGGCCTCACTGCTGCGGGGATTCCTGACGTAGGGCGGATACGGGCACGGAGGACGGCCCGTCCGGTATGTCCTCTATGGCATGCAATGCCGCTTGCGGTTACAGCTCCTTCACGCACAAGGGTTGCGCCCGGCCGCCTCCGGCCACAAAGGTATGCCAGCACACCAATGGATGACGGCGGGAGTGTGGCACATGACCGAACAGTCCGAGTCCCCCACCCGGGACGGCACCCCGAGCACCTCGGGCACCCCGGACGCCCAGGCGGCACGGCCCGATCCGGACGCGGCCTATCTGGAGCGCCGTACGCTGCGGCGCGGCAGCGCCGGTCCCCTGCTGCTGACCGGGCTCGGGGTCGCCTACGTCGTCTCCGGCGACTACTCCGGCTGGAACGCGGGCCTGGCCGAGGGCGGCTTCGGCGGACTGGCCGTCGCCGCCGTGCTGATGGGCCTGATGTACACCTGCATGGTCTTCGCGCTGGCCGAGCTGTCCGCGATCCTGCCCACGGCAGGCGGCGGATACGGCTTCGCGCGGCGCGCCCTGGGCCCGTGGGGCGGCTTCCTGACAGGTACCGCCATCCTCATCGAGTACGTCCTCGCACCAGCCGCCATCGTCTGCTTCATCGGCGACTACATCGAATCCCTCGGCCTGTTCGGACTGGAGTCCAGCTGGCCCGTCTACCTGGTGTGCTTCGCCCTCTTCATCGGCGTACACCTGTGGGGCGTCGGCGAGGCACTGCGCTTCTCGCTCATCGTGACCGCCATCGCGGTCGCGGCGCTGCTGGTGTTCGTCCTCGGCGCGCTCACCGAGTTCCACACCAGCGCGCTGAACGACATCCCGGTGGACCACGGCGCCTTCGGCTCCGGCTCCTGGCTGCCGTTCGGCGTCCTAGGCATCTGGGCGGCGTTCCCGTTCGGCATGTGGTTCTTCCTCGGCGTCGAGGGCGTACCGCTGGCCGCCGAGGAGACCCGCGATCCGGCCCGTACGCTGCCGAAGGCCATGGCCTGGTCGATGGGCATTCTGCTGCTGCTCGCGCTGCTCACCTTCGTCACCGCCACCGGGGCGCGCGGCTCGGCAGCCATCCAGGACGTCGGCAACCCGCTGGTCGAGGCCCTGGAGCCGGACGGCAAGGCCACCGCGCTCTCCCGCGTCGTCAACTACGCGGGGCTGGCCGGTCTGGTCGCCTCGTTCTTCTCCCTCATCTTCGCCGGCTCCCGCCAGCTCTTCGCCCTCTCCCGGGCGGGCTACCTGCCCCGCTTCCTCTCCCTTACCAGCCGCCGCAAGGCGCCCTACCTCGGCCTGCTGCTGCCGGGAGCGCTGGGCTTCGCCCTCGCCGCGAGCAGCGGAGACGGCGCGACGATGCTGAACATAGCGGTCTTCGGCGCCACCATCTCCTACGCGCTGATGTCGCTCTCCCACATCGTGCTGCGCAAGCGTGAGCCTCACCTGGACCGCCCCTACCGCACCCCGGGCGGCGTACTGACGTCCTCCGTCGCCCTGGTCCTGGCCCTCGCAGCGCTGGTGGCCACCTTCCTGGTCGACAAGCAGGCAGCATTGATCGCCCTGGCCGTCTACGCGGTCGCGATTGCCTACTTCGCCCTCTACAGCCGCCACCGACTGGTGGCCGCGGCCCCTGAGGAAGAATTCGCGGCGCTGGCCAAGGCGGAGGAGGAGCTACGCGACTAGGGGTTGCCCGGCGGTGTCTTGCGGCGCCCTCCCCTGCTCTGGGAAGGGGGTGCCCTTGCCCGGCCGCCGCAGGCTGCGGCTTCATCGTGGCTGGTCGCGCAGTTCCCCGCGCCCCTGACGGGGCGCGTCTCCCCCATGCCGGGTACGCAAGATCCGCCGGGCCGGCCGTAGGCCCTCGCGGCGTAAAGGAGAAGACATGGCACCACCCCTCATCGGCATCACCACCTACCTCGAAGCCTCGGCCCGCTGGGGCGACTGGCACCTGCCCGCAGCGCTCCTGCCGGCCGGCTACCACCGCATGGCGCAGCAGGCCGGCGCCCGCGCAGTGCTCCTCCCGCCCGACGACGACCCCGCGGCAGCAGCGGAGACCCTCTCCCGCCTCGACGGCCTCGTCACGGCGGGCGGCCCCGACATCGACCCGCCCCGCTACGGCGCCGACCGCGAGCCGCGCACCGGTCCCGCGTACCCCGAACGCGACGCCTGGGAGCTGGCCCTCACTCACGAGGCGTTGGCCCGACGCGTTCCTCTGCTGGCCGTCTGCCGGGGCATGCAGATCCTCAACGTCGCGCTGGGCGGCAGCCTCGTCCAGCACATGCCCACCACGGAAGCGCACCGCGGCGCCCCCGGCGTCTTCACCCCGCACGACGTCGCCCCTGTCCCCGGCACCCTGCTCGCCAAGGTGCTGGAGGACGAGGCGACCGTCTCCGTACCGACGTACCACCACCAGGCGGTGGACCGGCTCGGCGAGGGCCTCGTCGCCGCCGCCCACGCAGCCCACGACGGCACCGTCGAAGCCCTCGAACTCCCGGGCGCCGTCGGCCACTTCGTACTGGGCGTCCAGTGGCACCCGGAGGCAGGTGAGGACCTCCGGCTGATGCAGGCCCTGGTCGGCGCGGCGGCATCCGGCGTCAGCGGGTGAGGGCCAGCAGCTGACGTGCGGGCCCCGTGGGTCTGGACCCGCGGGGCCAGACAGCCCGCAGCGCGCGGCCGAGTTCGGGCCCCGCCACCGCGACCTCGGTCAACCGCCGCGCTGACAACTCCTCGCCCACCGCCAGTTCGCTGAGCACGGCGGGGCCCGCGCCGCTGACCGCCGCCGCCTTGACGGCCGTGGTGGAGGCGAGTTCCAGCAGCGGCGGCGCCAGCCCGCCGTGTTCGGCGAGCGCGGCGTCGAGGACCTGCCGCGTACCGGAGCCCGGCTCGCGCAGCACCAGCCCGGTGGCGGCCAGTTCGTGCAGCCCGACCGGCTTGCGGCGCCGGGTCCACGGGTGCCCGGGGGCCGCGACGACGAGCAGCCGGTCGCGGGCGATGACGGTACCGTCCAGCCCGGGCGGCACCCCCAGCCCCTCGACGAAGCCCAGGTCGGCCTCCGTGTCCAGGACCATACGGGCCACGGCCGCGCTGTTGCCCGCGCGCAGCGAGACGGCGGTGTCCGGCCGCTCGGTCCGCAGCGCGATCAGCCAGCCGGGCAGCAGATACTCCGCGATCGTCATGGAGGCCGCGACGGTCAGCCGGGAGTCGCGGCGGTCGCGCAGCGCACTGACGCCCGCGTCGAAGGACTCGGCGGACTCCACGATGCGCCGCGCCCAGTCGGTGACCAGCACGCCGGCTGCCGTCAGCCGCGAGCCGCGGGGTGAGCGCTCCAGCAGGGTGACGCCCAGCATCCGTTCCATGGAGCGGATACGGCCGCTGGCCGCGGGCTGGCTCACGCCCCTCTCGCGGGCAGCGCGTCCCAGGCTGCCGAGCCGGGCGACGGCCAGCAGCAGCTCCAGCGCCCCCAGGTCCGGCACCCGGTGTGCCAGGCCACCGGGCACACCCTCCGTATCGCTCATAGGTTCAGCTTATGCCCTCATAGGGGCAGGCTCTCTGGCCGTCGGGCCCGTCCGGGACGAGCGTGAGTACATGACCGCATCCGTACGCGCCACCACCGGCGCCCCGACCCCTGCCCCGCCCGCAGCACTGAGCCCTTCCGCCCCCGCCCGGCTGCGCGCGCTGGGCCCGAACTGGTACGCGGCGGTGATGGGCACCGCCATCGTCCCCGCCGCCGGCACCACGCTGCCCGTCCGCCCGCCGCACGCCGTGCTGGAGGGCGTATGGACGCTGGCGGCGGCGTTGCTGCTGGTGCTGCTGGTGGCCCGCGCCGGGCACTGGCTTCGGCACCGGGACCGGGCCCGCGCCCAGCTGCTCGACCCGGAGGTGGCCCCGTTCTACGGCTGCCTGGCGATGGCGCTGCTGGCCGTGGGCGGCGGGGCGCTGGCGCTCCGGGTGCCGGGGGCCGTGGGCATCGATGCGGCGCTGTGGACGGCCGGTACGGCGGTGGGGCTGGTGGCGACGGTGGCAGTGCCGTATCTGATGATCGCCCGGCATGACGTGCGGCCGGGCAGCGCCAGCCCGGTGTGGCTGCTGCCGGTGGTGGCGCCGATGGTCTCCGCAGCCCTCGGCCCGCCGCTGGCGGCGCAGCTGCCCGCGGGGCAGCCGAGGCAGACGATGCTGCTGGGCTCCTTCGCGCTCTTCGGGATGAGCCTGCTGGCAACACTGCTGATCCTGCCGCTGGTCTTCGCGCGGCTCCTGCACGACGGCCCGTTGCCGGTGCCGATGACGCCGCTGCTCTTCCTCGTCCTCGGCCCGCTGGGGCAGTCGGCGACAGCGCTGGGCAACCTCGCCGACGTCGAGCCCGGCTCCTTCGGGGCCCTGTCGGTGCTGTACGGGGTGCCGGTGCTCGGTTTCGCCCTGCTGTGGCTCGCGCTGTCCGCCGCGCTGGTGGTGCGGGCCGCGCGGCAGGGGATGCGATTCTCCCTGACCTGGTGGGCGTTCACCTTTCCCGTCGGCACCTGTGTGACCGGAGCCGCGGCAGTGTGGCGGCACACCGGCGCCGATGCCTTCGGCTGGCTGGCGACAGGGCTGTACGCACTGCTGCTGGCCGCCTGGGCCACGGCTGCCGTACGGACCTTGGGCGGGCTGATCAGCGGAGCCCTGCTCGCGGCGCGGTAGCTGAGAACCCGTGGAGTTCGGCGAAACCCTGCTCCGCGTCCGGATCTCGGTCACGAGGAGAGGGGCCCCGGCCGATGCCGGAGCCCCCTCGTCTACTTGCCGCTCTCCCACGGCCGGCCGACGGCGCCCTCACCCTCGGCCAGCATCGCCATCATGGTGAACAGCTTGTCGGAGAAGCCCCCGATCTCGAAGCGGTTGGGCCGCGAGGTGTCCAGCGCGGACGGCGCGTACCCGGAGGTGTTGACGCCGAACACCGGCACGGAGGCCGGTACCGCGTCGGAGACCGAGACGCCGCGCGCCTCGTTCCCCGGGTAGTGGAACGCCTGCATGTCCGAGACGATCACGACCCGGTCGTGGCCGTCGTAGGTCGCCCGCAGCGCCGCCACCGTCTCCGTGCCGTACCCGACCTCCCCCAGCCGGGAGCGGAACGCCTCGATCGCCGGGAGCACCGAGCCGCCCCGGGGCAGCTCGTGCCGGAAGTGCCCGTTGGCGAACCCGTACATCTCCACCTGCTCACCACGATGTGCGAGCGTGGCGCCGAACAGCGCGCCCACGTCCGCATGGGTGACGCTGGAGCGTGCCGAGACCGAGCCCTGCATGGAGCCCGAGGAGTCGACGAGCAGCAGCGTACGGCCGGGCAGCGACGGGACGTTCGCGGTGGAGGCGGCGAGTGCCTGCTCCAGCGCGTGCGCCCAGCGCAGCGACGGCGCGGCGCGGTACGCGGACAGGAAGCGGTACGGGAACTGCCGAGAGCGGGCGATCTGCTCCGGGTCCCGCAGCCGGTCGAGGACCTGCTGCGCCGCCTCGTCCGAGACACCCGCGCGGTCGAAGTTGCGCAGGTTGCGCAGCTGCGCCATGAGCCCCATCGAGGGCAGCACGGCCTCCCACCCCGCCGCGTCCATCGGGCCCTGGAGCCAGCCCGCCAGTGCCTCCCAGGTCATTCCGGCGCGGGCGAGAGCGGCGGGCCCGTCCGGCTGGGTGGGCACGTACTGCCGGTCGACGGCGGGGACCGCCATCAGCTCGGCGCGGGCCGCCACCGTCGGCAGTGCCTCGGGGATCTGCGCGTCGCGGCCGTGCCTGCGGTCGATCGCGTGCCGGAACAGCTCGCCCTGCCACGGCTTGTCGGGGTCGGGCGCGGCGTGGATCAGCTCCAGTACGTCGCCGAACCGAAATGCGTGGCTGTCGGTGTCGTACTTCAGCAGCGCCTTCTCGTTGTAGAGCCGGCGCACCGCGTCGCCGAGGCCCCGCTTGACGGGCTTGGGAACGGCGCGGCCGAACGTGGCCGTCCAGTAGGCCAGGAACTCGCCCGGCTCGTCGGCGCGTCGGCAGGAGGCGGCCACGATCTCGCGGTTGTCGCCGTGCCTGCCCTCGGCCAGCCGCGCCCAGACGGCGTGTGCGGCGGCGACCAGCGAGGCGGACCGCATCTGCGCCTCGTCACGCAGCCACGCCACGAAGCGGGCCGTCCAGGGGCCGTCCTCGACGGCGACGGTGTGCACGAGGTCCGCGTACCGGTTGTCGCGGTCGGCGGCCGACTCGTAGAAGGTGTCCTCACCGACCATGTTCACCACGGCGAGCAGTACGAGCTCGGACTTGGCATCCCGTACGTACGCCTTGCCGCCCTCGTGGGTGACGGTGAGCGCGTTGCGCGCATGCGTGTGCTGCTTGTTGAACTTGCTCATGATTCCCCCGAATTGCCTTCACAGTGCGTGGAACGGCATGCGCCTCGGGGAAAGCGGGCGTGCGGCATTCCGGAAGCGCCCGAGGACTTCAGGACGGACGACGGGCCGGTTCATGGAAAGTGAAGTAACCGTCGTCCACGCACCGGGCGCTCCGGTTGTGCCGAGCACGCCTCCCGAGATCGGATGCGACGACGGGTTTCAGGATTCGAACCTGTTCTGCCAAAGAAGTAACCGTCGTCTGCGCACCGGGAGGTGCGTTCGTTCACGTCCACGACGGTAGGGCGTGACCGGCGGCGCGTCATATGAATTTCCGCGCCCGGCATGGAAGAGCGGCCCCGAAGGGCCGTCACTTGACCGGTGCCAGCTTGTCCTCCAGGCCGGGTCGGGCGTCCAGCCACTTGCGTGCGGACTCCTTCTCCTTGCCCTTGCCGCCCTTTTGGATGGCGGCTTCGAGGGAGCCGAGGTCCTTCTCGGACATCTTGAAGTTCTTCAGCCAGCCGTACAGCTCGGGGAAGTCCTTCTTGAAGCCCTTCTTGGCGGTGACGTGAATGTGGTCGCCCTTGCCCCAGGCGTCCTTGGGGTCCTTGAGCTTCTTCATCGGGTACTTGCTGTAGACCCAGTGCGGCGACCAGGTGGTGGCCAGGACCGGCTTCTTCTGCTTCACCGACTTGTCCACCGCCGAGAGCATGGACGAGGTGCTGGAGGAGACGACCTTGTACTCCTTGTCCAGCCCGTAGTCCTTGAGCACCTGCTTGAGGATCCTCATCTCGCCCGCGCTGGACTCGATCCCGGTGATCTTCCCGCCGAACAGCTTGCTCTTGCCCTTGAGGTCGTTCAGCGAGTCGACGCCCTTGACGTAGGACGGCACGGACAGCTCCAGCGAGGTGGGGCCGTACCAGGAGCCCACGTCGGTGAGCTTGTCCTTGTACTTGCTCCAGTACTGCTCGTGCGTCGTGGGCAGCCAGGCGTCCGTCTGGAAGTCGATCTGGCCCTGCGACATGGCGGTGAACAGCGGACCGGGGTCGAGCTGTTCGACCGTCGGCTTGTAGCCGCGGTCCTGAAGGATGTTGTCCCACAGGTAGGTGGTCGCGATGGCCTCATCCCACGGGAAGTAGGCCATGTTGACCGACTTGCCCGCGTCGTTGCCGTGCTTCTTCTGGCCGGGCACCGGCACCATCTTGTCGAGGAAGCCGGGGCGGGCTTCCAGCCACTCCTTGACGGCCTGCTGCTCCTCGCCCTTGGGCGCGCTCTGGATCTTGGCCTCCAGAGAGGTGAGCTGCTTCTCCGTCAGATGGAAGTTCTTCAGCCAGCGGGCCACGGTCGGGTTGTCCTTGGCGAAGCCCTTCCGGCCGACGTTGTAGAGCTTCTCGCCCTTGCCGAAGGCGCCCTTGGGGTCCTCGAGCTTCGTCAGGTCGTACTTGTTGTACGCCCAGTGCGGGGACCAGAGCGTGACGACGACCGGCTCCTTCTGCTGGATGGAGCGCTTCAGCTCCGACAGCATCGAGGAGGTGCTGGAGGAGACGACCTCGTACTCGCCCTCCAGGCCGTAGTCCTTGAGGACCTTCTCCTTGAGGATCTTCATCTCACCGGCGCTGGACTCGATGCCGATGATCTTGCCCTTGAACTTCTTGCCCTGTCCCTTGAGGTCCTCCAGGGACTTGACGCCCTTGACGTACGAGGGCACGGACAGCTCCAGCGAGGTGGGGCCGTACCAGGAGCCCAGCTTCTCCATCTTGGAGCCGTACTTGTCCCAGTACTGCTGGTGCGTGGTGGGCAGCCAGGCGTCCGTCTGGAAGTCGGTCCGGCCCTGGGAGAGGGAGGTGTAGAGCGGGCCCGGGTCGAGCTGCTTGAGCTCGGGCTTGTAGCCGCGCTGCTCCAGCGCCTCCTTCCACAGGAAGGAAGTGGCGATGCCCTCGTCCCAGGGGATGTAGCCCATGTTGAGCTGCTTGCCCTTGCCGACGTTCGTGCCGCCCCCGGCCTGTGTATCGGAGCCCGAGCCGGCCATGTTCAGCCCGCCCGCGGCCAGCGCCAGCGCCAGCACACCGCTCAGGGCGACGGACGTGCCCGGCTTGTAGCGGACGAACCGCATCCGGCCCATCATGGCGGTCGCCTTCGCGGCGGCGCGGCGGCCGAGCGGCGAGACCCGTACGTTGAGGGCGCCGGTCATCCGGTCCAGATACATGGCGAGGATGACGACGGCGATGCCGGACTCGACACCGAGGCCGATCTGGACCTGGGTGACAGCGGCGTAGACGCGTTCGCCGAGGCCCGGCGCACCGGCCATACCGGCGATGACGACCATCGAGAGCGCGAGCATGATGACCTGGTTGATACCGGCCATGATCGTCGGCAGCGCCAGCGGGAACTGCACCCGCGTGAGCGTCTGCCTGGGGCTGGTGCCGAACGCGTCGGCAGCCTCCACCAGCTCGCTGTCGACCTGCCGGATGCCCAGCTCGGTCATCCGGACGCCGGGCGGCATCGAGAAGATGATCGTGGCCAGCAGGCCGGGGGTGGTGCCGACGGAGAAGAACATCACGCCGGGGATGAGGTAGACGAAGGCCGGCATCGTCTGCATCACGTCGAGCACCGGGCGCACCGCGGCGCTGACGGCCTTCTTACGGGCCGCCCAGATACCGGTCGGCACGGCGAAGAAGATGGTGATGACGGCGGCGGCCAGGACGAGCGACAGCGTGGACATCGCGTCGCCCCACAGCCCGAAGGAGTCGATCAGCACAAAGCCGGCGAAGGCCACGACGCCCGCGAGGAGGCCGCGCAGCCAGAACGCGATGACGGCGAAGATACCGGCCAGCAGCAGCGGTTCGGCGCTGCCCAGGACCATGTTGATCCCGTCGTAGAGCCCGGTCAGCACCGTGTTGATGATGTCGAAGAGCCAGCTGAGGTTCGTCTGCAGCCAGTCGACGGCGGTCTCGACCCAGTTGCCGGGGTGGAACTCAGGCACCTGCGCTCACCCCGTCCCCTGCGCCGCCCTGCGCGTGCGCCGCCACCCGGGGCTCCTCGGCCAGTGCGGCGAGCAGCCGCTCGCGGTCGACGACGCCGACCGGGGTGCCCGACCCGTCCGTGACGACCAGCGGGTGCTCGCTGGTGGAGAACGGGGTGAACAGCTCGGCGAGCGGGGTCTCGGTGGTGACGGTGGCGGCACGTGCCGGGCCGCCGTCGCCGGACAGGGCGGCGGCGTCGGCCTTCGCGTCCTTCATGATCGCCCCGGCGGTCAGCACCCGGGAGCGGTCCACGTCCTGGATGAAGGAGGCGACGTAGTCGGTGGCGGGCCGCACGAGGATGTCCTCCGCTGTGCCGATCTGCACGATCCGGCCGTCCCGCATCACGGCGATACGGTCGCCGAGGCGCATGGCCTCGTTCAGATCGTGGGTGATGAAGACGATGGTCTTGTGCAGGGACTTTTGCAGTTGCAGCAGTTGGTCCTGCATGTCGCGGCGGATCAGCGGGTCCAGCGCGCTGAAGGACTCGTCCATCAGCAGCAGGTCGGCGTCGGTGGCCAACGCCCGGGCCAGCCCCACGCGCTGCTGCATACCGCCGGACAGCTCGTCGGGCCAGGACCTCTCCCAGCCCTTGAGTCCGGCCAGTTCCAAAGCCTCGGTGGCGCGCTGCTCGCGCTCCTCGCGCGGAACGCCCTGCACCTCCAGGCCGTAGGCGGCGTTCTCCAGCACGCTGCGGTGGGGGAAGAGCGCGAAGTGCTGGAAGACCATGCTGATCTTGTTGGCGCGCACCTGGCGCAGTTCGCGGGGGCGGAGCGCGGTCAGGTCCTCATCGTCGAACAGGACCCGCCCTGAGGTGGGTTCGAGAAGGCCGTTGAGCATCCGCAGCAGCGTGGACTTGCCGGAACCGGAGAGGCCCATGACGACGAATATGTGCCCCTCCTCCACCTCGAAGGAGGCATCGATCACGGCCGCTGTCGTGCCCTGGGCCCGCAGTTCGTCACGGTCCGTACCGGCTTCCAGCCGGGCTACTGCCTGGTCTGCCCTTCTCCCGAACACTTTGTACAGGTGCTCGGCTCTCAGCCTGGACACATTCACCCTCTTGACTTCGACAACAGATAACCCGGCACCCCCCTGCCTCGCCTTGGAGCGGCGAAATAGCCGCAATCGGCGCATACCAGAAAGATGAAGCTTACATCAAAGCTTTATAGGGCTGCTCCTGCTCCTGGATCGTGACCCCAAACCGGGAGTGACGCGCTTCATAGCGACCAAAAGGGTCCAACAGCCAACCAAGTGGCACCTATAGCCACCGAACGACCACGCGCCGTGCTGTGTCAGTCCCGTACGGCATCATCGGTTCGTGACCATCACCACAGCGAACGCAGCGAACACAGCGCACGCACGGGGCGGCCATCGGCTGATGCTCCTGGACACCGCCTCGCTCTACTTCCGCGCCTACTTCGGCGTCCCGGACACCGTCCGCGCCCCGGACGGAACCCCCGTCAACGCGGTGCGCGGGCTGCTCGACTTCATCGCCAGACTGGTCCAGGACCACCGCCCCCAGGCGCTGGCCGCCTGCATGGACGCCGACTGGCGCCCGCAGTGGCGGGTGGAGCTGATCCCCTCCTACAAGGCGCACCGCGTCGCCGAGGAGATCCCGGACGGCCCGGACGAGGAGGAGACCCCCGACACCCTGGGCCCACAGGTTCCGGTGATCGAGCAGGTGCTGGACGCGATCGGGCTGGCCCGGCTGGGCGCCGAGGGGTACGAGGCGGACGATGTGATCGGCACCCTCGCCACCCGCGCAGCCGGACCGGTCGACGTCGTCACCGGCGACCGCGACCTGTTCCAACTCGTCGACGACGAGCGCGGCGTCCGGGTGCTCTACCCCGTCAAGGGCGTCGGCAGCCTGGACACGTACGACGGTGCGGCGCTGCGCGCCAAATACGGCGTCGACGGCGCCGGGTACGCGGATCTGGCCGTGCTGCGCGGCGACCCCAGCGACGGCCTGCCCGGGGTGCGGGGCATCGGCGAGAAGACGGCCGCCAAGCTGCTGGCCCAGTACGGCGATCTGGACGGCATCCGCGCCGCCGCGGCCGACCCGGTCTCGCGACTCACCCCCGCGCAGCGCACGAAGTTCAAGGAGGCCGCCGCCTATCTGGATGTCGCGCCGACGGTGGTGCGGGTCGCCCGGGACATCTCCCTCCCGGACGTCGACCTCACCCTGCCGCGCGCCCCGCGCGACCCGGCGCTGCTGGAGGCACTGTCCGAACGCTGGGGGCTGGGCGGCTCGCTGCGGCGGCTGCTGGAAGCGCTCGCGGGCTGAGACCGCGGGCAGGGCCGGTGGCCGATCTTTCCCGGCAGCCATCTGTTAGCTTAGGTATACCTAAGTTGCTCCGTGTCCAGGGAGGCCCCGTGCCAGAACGCCCGGCCCGTCCAGCCCGCAACAAACCGCAGCTCCACCAGGCGCGCGTGATCCGCACCGAGCAGCTGACGCCGCACATGGTGCGTGTCGTCCTCGGCGGCGAGTCCCTGACGGGCTTCCCGGCCGGTGAGTACACCGACCACTACGTCAAGCTGCTGTTCCCGGCCCCCGGCGTGCGCTACCCGGAGCCGTTCGACATCGCCCGGATCCGCGCCGACCTGCCGCGCTCGCAGTGGCCCTCGATGCGCACCTACACCGTCCGCGCCTGGGACCCGGCCGCACTGGAGCTGACCATCGACTTCGTCGTCCACGGCGACGAGGGACTGGCCGGACCCTGGGCCCGCTCCGCCACCGCCGGCGAGGAGGTCCGCTTCCTGGGCCCCGGCGGCGCCTATGCGCCCAGCCCGGAAGCCGACTGGCATCTGCTGGCCGGTGACGAGAGCGCGCTGCCCGCCATCGCGGCCTCGCTGGCCCGGATACCCGCCGGAGCCCCCGTACGGGCACTCATCGAGGTCGCCGGGCCCGAGGAGGAGCAGCCGCTGGACACGCCGCCCGGCGCCCAGGTGCGCTGGCTGCACCGGGGTGCGGCGCCCGTGGGCGAGCGCCTGGTCGCGGCCGTCCGCGAACTGGAGTTCCCCCCGGGGCGGGTGCACGCCTTCGTCCACGGCGAGGCGGGCTTCGTGAAAGAACTCCGCGGCCACCTGCGGCTGGAGCGGGGCATCGAGCGCGAGCAGCTCTCCATCTCCGGTTACTGGCGGCTCGGGGCCGACGAGGACGGCTGGCAGGCGTCCAAGAAGGAGTGGAACGAACGCGTCGAAGCCGAGCAGGAGCGCCAGCCCGCCGCGTGAGAGGGCCCAGGGCTTGTCCGGCGGATCTTGCCGGGCCCTCTCGTTTGGGCCGGTAAGGGGCTGCCCCTGCCCGGAGCTTGCGGGCTGCGGGTTTGTTGTGGCTAGTCGCGCAGTTCCCCGCGCCCCTGACGGGGCGCGTCCCAGGATCAGCGCGGCTCCAACGGGCCCTGGGGGCAGTCCCGGGGCCCCGTCACGGGGTTGCACCGTACGGCTCGGTCCCTGTCGCCCGGCAACTCCGCGACGTAGTCGGACCCGTAGCGGGCCGCCATCCCGGGCACCGGGAAATCGGTGCTCACCATCTGCGCCCCGGACGAGAGCGCGTCCCGCAGCATCCCGGTGTCCCCGCTCCGCGCCTGGTCCAGCGGTACGTCCGACCGGGTCCGTACGAAGAATCCGCGCTGCACCAGATCGCGGATGACGGCCTTGTTGGTGCCCGTCGGATCGTTCACCTTCATGAAGGCCGCGTCCGGCCGCCCCGGTTCGGAGTCGGTGAACAGCACGCGGCCTTGCAGGCTCTCGCGCCCTCCGGCGCGGTAGGCGTCCTGGATCTCCTTGCCGTCGTTGTCCATGAAGAACATGACCTGGCCCCGGGTGTCACGTACCTTCGGCCAGCCGTGGCGCAGCACGGACTGCTCCAGCGTCCGGCCGGGCCGCCGGATGTCGTCCGGTGTGACCGTCTCGTCGTCGGGGAAGACGGAGCGGATCTCCTTGTCCAGCGCGTCGAGCATCGCCGTGTCCCACGGCGGGCTCTTGGCGCCCCCCTGCTCCTCCAGCCGCGGATCCGTCTGCTTCAGCTCCAGCAGGATCGGTACGGCCACATGGCCTGGCCGGCTGTCGGACCACTTCTTGACCTGGCGCAGACAGCCGCGCAGGGTCACACAGCTCGACCGGTAGTCGAAGTCCGCCCAGTGCAGCACCTTGAAGCCGGGCTTCTTCAGCTCCGGGTCGTCCAGCGGGGGCAGCCCGGCGCGCTTGCGGAGCAGCGGGTCCGCGTAGAGGCCGCCTTCGGGATCAGGGAAGACGTCGAGCTCGATGCCGCGGGCACGCTGGCGTTCGAACTGTACGGGGAGCGAGGAGTGGCTGTAGAGCAGCGTCTGCCAGTTGGGGTCGTACTGGGACATCAGGTTCTGCTCAGCGAGGGAGGTGGTCTCGCGGTGGTAGCTGTTGTGCGTGGCCATCGCCTGAAGCTGGGTCAGCCGCAGGTTCCCGGCCGGATCTCCGTGCCCGCCCCGGGCCGCGGCGGTGCCCGGCTGCGCGGTGGCGGCCGTGGACGACAGCGCCGCGACCGCGGCGACGGCGGTCACGGCGCAGGCCCAACGGCGGATCAGGGATCTGGCTCTGCTGGTGCTGCTACTCGTACGCACTTGGCCCCCTGTCGAGTACGGGATGCACGCGGGTCGCGCGCGTCACGCGAGACACTGCCGAGCACGTACGGCCACCCGGTGCCCGGCAGTTGACACACGCTTGAACATCCCGCCCCCCGCGACGGCCGTCAACACCGCCCCGGCCCGGCCGCCCGGGCGAACGCGGTCACTGTCACCCCGGCCTGCCAGACTGCGCGGCATGGCTGACGTATACGAGCTGCTCATCAACGCGGATCTCCCCGACGACCTCTCGGAAGCCGAGCTGAATGAGCTGCGCTGGCACCTGGGGCTGGGACCTGAGCCGACGGAGTGCACCATCGTGACGGATTTCCCCATGGATTTCGTCGACGAAGACGGCGAGCTCGCCGACTACGCACCGGGGGCGGAAGGCACCTGGGAGGAGAGCAGGCGCCCGGCACTGGCAGGGCGCGGGGCAGCCGGCCGGATCGGCGGGGTGCTCTTCTCGGACCTGCGGCGCCGCGAGCGCAACCAGCCCCGCCCGGGCTGGGCACTGACGAGCCGTCAGGAAGTGCACCCGGGTGACTTCGAAGGGCCGGAACAGTGCATCAGCTGGCTGACCCGGCGGGTGCTCGACCCGCAGTTCGATCTCGATGTCTACCTGCGCTTCTACGAAGACACCGTCCTGGAACCAGCCTTTCTCGACGACGGGCAGCTCGTGCGCCGGAAGACCCGCAGCCAACCGCCCTCGCCCCAGGTGCTGCGCCTGATAGCGGATGACAAGCACCGAGAGGCCGTCGTCCAGGCCGGCAGGGACACCGGCATGAGCCTGGACGAGGCCCGGCACTATGTCGGCGCCCTGGGGGAAGGCCGCGTCATCGTCCGCGCGTGAGAAGTGCTCACCGCACCTTGGCGAAGAACTCCCTCATGTCAGCTGCCAGCGCCTCCGGCTGGTCCATGGCGAGGAAGTGGTGGCCTTCGGGGTTGTCCTCCGGCCAGTGGAGCACCTTCGTGTACTTCTCGGCCAGCCGCCGGATGCCGGGCGGGCCGCAGTAGACGCCGCTCGGCGCCTCGGCGCTGCCGCGCGGCCAGCCGAACCCGCTGCTCTCGTAGTACGGCCACGATGCCGAACCCAGCGTGTCCGTCAGCCAGTAGAGACTGACGTTGGTCAGGAACAGATCCCGGTCGATGGTCTCCTCCAGCGGCTTGCCCGTCGCGTTGAAGTCGTGGAACTTCTGCGCCAGCCAGGCCAGCGCCCCGACGGGCGAGTCGTGCCAGCCGTACGCGAAGGTCTGTGGCGCGGCGCGCAGCAGCGCGTGGTGGTCGACCCCGTGCATCCAGTCCTGGTTCATCAGCGCGTCGTACAGGGCGCGTTCGTCCGGGCTCAGCTCGGGAACGTCGTCCTCGGTGGGGAAGCCGAGCCCACCGGTGATGTACACCCCCGCCACATGGCCGGGCGCCGCGGTGGCGATCTCGGGGGCCACATAGGCGCCGAAGTCACCGCCCTGGGCACCGTAGCGGTCGTATCCGAGCCGCCGCATCAGCTCAGCGGACAGCTGGGCCACCCGTGCCGCGTCCCAGCCCGTCCCGCGCGGCGGTGCGGAAAAGCCGAAGCCGGGCAACGAGGGCACCACGACATGGAAAGCCTGCGCGGGGTCCCCACCGTGCGCGCCGGGGTCGGTGAGCGGGCCGATCAGCCGGGCGAACTCGGCGAAGGTGTTGGGCCAGCCGTGGTGGAGGAGCAGCGGCAGCGCTCCGGGTTCGGGCGAGCGCACATGCAGGAAGTGCAGGTCCTGTCCGTCGATCTCCGTCATGAACTGCGGGAACCGGTTGAGTGCCGCCTCCTGCTCCCGCCAGTCGAACTCCTCGGCCCAGTAAGCGGCCAGCTCGCGCAGCGTCTTCCCGGGGACGCCGCGGTCCCAGCCCTCGCCGGGCAGTTCGCGGGGCAAGCGGGTACGGGCCAGCCGCTCCCGGAGGTCGTCCAGGTCGGCCTGCGGGACGGCGATGCGGAAGGGGCGGATCTGTGAGGTCATGCGGTGACAGTAGAAACCCTTGCGGACAATTACTGTCCGCAAGGGTTGGAGAAGTTCTGTCCGCAAGAGTCAGGCGCCGGAGCACGGCGGGACGACACCGGACCGAGCCGGTGCTCAGCCCACGCTGGAGTACGCCACCACGCCGCGCAGCATGCCATCGATCGCCCTGCGGGAGTTCCTCGGTACCGTGCCGCCCTCCGGCGCAGCCGCGGCCAACTGGCCGAGGACATCGATGACCTGCTTGCACCAGCGCACGAAGTCACCGGCCGGCATGTCGGCCTCGCGCAGCACCTCGTCAAGGCCATGGCCGTCCGCCCAACGGTAGGCGGCCCAGGCGAAGCCCAGGTCGGGCTCGCGCTGGCCGACGCCCTCGGTCGCGGTGATGCGGTGCTCCTCCTCAAGGGCGTCCAGCCGCCCCCAGATCCGCACCATCTCGCCGAGCGCGGCCCGTGCCCGGCCGCCGGGCAGCTTGGGGGGCAGCGCGTCGTCGTTGCTGCGGGCCTCGAACACCAACGCGGAGACACAGGCGGCCAGCTCGGCAGGCGGCAGCCCTTCCCATACGCCCTCGCGCAGGCACTCCGAGGCGAGCAGGTCCAGCTCGCCGTAGAGCCGGGCCAGCACCCGGCCGTCGTCGGTGACGTGGTCGCCGGAGAGATAACCCAGCTCCGAGAGGAGCGCGTACACCCGGTCGAAGGTGCGGGCAATCGTGTTCGTACGACCCTCGATGCGCCGCTCCAGATGGCGGGTGTCCCGCTTGAGCCGGTGGTAGCGCTCGGCCCAGCGGGCGTGGTCCTCGCGCTCGTCGCAACCGTGGCAGGGGTGCTGCCGGATGGCCTTGCGCAGCCGCTCGATCTCGGGATCGTCGGCGGCGGCCGAGCGCTGTCTGCGGTGCCGCTCGGGCACGTAGGAGCCCGCCTTGCTGCGCAGCGCCGAAGCCAGATCGCGGCGGGACTGAGGGCTGCGTGCGTTGAACGACTTGGGGATGCGCATCCGCTCCAGCGGCTCGACCGGCACCGGGAAGTCGATCGGGCCCAGCCGTTTGACCTGCCGCTGCGCCGTCAGCACCAGCGGGCGCGGGCCCTCGTGCCCTGTCGTCCCGTCGTAGCCCCTGCGCGGCCCGGATCCACGTCCGCCGCTCACACCCGGGTCCAGCACCAGCGCGAGTCCGGCGTACTTACCGGTGGGCACGTGGATGACATCGCCCGGCTTGAGCTTCTCCAGCGCTGCCGCCGCCTGCGCCCGGCGCTGGTTGGCGCCCTGCTTGGCCAGCTCGGTCTCGCGGTCCTTGAGCTCCCTGCGCAGCCGCGCGTACTCCTCGAAGTCCCCCAGGTGGCAGGTCATGGAGGCTTGGTAGCCCGCCAGACCCTCCTCGTTCTTCTGCACCTGCCGGGAGATACCGACCACCGAGCGGTCGGCCTGGAACTGCGCGAACGACGTCTCCAGCAGCTCGCGCGAGCGGTGTCTGCCGAACTGCGAGACGAGGTTGACCGCCATGTTGTACGAGGGCTTGAACGACGAGCGCAGCGGATACGTACGCGCACCGGCCAGCCCTGCAAGCGCGCCCGGGTCCATGCCGCGCTGCCACAGCACCACGGCGTGTCCCTCGATGTCGATGCCGCGCCGCCCCGCGCGCCCCGTGAGCTGCGTGAACTCACCCGGAGTGATGTCGGCGTGCTGCTCACCGTTCCACTTGACCAGCTTCTCCAGCACCACGGAGCGGGCCGGCATGTTGATGCCCAGCGCCAGCGTCTCGGTGGCGAAGACGGCCTTGACCAGACCGCGGACGAACAGCTCCTCGACCACCTCCTTGAAGGTGGGCAGCATGCCCGCGTGATGCGCGGCGATGCCCCGCTCCAGGCCCTCCAGCCACTCGAAATAGCCGAGGACGTGCAGATCCTTGTCAGGGATGTCGGCGGTGCGCTCCTCGGCGATCTCGCGGACCCGGGCCCGGGCCGCGTTGTCGTTGAGCCGCAGGCCCGAGTAGAGGCACTGCTGGACGGCGGCCTCGCAGCCCGCGCGGCTGAAGATGAACGTGATGGCCGGGAGCAGCCCCTCCGAGTCCAGCCGGTCGATCACCTCGGGGCGGCTGGGCGTCCAGATCCGGGCGCGCTGCCGCCGCTCCCGCTCCCGGTCGGCCTCCCGCTGGGGGCGTCCCCGGCGCCGGTCGCGCCCGTTGCCCACCCGGCTGTTCTCCATCCGGGCCATCCGCACCAGATCGGGGTTGACCTCGCGCTTGTCGCCGGACTCCTCGAACAGGTCGTACATCCGGCGGCCCGCCAGCACGTGCTGCCACAGCGGCACCGGACGGTGCTCGGAGACGATCACCTCGGTGTCGCCACGCACAGTGTCCAGCCAGTCGCCGAACTCCTCCGCATTGGAGACGGTGGCCGAGAGCGAGACGATGGTGACCGACTCGGGAAGGTGGATGATCACCTCTTCCCATACGGCGCCCCGGAAGCGGTCCGAGAGGTAGTGGACCTCGTCCATGACGACGTAGCCCAAGCCCAGCAGGGACTTCGAGCCCGCGTAGAGCATGTTCCGCAGCACCTCGGTCGTCATCACGACGATGGGTGCCTCGGAGTTGACGCTGTTGTCGCCGGTGAGCAGGCCGACCTTGGCCGGTCCGTACCGCTTGACCAGATCGCTGAACTTCTGGTTGGACAGCGCTTTGATGGGGGTTGTGTAGAAGCACTTGCGGCCCTGCGTGAGGGCCAGGTGGACGGCGAACTCGCCCACGATGGTCTTGCCGGAGCCGGTCGGCGCCGCGACCAGCACACCCTTTCCTGCTTCGAGGGCTTCGCACGCCTCGATCTGGAAGGGGTCCAGATCGAAGTCGTACAGGTCACGGAAGGGCGCGAGAGCGGTGGCCTGCTCGGCGGCACGCTTGCGCGCCGCCGAATACCGCTCCGCGGGGGACAGATCCTCGGTCATCGTGTCTACGAGCCTACCGGCCACCTCTGACAGAACTCACGATCTTTACCGGCCCATGGAGCGAACCCCGAGGTCAGCGAGGTGCCGACCGCTCGGATGCGGATGGTGACCGCCCGACCCGAAGCGCCGCTCAGGTGGCGTCGTCGTAACCGTCCGGCCGCTGCGGGCCGTCCGCACCACCGCTGTCCTGCGCGCCGCCCTCGGTGTCGGGGCGCGGGGCGGGCAGGGACTCGGCGGCGCCCACGGTCTCGGGCGCGTGGTCGAGCGGCGATGCCTCGTCGTCGTCCAGCCCGGCGTAGGGGTTGGAGCGGCTGCGGCGGCGGTCGTTGAAGAGGCAAATACCGACGGCGGCGAAATACAGCAGCACGATCGGTGCCGCCAGCGCGCCCATCGTCAGCGGGTCACCGGTGGGGGTGGCGACCGCGGCGAAGACGGTGATGCCGATGACCATCCCCCGCCACCAGCCCAGCAGCCGCTTGCCGGTCAGCACTCCGCCGAAGTTGAGCAGGACGAGCAGCAGCGGCAGCTCGAAGGCGAGACCGAAGACGATGACCAGCCGGGTGACGATGTCGAGGAAGTCGTCCAGCGGGATCAGGTTGCCCGCGCCGTCCGGGGAGAAGTCCAGCAGCGTCTTGGCGGCCTTCGGCAGGATCAGGTAGGCCAGGAAGGCACCGGCGAGGAACAGCGGCACACCGGCGCCGACGAAGGAGCGCGCGTACCGCTTCTCGTGCTTGTGCAGGCCGGGGGCGAGGAAGCCCCACAGCTGGTACAGCCAGATCGGGGAGGCGATGACGACACCGGTGGTCAGCGCCACCTTCAGCATGATCGTGAACGGCGCGATCAGCCCGTTGATGGTGATCTCGGCGCAGGTCTCGCCATCTTTCGCGGCCTCGCCGAATCCCTTGCTGCAGCCGACCGACTCCCGCACCGGGTGCATCAGGAAGTCGGCGATCTGCTTGTAGTAGATCATCGCCACGATGGTGACGACGAGGATCGCCAGCACCGACTTCATCAAGCGGTTGCGCAACTCCCGCAGGTGGTCCGCAAGAGGCATCCGCCCCTCGGGGTCCTTCTGCTGTTTACCCTGCTTTCGGGCGGACTTGAGCAACCCTCGTCCTCAGTCTCGAAGTGTCGGATACGGCTGACTCCGCCACCCCGCGGCCGGTGCCACGGAGCGGACGGCGGGCACGGCCGGCACTGTGGCCGGGCCGTCGCTCAGCTCTGCTTCGGCTGGTCCGCCGGCTCGGTGACGGGGCGCGACGTCGAGACATCGCCGGGAGCGGCCTGGATCGTCTTCGGCGCCGACTGCTGCGCCTCACCGGACTTGTCCGCTTCGGCTTCGGAAGCGCCTTCCTTCTTCATCTGCTTGGCTTCGCTCTTGAGGATACGGGCCGACTTGCCGAGCGAACGGGCCATGTCCGGGAGCTTCTTGGCGCCGAACAGCAGCAGGATGACAAGGAGAATCAGAACGATCTCCATGGGCTTCAAACCTGCGATCATGTGCCACTACCTTCTCGCCGGGGCGGCGTGTTCCGTGCCTGCCGGATGAATCGGACTGGCTTCATCGTGCTGACGTGCCGGCATCGATCGTAACCCTGTGGAGTGAACACCGGGCAATCCCCGTGCATCCGCCCGATGGCGTGCTCCAGCGCGCTTCGACGCCGCAACCGGCAGCCTACCGCTCCCGGCTCCGCAGCTGGAGAGGGGCCAGGCGTCGGTTATGTCTCGTTCGGGCCTTGCGTTCCGTCGGAATCCGTCCCCCGGCCGGACCGCGCTGCCAGCGGCATCGCCGCCCGCTCCAGGTTCTCCGCGGCCCGAGTGATCCGCTCCGAGCTGTCGCCGACCGCCCGCGAGAAGCGCCGCACCTCCAGCCCCACCCGTACGGCGAGCACTCCGAGCACGGCGATCCCGCAGAACGCGAGCGCCAGAAAGAACATCGGCCAGAGCATGAGGGGCAGCCTAGTGCCTGGCAGTGACGACGCCCTGCCGGTCCTTCCTATACGACATGCTCGCCATACGCCGCCAGCGCCTTTCGCGCCGCATCCCGTGCGCTCCGGGCAAGCTCCTCAGGCGCCGTGATGCGGCCGTCCTGACCCAGCCGGAGCGCCAGCCGCCGCAGCGAGGCGGGGTCCGGAGTACGCAGCGTGATGCGCAGGCCACCGTCGGGCAGCTCCTCGGCGCTGTCGTGCGGGTAGTACTCCGCGACCCACCGCCCCCCGGGGCCGACCTCGACGACGACCTCCGGATCGGTGGCCGCGGGCTGCACCAGCCCGGCGCTCAGATCGCGCGGCTCTATCGGCGGCGGGTCGGAGCGCTCGTCCAGCAGCCTGATCTCCGCCACCCGGTCCAGCCGGAAGGTGCGCCGCGCCTCCGAGAGCCGGCACCACGCCTCGACGTAGGTGTGACCGACGGCGAACAGCCGGATCGGGTCCACCTCGCGCTCGGTCAGCTCGTCCCGGGCGGGCGAGTAGTAGCGGATCCACAGTCGACGGCGCTCGGCGATGGCGCGGTCGACGTCGGCGAAGACGCCGCCCTCGGACTCGAAGGTGACCGACAGCCGCGAGCTGGCACCGGCACTCTCGCCCGCCGCCGTCTCCAGCTTCGCCGTGGCCCGCTGGAGCGCGTCCCGGTCGCTCTCCCGCAGGCCCGGCAAAGTGGCCACGGCGCGGGCCGCGACCAGCAGCGCCGTGGCCTCGTCGGCGGCCAGCCGCAGTGGCTGTGCCGTGTCGCTGCCCAGCGCCTCGGAGTTGCGCCACCAGATGCGCTCCCCGTCGGTGTCGATCTCCAGCAGATCGCCACCGCGGAAGCTGGTGCCGCACATCGGCAGCACGTTCAGATCGGAGATCAGCTCGTCGTCGGAGATGCCGAAGGCGCGCGCGACCTCCTCGACCCGGGCTCCCGGCCGGTCCCTGAGATAGGTGACCAGCGAGAGCATCCTGCGGGTCTGGTCGATGGCGTTCACCGCCACTGCCGCTCCTCCCTCAGCCCTTTGCCACGGCACGCAGCCGGTCGATCACATCGGCACGCAGCTCGGCGGGCTCCAGCACGACGACGTCCGGGCCGAACTCCACCAGCCAGGCGTCCAGGCCGTGCCCGTACGGGATCTCCAACTCGTCCCACCCGTCCCCGAGTTCCCGGGTATGCCGCGCCCGCGCCCGCAGCGGGTAGCCCGCGCCCGCGCGCAGCCTGATCCGCGCCGTGCTGGTGGCGCCCTCTCCCGCCCAGCGCTCCACGGTCTCGCGCACCGTCACCTGATCGGGTACCGGGGCGGTGAAGGCGGCGGCTCGGGAGCGGACCGGGCCGGTGATCCGCGAGAGGCGGAAGACCCGCTCGTCCTGCCGCTCCCGGTCCCAGCCGGCCAGATACCAGTGCCCGCGCCAGCACTCCAGCGTCCACGGCTCGACATGGCGCCGCTCGGAGCGGGCCGCGTTGGACTTGCGGTAGTCGAAGACGACGGGGCGGCGGTCGCGGCAGGCGAGCATCAGCGGCTCGAACGCGGCCTCGCGCGCCGGAATGTGCGGCTCCAGCGTGCTCAGCTGCCGCTCCCCGCCCTGTTCGGGGATGGTGCCCGGCGGCATACCGCCGGCGGCGTGCAGCTTCTGCAAGGCGCCGCTGGCCGCGGCGGCGAGACGGGCCTGCTGCCAGACGCGGGCCGCGAGCCCGAGCGCGGTGGCCTCGGCGGCGTCCAGCGTGATGGGCGGGAGGCGATTGCTGTCGCGACGGGCGACGTAGCCGGTCTCCCCATCCAGATTGTCGACGGTGTCGATGACGAGCCCCAGCTCGCGCAAGTCGTCCTTGTCGCGCTCGAACATCCGGCTGAAGGACTCCTCGGTCCCCGTGGACCCCTCCCCCGGACCGAAGGCGGCACCCGCCTCTCCCGAGCCGAAGGGCACTGCCTCTCCCGACCCGTAGGCCGCTGCTTCCCCCGAGCCGTACGCCTCGACGTAAGCCTCGATCGATGCGCGCAGCTCACGCTTGGTGAGCGGGCGGCGGGCCCCCAGCAGGCACAGGGCCAGATTCATCAGCCGCTCGGCCTTGGCAATCGCCATGGGTTCCCTCGTGCCCTCTCTCATGCTGTTCTGGGCCCTCGACCGTACCGCCAGCGCGGCGGGAGGCAAAAGCCGGGAGCCCCGCGGTGGGCGGGGCTCCCATGGGGTGTGATACGCGGCCGTCAGACGGCGACGAGGTCGCAGACGAAGATCAGCGTCTCGTTGGGCTTGATCCGCCCGCCGCCCGCGCCACGCTCACCGTAGGCGAGGTGCGGCGGGATGGTCAGCCGGCGGCGGCCGCCGACCTTCATGCCCTGAACGCCCTTGTCCCAGCCCTCGATGACCTGGCCGGCACCCAGCTGGAACTGGAGCGGCTTGCCGCGGTTCCAGCTGGCGTCGAACTCCTCACCCGTGGAGAAGGAGACGCCCACGTAGTGCACGGAGACGTTGTCCCCGGCCTTGGCCTCGGGCCCGTCGCCCTCCCACAGGTCCTGGAACTCCAGGTCGGACGGCGGCTCGCCCTCGGGGAAGTCGACCTCGGGCTTGTCGATGCTCACGAAATTGCTCCTACGAACGTATCTGCGGGACAACCGCGCCAGTCTGCCACGGAAGTAGTCACTTCACGTCGAGCACATCCACCGAGAAGACGACTCCGTTCTTGAACTGTTTCTGCTGCTCCTTGGGGAACTTGTTCTGCGGCACGGAGATCACCACGCGGCTGCCGGTCTTGACCCCCTTCAGCCCGTCCTTCCAGCCCGGGATCTGGGCGACGGGGATCTCCTGCGGCGCACCGTTCTGCGCCCAGGTGTCGTCCAACTGCTTGCCGCCCTTCCACGTCTTGGCGGTGAAGTGGGTCAGGATGGTGCTGTTCGCAGCGACCGTCTTCTTGCCGTCGCCCTGGACGATGGTTTCGCTGATCAGCCGGCCCGGCGCGCTCTCCTTGCCCTTGGGCATCCGGACCGTCGGCGCCTTGTTCTTGTCGACCTTGGTGCTCACCTTGGGCAGCTGCGGGTTCTGCGGCTTGTCCACGGGCTTGCCGTCGATCTCGCTCGGGGCGATCTTCTCCAGGTCGACGACGAAGACCAGCGTGGAGTCGCCGGGGATCGTCGGCGGCTGTCCCTTCTTGCCGTACCCCTTGTCCGGCGGGGCGACGATCTCGACCCGGCTACCGGTCTTCTTGCCGACCAGCGCCTCGTCCCAGCCCTTGATGACCTTGCCGGTACCGATCTGGAAGGTGGCGGGCATCTGGCGCTTCCAGCTGCTGTCGAACTCCTTGCCGTTCCACAACTGGCCCACGTAGTGCGCGCTGACCGCGTCGCCCTTACGCACCTTCTGCCCGTTACCGCTCTTGAGCACCTTCGTCTTGAGCTCGGAGGGCGGGTCACCCTCCCCCTTATCGATCTTGGGTTTCTTGCCCCAGGATCCGCTCACCGCCGGAGGGCCGCCCTTGTCATCGGACGATCCGTCGTCACTGCCACAGGCTGCCGCCGAGACCGCAAGCAGCGGAACGGCCAGCAGCGTGGCGAGGCGGCGCGCACTCGTCCGGTGCGGATTCCGGAAGGCTCGGGTGGTGCGGGGGGCCGAGCCCCCGGAGAAATACGACATGTGTCCCACTCGTGGGTTTAGGGATATTCGTGCAGTCCTGACAGCCTACGACCCAGCAACGAGACCGCCGCCGCCCACGACACGGCGCCGACCGGCACCGGTCAATCCACGCTGACGCGCACGCAGAAGGGCGGTCCCGGAAGCCCGGGACCGCCCTCGGCAAAGCCTTCGGACGCCGCGTCAGCTGATCGGTCGGATCCTCGTCAGAGGTCACATCCCTGCGATGAGTTTCTCCACCCGCTCGTCCACCGACCGGAACGGGTCCTTGCACAGCACCGTGCGCTGCGCCTGGTCGTTCAGCTTGAGATGCACCCAGTCGACGGTGAAGTCCCGGCGCTGCTCCTGAGCCCTGCGGATGAAGTCGCCGCGCAGCCGGGCCCGTGTCGTCTGCGGGGGCACCGACTTGCCCTCGAAAATCTTGACGTCGTTGCAGATACGGGCCGCCTTGCCGCTGCGCTCCAGCAGGTAGTAGAGACCGCGGCGCCGGTGGATGTCGTGGTACGCGAGGTCTATCTGCGCGATCCTCGGGTGCGACATCGTGATGTTGTTCTTGTTCCGGTACCGCTCGATGAGCTGGTACTTCATCACCCAGTCGATCTCGGTGTTGATCTTGTCCAGCTCCTGGGTGCGCACTGCCTCCAGGGCCCGTCCCCACAGCTCCAGCACCTGCTCGACCCGGCCGGTGCGGATGCCGCGCCGGTCGCAGAAGTCCAGCGCCTTGTCGAAGTACTCCTGCTGGACCTCCAGCGCGGACGCCTCCCGGCCGCTGGCCAGCCGCACCTTGCGCTGGCCCGTGATGTCGTGGCTGACCTCGCGGATCGCCCGGATCGGGTTCTCCAGCGTCAGGTCCCGCATCACCGTGCCGGCCTCGATCATGCGCAGCACCAGGTCGGTGGCGCCGACCTTGAGCAGCATCGTCGTCTCCGACATGTTCGAGTCGCCGACGATGACGTGCAGCCTGCGGTACCGCTCCGCGTCCGCATGCGGCTCGTCACGGGTGTTGATGATCGGGCGGGAGCGCGTCGTCGCGGAGCTGACGCCCTCCCAGATGTGCTCGGCACGCTGGCTGACGCAGTAGACGGCCCCGCGCGGGGTCTGCAACACCTTGCCCGCGCCGCACACCAGCTGCCGCGTCACGAGGAACGGGATGAGTACATCCGCCAGTCGGGAGAACTCCCCGTGCCGGGCCACCAGATAGTTCTCGTGACAGCCGTAGGAGTTGCCTGCCGAGTCGGTGTTGTTCTTGAAGAGATAGACGTCGCCCGCGATGCCCTCCTCGTGCAGTCGGCGTTCGGCGTCGACGAGCAGGCCCTCGAGAATGCGCTCACCCGACTTGTCGTGAGTGACCAGCTCGGTCACGCTGTCGCACTCCGGAGTGGCGTATTCCGGGTGCGAGCCCACGTCCAGATAGAGGCGCGCGCCGTTCCGCAGAAACACATTGCTGCTGCGGCCCCATGACACAACACGGCGGAAGAGGTACCGCGCCACCTCGTCGGGGGACAGCCGGCGCTGGCCCCGGAACGTACATGTGACGCCGTACTCGTTCTCCAGCCCGAAGATTCGGCGGTCCATGCCTGAACAGTACGCCTACGTGGAGGATCTGAAACCGGGTTCGGGAGAGCCGTTCCGATCAGTTTCCGCACCTGACGGGCGCCCCTGACGTTCGGTTCCGGTGTGCGGAAGGCCCGGCCGCGGCTCGCTCTCCCCGCCCGTCGGAGGCGACGCCGCTGCCACCGGTCCGGCGACGGGCTCCGCGGACGGCACCGTCGATCCCGCCACCACCCCGCCCCGCCCGGAGCCGTCCGGAGGCGCCAGGAACCGGCGCGCCGCCACGATGACGGCCAGCGCCGCGAGCCCGCCGGCCCCGGCCAGGCCGAAGCCCGCGCCCGTACCGCCCCACTCGATGACCGAGCCGACCGCGGCCGTCCCCGTTGCGGCCCCCACGCCGAACGTCGTCACCAGCCAGGAGAACGCCTCCGTCACCGTCCCCGACGGTGCGTGCCGGTCCACCACCACGAAGGCGCACGCCAGCGCCGGGGCCAGGAAGAGCCCGGAGAGGCCGCCCAGCACCACCATCACCGGTACCCCCGGCACCAGGGCCAGCGGCAGATTGCCCGCCGCGAACAGGCCCACCAGCACGCGCAGCCGCCCCTCGTGGCTGCCCGGCCAGCCCCGCGCCCCGTAGCCGACCCCGCCCACCAGGGCACCCGCACCCTGCGCCGCCAGCAGATAGGTGGAGATCAGCTTGTCGTCGTGGTCATCGGCGTAGGAGACCGCGGCCAGCGCGAAGGTGCCCAGCGCCAGCCCCACGAAGAAGAACGAGCCCAGCATCACCTTCAGCCCCGGCGAACGCAGCGCGCCCAGCCAATGCGGCTTACGGGGCGAGGACCGCCAGCGGCGCGAAGGGGGCGAGACGACCACCGAGAGGGCGCCCAGCACCCCCAGTGCGTTGACCACCAGCAGTGCCGCCGCCTCGCTCCATCCGGCGACCAGCAGCGTCACCAGCAACGGCCCCGCCGCGAACATCACTTCCTGGGCGACGGCATCCAGCGCGTACGCGCTGTGCACCTGCTCCTCGCGCCGCAGCACCGTCGGCCACAGCGCCCGCAACCCGCCCTCCAGCGGGGGCGTGAACAGGCCGAAGACCAGTACGCACGCATAGGCGAGCGGCAGCGAGCCGGTCCCCGCAAGCGCCAGCGTGGCCGCGCCGGCGGCGGAGACCACGGCGGCGGGCAGCATCACCCGCGGCTGCCCGTACAGGTCCACCAGCCGCCCCAGCATCGGCTGGCCGAACGCGGTGGCGAGGCCGTAGACCGCCGAGAGGGCGCCCGCCAGCGCCATGCTGCCGCCGTCGGAACGGATGAAGAGCGCGATGGCGATCGGCCCCGTGGCATTCGGCAGCCTGCCCACCAGCGTTCCCGCCAGCAGGCGCATCGCGTGTCTGGCCCGCAGCAGCTCGGCATAGCCCGTCGCCATCCGCCCCACCCCTCTCTAGTTTTACGTATAACGGCCTCGCCATACGTACCATGCCAAGGCAGCAGCGGTGAAGGAGTTTTTCCGTGCCAGGACAGCACGCATCAGCCGGCGGAGATCATGGCAGTGGAAACCGGGGCCGCAACCGGCCCACCGGCCACGACGTGGCCGGTGCCGCAGGCGTCTCGCAGGCCACCGTCTCGCTCGTGCTCGGCGGCAAATGGGAGGGCCGGGTCTCCGCCCGCACCGCCGAAGCCGTCCGCGCAGCGGCCCGCGAGCTCGGCTACCGCCCCAATCTCGCGGCCCGTACCCTGCGCCTGGGCCGCACCCGCACGGCACTGTTGGTCGTCCCCGCGCTCACCAACGACTTCTTCGCCAACGTCCACCGCGGGGCCGCCGAGGTCGCCGGGGAACACGACTTCGGGATCGTCCTCTACCCCTCACCCGAAGGCATCAACGCGGCCCCCGACCCCTTCGCCTCGGCCCGTACCGCGCTCGACGGCGTCATCGCCTCCTCCATGGCCCCCGAAGCCCTCGCGGCACTGCGCGGCGAAGGGCTGCCCCTGGTGATGCTGGACAGCGACGAGGGAGCCTGCGACGCCACCGTCAACGTCGATCTCGCCGACGGCATGCGGCAGGTGGTCGCCCATCTGCGGGAGCTGGGCCACCGCAGGATCGCCCATATCGCGGCCGACGTGGACTCCTGGACCTTCGAGATCCGGGCGCGGGCACTGCACGAGGAGCTGCACGCGAGCGGAGCCGCCCTGGTGCACACCGCACGCGGGCCACTGAGCGTGGCCGGCGGGCTGGAGGCGGCCACCCGGGCGCTGACGGCGGCTTACGGATCCCCCGCCGCGGACACCGCAGAAGGCAGGCCGACCGCACTCGTGTGCGACGACGACCTGCTCGCTGTCGGCGCGCTGAAGGCTGCGCGACGGCTCGGCCTGCGGGTGCCGGAGGAGGTGTCGGTGACCGGGCTCGACGATGTCGCCCTCGCCACCGCCGTGGAGCCCGAGCTGACGACCGTACGGTTGCCCGCCGAGCGGGTGGGGGCCGCAGGCATGCGGGCCCTGCTGGCCGTGCTGGACGGTCAGCAGGTGGAAGCAGTGCGATTGCCGGTGCGGTTGGTGGTACGCGGCTCGACCGGCCCCTGCCCCTCCAACGCGCTGCCGGTCTCCCCCTAGGACCCCCGCCCCTCGAACTGGCGCGGGGCGGGGTCCGGGGTCTTACTTCTCTTCGCCGCCCTCGGTCTCGTCCTTCGTGCTCTCCGGAGCCGGGGTCTCCTCCAGAAGGCGGGCCACCTGGCCGGCGGGGACGCGCTTGAACTTACGCCGCTGGGGGCGCTCCCGGTCCAGTACGGCGACCTCCAACTGCTCGGCGGTCAGTGTCCGTTCGCTGCCGTTGCTGTCCCGCTTGAGCGCCTCGACGGCAAGCTTCAGCGCCTCGCCCAGCGACATTCCCTCCCGGTGCCGCTGGTCCATGTAGCTGCCGATCTGGTCGGAGTTGCCACCGACGGCGACCGAGCCGTGCTCGTCCACGATCGAGCCGTCGTGCGGCAACCGGTAGATCTGGTCGTCCTCGGGGGCCGGGCCCACCTCGGCGACGATCAGCTCCACTTCGTAGGGCTTCTCCGCGTTCGCGGAGAAGATCGTGCCCAGCGTCTGGGCATAGACATTGGCAAGGCCGCGCGCCGTGACGTCCTCGCGGTCGTAGGTGTAGCCGCGCAGGTCGGCGTAGCGGACACCGCCGATGCGCAGGTTCTCGAACTCGTTGTACTTGCCGACTGCGGCGAAGGCGATCCGGTCGTAGATCTCGCTGACCTTGTGCAGTGCCCGAGAGGGGTTCTCGGCGACGAAAACGATGCCGTCCGCGTACTGCAACACGACCACGCTGCGTCCGCGCGCGATGCCCTTGCGGGCATACTCGGCGCGATCGGCCATTGCCTGCTGGGGTGACACATAGAACGGCGTCGACACCGGCTATCCGTCCCTTCCTGTCCGAATGAGTGCTCTAGGAGACGGGGGCCTGCGGCCCGTTGGGCAGCCGGAGGCGGCCGTCGTGCACCGTCTGCGCCAGCCCGGAGACCTCCTCCTCGCTCAGCCTGCGGTATCCGTCCTCGGTGATCGCCGCGACGATCGGGTAGATACGGCGCGTCATATCGGGACCGCCGGTGGCCGAGTCGTCGTCCGCCGCGTCGTAGAGCGCCTGGAGGACCACCGTGGCGGCCTGCTCCTCGGTCATCTCGTCGCGGTAGAGCTTCTTGAGCGAGCCGCGCGCGAAGACCGAACCGGAGCCGACTCCGGCGAAGCCCTGCTCCTCGGAACGGCCGCCCGTCACGTCGTAGGAGAAGATCCGGCCCTTGCCGCGGTCCAGATCGAACCCGGCGAACACCGGCACCACGGCGAGGCCCTGCATGGCCATGCCCAGGTTGCTGCGGATCATCGTGGAGAGGCGGTTGGCCTTGCCCTCCAGGGAGAGCGTGGACCCTTCCACCTTCTCGAAGTGCTCCAGCTCCAGCTGGAACAGCTTCACCATCTCCACCGCCAGACCCGCGGTGCCCGCGATGCCCACGGCGGAGTGCTCGTCGGTGGGGAACACCTTCTCGATGTCCCGCTGCGCGATGACGTTGCCCATCGTCGCCCGCCGGTCCCCGGCCAGCACCACGCCGCCGGCGAAGGTCACGGCCACGATCGTGGTCCCGTGCGGCGCCTGCACGGCACCCTCCACGGGCGGCAGCGGCCGGTTGCCCGGCAGCTGCTCCGGAGCGTGGTCGGACAGGAAATCCATGAAGGACGACGACCCTGGCGTCAGGAAGGCAGCAGGTAGACGCCCCGTGCTACGAGTTTCGGCTTCCACACGTTTCCTTCCACGTAGGCGGCGGCACGTCCAGGGACGTCCGCCCGGTCCTTGAACTTCCCCAGCGCGGCGTCCCGGCTGGAGTACGGTACGTCCCGGACCCTACCCGTCTCATGATCGTGGTCCACCTGCTCGGCCGGTTCCGCGTTCTGCGTTCCGCGGACTGCCGGTTCCGCATGCGCTACCGGACCCGGGACGGTTAGGGCGGACGCCGAACCGAACGTCGAGGAGCGCTTTTCGCCGCTCCTCGACGTGGCTCATCGCTTCGACTCCCCCTCGTTCGAGATCACTCGTTCACGAATGCGGACTACTGTCCACCCTTCTGAACGAAGGATCGTACGAAGTCCTCCGCGTTCTCCTCGAGGACGTCATCGATTTCGTCCAGCACCGAGTCCACGTCGTCCGAGAGCGCCTCCTGGCGCTCCTTGAGGTCCTCGGAGACCTGCGCGTCCTGGGTCTGCTCCTCGGTCTCCTCGGTGTGACGCGTGGACTTCTGCTGTCCGCCGCCGGTGTCCTTGGTCGCCATATCCCTCACCCCGCTCGGTTCGGTGGTGTACGCGGAACGTACAAGATCAGACCCTACAAGCCGGGACTGTCATCGGCTCCTTCGTTCTTACAACGTCCGGCAACCACCTCGATGATTCCCGGACCGCGGACCGAATAGCCGCGATTCAGCCGCCCGAAAGCACCTTCACCAGCTCTTCCGCGGTACGACAGCGGTCCAGCAGCTCCTTCACGTGGTTACGGGTACCCCGCAGCGGCTCAAGGGTCGGGACCCGCTGCAGAGAGTCACGGCCGGGGAGGTCGAAGATGACCGAGTCCCAGGAGGCGGCGGCCACGTCGTCGGCGTACTGCTCCAGACAGCGGCCGCGGAAGTAGGCGCGGGTGTCCTCCGGGGGCTTGAAGGCGGCCTCCTTGACCTCCTCCTCGGACAGCAGCCGCTGCATGCTCCCGCGGGAGACCAGTCGGTTGTAGAGGCCCTTGTCGGAGCGTACGTCCGCGTACTGGAGATCGACCAGGTGCAGCCGAGGGGCGTCCCAGTCGACTCCGTCGCGGCGGCGGTAGCCCTCCATCAGCTCGCGTTTGGCGACCCAGTCCAGCTCTCCTGCCAGGCTCATGGGGTCGTGTTCGAGCCGGCCCAGCACGTCCTCCCAGCGGGCCAGCACATCCTGAGTCTGCTCGTCCGCGTCGGCGCCCCAGCGCTCCTCCACGTATTTGCGGGCCAGCTCGAAGTACTCCATCTGGAGCTGTACCGCGGTGAGGGTGCGGCCGTTACGGAGGGTGATCAGCCGTTCGAGTGTCGGATCGTGGGAGACCTGATGCAGGGTGCGGACGGGCTGGTCGACGGCGAGATCGACGGCGATGAAGCCGTCCTCGATCATGGACAGGACCAGCGAGGTCGTGCCCAGCTTGAGGTAGGTGGAGACCTCCGAGAGGTTGGCGTCCCCGATGATCACATGCAGCCGCCGGTACTTCTCGGCGTCCGCGTGCGGCTCGTCACGGGTGTTGATGATGGGCCGCTTGAGCGTGGTCTCCAGCCCGACCTCGACCTCGAAGTAGTCGGCGCGCTGGCTCAGCTGGAACCCGTGCTCGCTGCCGTCCTGCCCCAGTCCCACCCGTCCCGCTCCGCACACGACCTGCCGGGAGACGAAGAAAGGGGTCAGATGCCGCACGATCTCCGAGAACGGGGTCTCCCGCTTCATCAGATAGTTCTCGTGCGTGCCGTAGGAGGCGCCCTTGTTGTCGGTGTTGTTCTTGTAGAGGTGGATCGGGCTGGTGCCGGGGACCTCGGCCGCGCGCTCGGCGGCCTCGGCCATGATCCGCTCGCCCGCCTTGTCCCACAGCACGGCGTCCCGCGGGTTGGTGACCTCGGGGGCGCTGTACTCGGGGTGGGCGTGGTCGACGTAGAGCCGGGCTCCGTTGGTGAGGATGACGTTGGCCAGGCCGATGTCCTCGTCCGTCAGCTGGCTGGCGTCGGCCGACTCACGAGCCAGATCGAAGCCGCGGGCGTCCCGCAGCGGGTTCTCCTCCTCGAAGTCCCAGCGGGCGCGGCGCGCCCGGTGCATCGCGGCCGCGTAGGCGTTGACGACCTGGGACGAGGTGAGCATGGCATTGGCGTTGGGGTGGCCGGGCACGGAAATGCCGTACTCGGTCTCGATGCCCATTACGCGCCGTACGGTCATGCTGCCCTCCTCGCTGACGGCGGCCCGCCGGTGGACCACCGTTCAAGTCCCGCTGCGCATCCGTCCCGTGTGCGGCCCCCTCCTGCGCACTGCGCGTCGCGGCGGTAGGGAAGAGCCTATGACGCACGGAGTGGAGTGGGGAGATCACTCTGCGGACTTCCTTGATGCTCCGGGAAACAATCCGGCTGCGGGTACCCCGGGCGGGGACCCGCAGCCGGAATCGGTCCTCGTTACAGGTACTGACCGGTGTTGGCGACGGTGTCGATGGAACGACCGGTGTCCGCTCCCTGCTTGCCGGTGACGAGGGTGCGGATGTACACGATCCGCTCGCCCTTCTTGCCGGAGATGCGGGCCCAGTCGTCCGGGTTGGTGGTGTTGGGCAGGTCCTCGTTCTCCTTGAACTCGTCCACGCAGGCCGACAGGAGATGGGAGACGCGCAGACCCTTCTGGTTGTGGTCCAGGTACGCCTTGATGGCCATCTTCTTGGCCCGGCCGACGATGTTCTCGATCATGGCGCCGGAGTTGAAGTCCTTGAAGTAGAGGACTTCCTTGTCACCGTTGGCGTAGGTGACCTCGAGGAAGCGGTTCTCCTCCGATTCCGCGTACATCTGCTCCACGACCGACTGGATCATGGCGTCGCAGGCGGCCTCCACATTGCCGCCGTGCTCCGCGACATCGTCCGGGTGGAGCGGCAGGTTCGGGGTGAGGTACTTGGAGAAGATGTCCTTGGCCGCCTCGGCGTCCGGGCGCTCGATCTTGATCTTCACGTCCAGCCGGCCGGGACGCAGGATCGCCGGGTCGATCATGTCCTCGCGGTTCGAGGCGCCGATGACGATGACGTTCTCCAGGCCCTCCACGCCGTCAATCTCGGAGAGCAGCTGCGGGACGATGGTGTTCTCCACGTCCGAGCTTACGCCCGAGCCACGGGTGCGGAAGAGGGAGTCCATCTCGTCGAAGAAGACGATGACCGGTGTGCCCTCGCTGGCCTTCTCCCGGGCCCGCTGGAAGACGAGCCGGATGTGCCGCTCGGTCTCGCCCACGTACTTGTTGAGCAGCTCGGGGCCCTTGATGTTGAGGAAGTAGCTCTTCCCCTGGGGCAAGCCGGTGACCTCGGCGACCTTCTTGGCCAGCGAGTTGGCCACCGCCTTGGCGATCAGCGTCTTGCCGCAGCCGGGCGGGCCGTAGAGCAGCACACCCTTGGGCGGGCGCAGTTCGTGCTCCCGGAAGAGGTCCGGGTACAGATACGGGAGCTCGACGGCGTCCCTGATCTGCTCGATCTGTCCGCCGAGGCCACCGATCTTGGTGTAGTCGATGTCGGGGACCTCTTCGAGGACCAGTTCCTCGACCTCGCTCTTGGGCACGACCTCGAAGACGTAGCCGGAGCGGCTCTCCAGCAGCAGGGCGTCACCGGCCCGCAGCGTGGTGTTCAGCAGCGGCTCGGCGAGCCGTACGACGCGCTCCTCGTCGGTGTGGCCGACGACCAGCGCTCGCTCTCCGTCGTCGAGTACTTCCTTGAGGGTGACGATGTCACCCGCGCGCTCGAACTCCATGGCCTCGACCACGTTGAGCGCCTCGTTCAACATGAGCTCCTGGCCGCGCTGGAGCGACTGGAGGTCGACGTTGGGGCTGACGTTCACCCGGAGTTTTCTGCCTCCGGTGAAGATGTCGGCCGTGTCGTCCTCGTTGGCCTGCAGGAAGACTCCGAAGCCCGCCGGTGGCTGGGCGAGCCTGTCGACCTCTTCCTTGAGGGCCACGATCTGGTCACGCGCCTCGCGGAGCGTGTTGGAGAGCCGCTCGTTCTGGGCGGATACACCGGCCAGGTTGGTCTGCAGCTCGACGATCCGCTCCTCGAGAATACGAGTGTGCCGCGGAGAGTCGGCGAGCTTGCGGCGCAGGACGGCGATTTCCTGCTCAAGGTAGGCGATCTGGCCGGACGGGTCTTCGGAACCCCGACCGGGCCGGATGCCGCGGTTGGTGTCGTCGTCGTGGGCTGCCACGGTCCTCACCTCCTCCAGGGGGAGCTGGACGCTTCGACCCTACCTGGGCCGGTGCGGGTTGAAACCCCTAGATCACAAAGACGGTCGGGGTGTGTCCGATCTTCACCCTTGCGCACTCCCTCAGGACAGGGAATACCCACCCACAACCATCTGAAAGCGACCGGTTGTGGTGCCGAGACGTTCAACACCCTTCAAGTGCCGCACTATTTCGTCCCGAGCCGGTGTCGAGGCGGCGGGTCCGTACCGGGCCGCAGGCGGGCCCGTCAGACGCTGACGCCACCGCCCGCGACCGGCCCTGGACGCAGGGCGAACTTCCCCTGGCGCCACTCCCACTTGACCGTGCGTCGCTTGTCGGGGCAGCAGCGCGGCACGTTTGCCGAGGAGTAGCCGAGGAGGGTCGCGGAGATGGTGGTGCCCCGCACCGCGAGGTCCTGGACCGACATCCTCTCCCGGTGCTCGACGAGGGTGGCGGCGATCCGCGGTCGCCCGCTCTGTGCGGTGCCGGAGAGTACGAAGACCGCGCTGGGCGGGGTGCCCCCGCGCGCCTGGCAGCGGACGACCGCGACTGTTTCCGCGGTGCCGTCGCCGTCGAAGTCGGCGGCGGCCTTGTCGAGTACGTCGATGCCGGCCCCGGACGGACCGCAGTCCAGCGGGTAGCGGGCGCGGTCCGGGTCGGGGGCCTGACCGGAGGCGCCCGTGGCGGGTGCTGGGGTGGCGGTGGCGGGTTGCAGGAGGGCCGTGCCGCCGAGCACGGCGGCGAGGGCTGCGGCGGTGGCGAGCCAGTGGACGGCGCGGGTGCGGGTGTGCGGCAGTTCCGTCACTCGGGGTGACTCCTGTGCGGGACGAGACGAACGCGGAGTGCTACGCATCGTGCCATAGGTCACACTGCCGCGGAACGGCGGGGGCCGCTCTGCGGAGTCCTCGCCACGGGGGCCCGCCCGGGCCAACGGCGCTGCCCCACACCCGGGTTCGCCCGGGGCGGGGCAGCGTGTCGTTCCGGAGCGGCGAGAAGTGGCGGGCCTTCTGTCCGCGGCAGGGCCTTCTGTCCGCCGCGACGGCGAACGACTACCGACGGGAGAGTGCGGCGGCGGTTGCGGCGGGGGCGGCCACCGCGTTCGGCCGGGACCGCGGCGGTCGGCGCTACGCCCGGCCGCCGCCGGACTGGCTGCCGGGGCCCGTGTAGTCCTCGCCGTAAGCGCCCTTGGCGGGCCGGCGGCGGCGCAGCGGCGGCTCGACGCCGTCGGCCAGCCGACGCGCGGTGAGCAGGAAGCCGGTGTGGCCGATCATGCGATGGTCGGGGCGGACGGCGAGACCCTCGATGTGCCAGTTGCGCACCATCGTCTCCCACGCCTGCGGCTCGTTGAAGGTCCCGAACTCGCGGATCGACTCGACCATGCGCGCCAGCTGCGTGGTGGTGGCGACGTAGGCACACAGGATGCCGCCGGGCACCAGGGCCTTGGAGACGGCCTCCAGGCACTCCCAGGGGGCGAGCATGTCGAGGATGACGCGGTCCACGTCGCTGTCGGTGAGGTTGTCCTGGAGGTCACCGACGGTCAGCGTCCAGGCCGGGTGGGGGCTGCCGAAGTAGCGCTCCACGTTCTGCTGGGCGATGTCGGCGAAATCGGCACGGCGCTCGTAGGAGTGGAGCATGCCCTGGTCGCCGATGGCGCGGAGCAGAAAGGTGCTCAGCGATCCGGAGCCGACCCCCGCCTCGACGACACGCGCGCCAGGGAAGATGTCGGCCATGGCGAGCACCTGTCCGGCGTCCTTGGGATAGACGACGGCGGCTCCCCGCGGCATGGACAGGACGTAGTCGGGGAGCAGTGGACGCAGCGCGAGGTAGGCGACGTTTCCGGTGGTACGGACGACACTCCCCTCGGGCGCACCGATCAGCTCGTCATGGGGGAAGGCTCCCTTGTGGGTGTGGAAGCTCTTTCCCTCTTCGAGGGTGATCGTGTAGTGGCGTCCCTTGGGGTCGGTGAGCTGGACCTGGTCCCCGACCTTGAAGGGCCCGCGACGGCGGGCGGCACCGGTCGGTTCGGACATACGCACAGCCTAGCCGGTCCGCGGAGGCGGCTACGCCGTGCCCGGCGGATCTTGCCCCGCCCCTCCGTTGTGCCGGTAAGGGGTGCCCTGGCCGATGCGCGCAGGCGGCGGGGACGCGGGGAATTGCGCGACCGGGGAGCGTCGGTGCGTAAGAGGCGCCGGACAAGCCCTAGCCGGTGGGCTTGGCGCTGTCGCCGTCCTGGTCCGGGCGCTTGGACATGGCCTCGACGAAGGCGCGCTCGACGTCCGCGGTGGACAGCACCCCGTAGATCTCGCCGGTCTCCTCCACCACCAGATATTCGGTGGCGGGGGTGGCCCGCAGCCACTCCAGCAGGTCCTCCCCGGCCAGCTCGGCGGGGACCCGCATGCCCTCCTTCAGGTCCTGCGCGAGGGTGCTGACCGCGACCCAGGGGCGGCGGTGCTCGGGTACGGAGGCGATGGCGGCCTCCCGCACCAGGGAGAGCGGGTCGCCCTTGCCGTCGACGACGACCAGGCCGCGGGCACCCGCGGTGTTGGCCCGGCGCAGGGCCTCGGAGAGGGGGGTGTCGGTCTCGACGGGGACGGCACGGCGGGTCAGCGTACGGGCGCGCAGCTCGGGCAGGCGTTCGCGCAGCCTGGCCATCCGCAGGCTGTTGCCGGCACCGGTCCAGATGATGGCGGCCAGGATCGCGGCGAGCAGCGCGTCGGTGAGGGAGTCCACGCCGCTGACGCTGCCCCGGGCCAGGCCGCCCGCGTGGGTGGCCAGCGGGAGGCCGATCAGCACGGTGACGGCCAGCGCCCGGCCCACCCAGGCGGCGGCCACGGTGCCGGTCATCGGTTTGCCGCTGATCTTCCAGACGACGGCGCGCAGCATCCGGCCGCCGTCCAGCGGGAGGCCGGGCAGCAGATTGAAGGCGGCGACGATGAGGTTGGAGATCATCAGTCCGGCGAGCAGGACGCCGGGGACGGTGCGGGGCTCGACAGCGAGCATCGCGGCGTAGAAGACGCCGGCCAGGGCGAGGGAGAACAGCGGGCCCACGAAGGCCAGGACGAACTCGCGGCCGGGGGTCTCGGACTCCTTCTCGATCTCGGAGACGCCGCCGAAGAACTGGAGCTGGATTCGGCGCACCGGCAGTTTGAACCGGAGCGCGGCGACCGTGTGGGCGAGCTCGTGGACGAGGACGGAGGCGTAGAAGGCGACGGCGAAGAAGAGCGCGATCAGATAGCGGACCGCGCCCAGCTCGGGCAGTACGCGGTCGAGCTGTCCGCCGAAGACCCAGGTGATCAGGATCGCGACGAGGAACCAGGACGGGGCGACATAGACGGGGACACCGAACGGACGGCCCATCAGGATGCCGCCGCCCGGCGTGTTGGGGCGTACGGGTTTGCCGGGAACCGGCCGACGGCGCTTCGGCTCTTGGGGGCCGTTCCCCTCGCCGGAGCCGCCGGACCGCGGCTTCCCGTCGTTGTCCTCGTCCGCCACGGGTTCCCCTCTGCTGCTTCCCTCGCGCCCCGCTGCGCCGCGCGGCTGAATCAGCCTCGGGTTGGCGATCACCCGACGCGAGGGGTCTGCCGTCGATGGTAAGTGTCCGCTGTCAGTGGTGGGCCGTAGGGTCTTACCCCATGAAAACCAGCGCGGCCACACCGCCGACCTCGCTGTCGCCCTCCCGGGCGGGGGACTTCATGCAGTGCCCGCTGCTCTACCGCTTCCGGGTGATCGACAAACTGCCGGAGAAGCCTTCGGCCGCCGCCACCCGGGGGACGGTGGTGCATGCGGTGCTGGAGAGACTCTTCGACGCTCCGGCCCCGGAGCGCAGCGCGCGGCGGGCGCGGGCCATGGTGGCCGGGGAGTGGGAGCGGCTGCTGGCCAAGCGTCCGGAGCTGGCCGAGCTGTTCGCGGAGGACACCTCGGACGGCGCCCAGTTGGCGCAGTGGCTGGCGGAGGCCGAGGCGCTGGTGGAGCGGTGGTTCACCTTGGAGGACCCCACCCGGTTGGAGCCCGCGGAGCGCGAGCTGTTCGTGGAGGCGCGGCTGGATTCGGGGCTGCGGCTGCGCGGGATCATCGACCGGGTGGACGTGGCCCCCACCGGTGAGGTGCGGATCGTCGACTACAAGACGGGCAAGGCGCCGCGCCCCGAGTACACCGAGGGTCCGCTGTTCCAGATGAAGTTCTACGCCCTGGTGCTGTGGCGGCTGCGCGGGGTGGTGCCCCGGCGGTTGCAGCTGGTCTTCCTGGGCAGCGGCGACGTCCTCACCTACGACCCGGACGAGCGCGATCTGCTGGCCACCGAGCGCAAGCTGCTGGCGCTGTGGGACGCGATCGAACGTGCGATGGAGACGGGCGACTGGCGCCCCAAGCCGAGCAAGCTGTGCGGCTGGTGCGACCACCAGGCGCACTGCCCCGAGTTCGGCGGCACTCCCCCGCCGTATCCGCTGATGATCCAGCCCCGGCTGCCCGAGCCGCGAGGTGCGGAGCCGGAATCCGGGTCGGAACCGGGGCCGGCTTCCGAGTCGGAAGGGGCAACGGGCAACAGAGCCGGGGGCTGAGTGAGAATGGGGCGACCGTTGCCGTCCCCCTGAGGAGTTCCCGTGGCAATCCGCGTACTGCTGGTCGACGACCAGCCGCTACTGCGCACCGGCTTCCGGATGATTCTGGAGGCCGAGCAGGATCTGGCGGTGGTCGGTGAGGCAGGTGACGGTCTGCAGGCGCTGGACCAGGTGCGGGCGCTGCAGCCCGACGTGGTGCTGATGGACATCCGCATGCCTCGGATGGACGGTGTGGAGGCGACCCGCCGGATCACCGGCCCCGCCAAGGACGGCCCGGCGAAGGTGCTGGTGCTCACCACCTTCGACCTGGACGAGTACGTGGTGGAGGCGCTGCGGGCCGGGGCCAGCGGGTTCCTGCTGAAGGACGCGCCCGCCGGTGAGCTGGTGCAGGCCATCCGGGTGGTGGCGGCGGGCGAGGCCATGCTGGCACCGAGCATCACCCGCCGGCTGCTGGACAAGTACGCGGGCAGGCTGCCCTCGGGCGAGGAGCCGGTGCCGGACACGCTGCACCAGCTGACCGAGCGTGAGGTTGAAGTGCTGAAGCTGGTGGCGCGCGGGCTGTCGAACGCGGAGATCGCGGCGGACCTGTTCGTGAGCGAGACGACGGTCAAGACGCATGTCGGCCATGTGCTGACCAAATTGGGGCTGCGCGACCGGGTGCAGGCGGCGGTGTACGCGTACGAGAGCGGGCTCGTCCGGCCCGGGTCTTCGTAAGAGCCGGCCCCTTCCCCGCCGCAGCGGCGGGGAATCACCGCCCCGAGGGTCAGCCGTCCTGCCCGCGGCCCAGCTCCCACAGTTGGAGTACCGATGAGGAGTTGAGGGCCCATTCGACGCCGGTGACGTCGTCGCGCGCCGCGAGGTACTGGTTGCCCTGCCAGAGAGGGAGCACCGGGACGTCCTCGGCGGCGATGTCCTGGGCGCGGCCGAAGGTGCCGGCGGTGGCGGCGCGTTGGGTCTGGCGGCGGGTCTGCGGGACCAGTTCGTCGCGGATCTCGCGGTTGGTGTACGGCGAGCCGAGGAAGTTGTCCTTCTCGAAGAAGGGGGCGACGAAGTTGTCCGCATCGGGGAAGTCCGGGTACCAGCCGTAGCCCCAGACCTGGTACTTGCCGTCGGTGGCCGCGGGGCGGAACCGGTCCCACTTGACGCCCTTGGTCCGCACGTCGAAGAGACCGCTGTCGTTGAGCTGCTGCTTCAGGACGGCGAACTCCTTGGCGGTGGCGTCGCCGTAGTGGTCGGTGGTGTAGGTGAGGGTGAGCTTGACGGGCTTGTCGATGCCGGCCTTGCGCAGGGTGCGCTCGGCCGCCTCCTTGCTGGGGTCGCCGTACTTGTTGAAGAACGAGTTGCGGTGGGCCGGCAGCCCGGCGGGCACGATGCTGTAGAGCGGCTCGGTGCTGCGGTCGTAGGCGTCCCGCACGATCTTCTTGCGGTCGACGAGCTGGGCCATGGCCTGGCGGACGGCCTTCTTGCCCGCGGTGTCGTCGTCGGTGTCGAAGGCGAGGTAGCGGATCTCCTGACCGGGCTGCTCGACCAGCTCGATGCCGTTGCCCTGGGCCTCGTCGAGCCGGCCGACCTGGCTGGGCGAGATGGTCCGGCCCATGACATCGATGTCGCCCGCCTTGAGCGCCTTCTCCATGCCTGTGGCGCCGTCGAAGAAGCGCAGCTCGATCTTGCTGTTCTGCAGCTTCAGCGCGCCGTTGTAGTGCGGGTTCTTGGTGAGGACCGCGGACTTGGCGTCGATGCTGTCGAGGGCGTAGGGGCCCGAGCCGGTCAGCCGGCCGCCCTTGGTGAGGGAGTCGGCCGGATAGGTCTCGGAGTCGACTATGGCGGCGGCCGGGGTGGTCAGCTTGTACGGGAAGGTCGCGTCGGGCTTCTTGAGGTGGAAGACGATCCGGTTCTTCCCGTTGGCCTCGACACGGTCGAGGTTGCTGAAGAGGACTGCGGGGCCGCCCTTGTGGTTGATGCGCTTGAGGCGCCGCAGGGAGAACTCGACGTCCTCGGCGTCCAGCGCGTGCCCGTTGGAGAAGGTCTGCCCCTTGCGCAGGGTGCAGCGATACTGCTCGTTCGCCGCATCGGTGAAGCCGCACTTGGCGGCGGCGTCCCGCACCGGGGAGGTGCCGGCGCGCGGGAGGCGCAGGAGCGTCTGGAAGGTGTTGCGCATGACGCCCCAGGCCGCGACGTCGTACGCCGCCGCCGGGTCGAACGGGGCCGGCGCGTTCTTGCCGACCGCGAAGTGGTCCGTCGTACCGACGACGATCGCATCGCCGCCGGCGCTTCCGCCCTTCTCGGTCCCGCACCCGGCGAGAAGCGGCGTGAGCAGCCCGGCGGCGAGCACCGGCAGCGCCACAGTTCTACGGTTCATGGTCGACGATCTCCTCGGCCGGCCAGGGTTTGCTGCAGGGGTGGAATGGCCGGTACACCGACATTAATGGTCTACTCCGGTCACTTCCGAAGCGCAGGCCACGGAGCCGGTTTCACGGACAGAAACCACGAGCTTTCTGTCCGCTATCCGGACGCTGGAACGATCTCCGCGTCGTTCTACCAATGCGGACATAACGGAAGGACATTTTCCCCACCAGCACCAGGGGAACCACACGTCACCCGCGCCGTCGAGAGGGCTGTGCGTGACGAACGTCACTGGACCAATCTGCGCACCGGACACCGGAGTTCAACGTTTTGCACCACCCGCAGAAGCGGATTTCCCGGGCCGGGACAGCGCATTTCCCGTGTCCCGTCAGAATCGAATCCGGTACGGAAGTGAGCGCTTCAACGCGTGACCATGATCCGCGAACGCAGGAATTCGAGATCGACTTCTTCCAGTGAACTCACAATGGTGCGACCGGACTTGGGCTTGATCGGCGCAATGGACGGCACGGCCACGACATGACACCCGGCGGCCTCGGCAGCGGCGACACCGGTGGCGGTGTCCTCCAGCACGGCGCAGCGCGCCGGGTCGGCACCCAGCCGGCGCGCAGCGGTCAGATACGGGTCCGGGTGCGGCTTGGTGCGGGCCAGTTCGTCACCGGCGACCGTGAAGGCGAAGTTCTCGCGGCCGATCCAGGTGAGCATGCGGTCCACGACGGTGCGGTGCGAGGCGGAGACGAGCGCTGCGGGGATCCGGTGCGCCGACAGCTCCGCCAGCAGGCGGCGGGCGCCGGGCATCAGCGGGACGCCGCGCTCCAGCCGCTCGATGAACTTGGCGTTCAGCAGCACGCTCAGCTCTTCCAGACCGATATCGGCGGCCGTGGCCTCGATCAGAAAGCCTGCGCTGCGCGACATGGGCCCGCCGACCACCACGGTGCGCCACTCGTCGCGCAGCTCGTGTCCCAGCTCGGCGAAGACCTCGACCTCCGCGTCCCACCAGAAGTCCTCGGTGTCGACCAGGGTGCCGTCCATGTCCAGCAGCACGGCCTGGAGCGCGGGCTCCTCACCCGTCAGAGTGGTGACGGCGGGGGATGGATCGGCCATCGCAGCACCTCCTTGAAAGACGACTCCGAAGGGACGACAAGGCCGGCCGCCCCCTCCCGCCGGAACCCCGCGGAATCCCTGTGGACTCCGGCGGAACCCCGGCGGAAGGGGACGACCGGCCTGTACCGGACCGATCAGTGTATGACCTCTACCCTCATCGGGCGTTGAAATACTTGGCCTCGGGGTGGTGCAGCACGATCGCGTCGGTCGACTGTTCGGGGTGCAGCTGGAACTCCTCGGACAGCTCGACGCCGATCCGCTCGGGCCGCAGCAGCTCGGCGATCTTGGCGCGGTCCTCCAGATTGGGGCAGGCGCCGTAGCCCAGGGAGAAGCGCGCTCCCCGGTACTTCAGATCGAACATGCCCTGCATCTGGTCAGGGTCCTCGGCCGAGAATCCGAGTTCGCCGCGGACCCGGGCGTGCCAGTACTCGGCCAGCGCCTCGGCGAGCTGCACGGAGAGGCCGTGCAGCTCCAGGTAGTCGCGGTAGGCGTCGCCCGCGAACAGCTCGGCGGTCTTCTCGCCGATCTTCGAGCCGACGGTGACCACCTGCAGCCCGACCACGTCCGTCTCGCCCGAGTCCTCCGGGCGGAAGAAATCGGCCAGACACAGCCGGCGGCCGCGCCGCTGGCGGGGGAAGGTGAAGCGGGTGCGCTCGTTGCCCTGCTCGTCCAGCAGGATCAGATCGTCGCCCTTGGAGTAGCAGGGGAAGTAGCCGTAGACGGCGGACGCCTCCAGCAGGTTCTCCGTCTGCAGCCGCTCCAGCCAGCCGCGCAGCCGCGGCCGGCCCTCGGTCTCCACCAGCTCCTCGTAGGAGGGGCCGTCGCCCTTGCGGGCCTCCTTGAGCCCCCACTGGCCCTTGAACAGGGCGCCTTCGTCGAGCCAGGAGGCGTAGTCCTGCTGCTGCAGGCCCTTGACGACGCGGGTCCCCCAGAAGGGCGGCTCCGGGACGGGGTTGTCGACCGCCACATCGGACCGGACGGAGCCGTCGTTGACCTCCGGCTCGGGGATGTCGAGGTCCCGCTTGGGCACCCGGCGCTGCTTGAGCTCGGGCAGCTTGGCGCCGGGGACGCCGCGCTTGACGTCCATCAGGGCGTCCATGAGGCTCAGCCCCTCGAAGGCGTCCTTGGCGTAGCGGACCTCGCCCTCGTAGATCTCGTGCAGATCCTGTTCGACGTAGGCCCGGGTGAGCGCGGCGCCGCCGAGGATGACCGGGAAGTCGGTCGCCATCTTGCGCTGGTTGAGCTCCTCCAGGTTCTCCTTCATGATCACCGTGGACTTCACCAGCAGCCCGGACATGCCGATCACATCAGCGCGGTGTTCGGCCGCTGCCTCCAGGATGGCGCTCACCGGCTGTTTGATGCCGAGGTTGACGACCTGGTAGCCGTTGTTGGACAGGATGATGTCGACCAGGTTCTTACCGATGTCGTGGACGTCGCCGCGCACCGTGGCCAGCACGATCGTGCCCTTGCCCTCGGCGTCCTCGGCCTTCTCCATGTGCGGTTCGAGGTAGGCCACGGCGGCCTTCATCACCTCGGCCGACTGGAGCACGAACGGCAGCTGCATCTGGCCGGAGCCGAACAGCTCACCGACGACCTTCATGCCCGCCAGCAGCGTGTCGTTGACGATGTCGAGCGCGGGCCGCTCCTGAAGCGCCTCCTCCAGGTCGGCCTCCAGGCCGTTGCGCTCGCCGTCGATGATGCGGCGCTGGAGGCGCTCCTCCAGCGGGAGGGCCGCCAGCTCCTCGGCCTTGCCGGCCTTCATCGACTTGGCGGTGGCGCCCTCGAACAGCTCCATCAGCTTCTGCAGCGGGTCGTAGCCCTCGCGGCGCCGATCGTAGATCAGATCGCGGGCCACCTCGACCTGTTCGTCGTCGAAGCGCGCGATCGGCAGGATCTTGCTGGCATGCACGATCGCGGAGTCCAGTCCCGCCTTGACGCACTCGTCGAGGAAGACGGAGTTGAGCACGATCCGCGCGGCCGGGTTCAGGCCGAAGGAGATGTTCGAGAGGCCCAGCACGGTCTGTACGTCGGGGTGCTTCTGCTTGAGCAGCCGGATGGCCTCGATCGTGTTGATGCCGTCCTTGCGGGACTCCTCCTGACCGGTGCAGATGGTGAAGGTGAGGACGTCGATGAGGATGTCCGACTCGTGGATGCCGTAGTTGCCGGTCAGTTCCGCGATGAGGCGTTCGGCGATGGCGACCTTGTGCTCGGCGGTACGGGCCTGGCCCTCCTCGTCGATGGTCAGCGCGATGAGCGCGGCGCCGTGCTCGGCCGCCAGCTCGGTGACCTTCGCGAAGCGGGAGTCGGGGCCGTCCCCGTCCTCGTAGTTGACGGAGTTGATGACGGCCCGGCCGCCCAGCTTCTCCAGCCCGGCCTGGATGACGGCGATCTCGGTGGAGTCCAGCACGATGGGCAGCGTGGAGGCTGTGGCCAGCCGTCCGGCCAGCTCCGTCATGTCGGCGACGCCGTCGCGGCCGACGTAGTCGACACACAGGTCGAGCATGTGGGCGCCCTCGCGGATCTGCTCGCGGGCCAGCTCGACGCAGTCCTCCCAGCGCTCGTCCAGCATCGCCTCGCGGAACTTCTTCGACCCGTTGGCGTTGGTCCGCTCCCCGATGGCCAGGTACGAGGTGTCCTGGCGGAAGGGCACCGCCTGGTAGAGGGAGGCCGCCGCCGGCTCCGGCTGCGGCTCCCGCGGGGCGGGCGCACGGCCGCGCACCCGCTCCACCAGCTGCCGCAGGTGCTCGGGCGTCGTACCGCAGCAGCCGCCCACCAGGGAGAGGCCGTAGTCGCGGACGAAGGTGTCGTGCGCGTCCGCCAGCTCCTGCGGGGTGAGCGGGTAGTGGGCGCCGTTCTTGCCCAGCACCGGCAGACCGGCGTTCGGCATGCACGACAGCGGGACGCGGGAGTGCTGGGCCAGATAGCGCAGGTGCTCGCTCATCTCGGCGGGACCGGTCGCGCAGTTCAGGCCGATCATGTCGATGCCCAGCGGCTCCAGGGCCGCGAGCGCCGCGCCGATCTCGGAGCCGAGCAGCATCGTGCCGGTCGTCTCGACGGTGACCGAGCACAGCAGCGGCAGGTCCACGCCCGCCGCCTCCATCGCGCGGCGGGCGCCGATGACGGAGGCCTTGGTCTGGAGGAGGTCCTGAGTGGTCTCCACCAGCAGCGCATCGGCGCCGCCCGCGATCATGCCCTCGGCGTTCTGCTGGTAGGCGTCCCGCAGCGTGGCGTACGGGGCGTGGCCGAGGGTCGGCAGCTTGGTGCCCGGGCCCATCGAGCCCAGCACCCAGCGCATCCGGCCGTCCTCGGCCTCGAACTCATCGGCGACGTCGCGGGCGATGCGTACGCCGGTCTCGGAAAGCTCGAAGATGCGGTCGGTGATCTCGTACTCCCCCAGCGCCGCGTGGTTGGCGCCGAAGGTGTTGGTCTCCACACAGTCCACGCCGGCGGCGAAGTACTCCTCGTGCACGGTGCGGATGATGTCGGGGCGGGTCACGTTCAGGATCTCGTTGCAGCCCTCCAGCTGCTCAAAATCCTCCAGCGTCGGGTCCTGCGCCTGGATCATCGTCCCCATCGCGCCGTCGGCGACGACTACCCGGGAGGCCAGCGCCTGGCGAAGCGCGTCGGCCCGGGTGGGGGACGAGGATGCGGTCGTGCTGCTCGGCGACGAGGCCATGGAAGAAGCTCCCTGGGATGCGACGGCTGTCGGCTTTGCGCGCCAGTACGGCAGCGCATCCGGTCAGCGTAGCGGGCGGACGCAAGAGTGCCGGTCGACATTCCGACCATCGGACACTCCCCGGCTCGATCCCGGCTCGATCCCGACTACCACCCCGTCGACATGAAGCGATAGCGTTCGGCATTGTCGAATCTCAAGCCAGCAGGTCAGGGAGGACCGATGGCCCGGACCATCCAGTCGCTGGAGCGTGCGGCGGCCGTACTACGGCTGTTGGCGGGCGGCGAACGACGGCTCGGGCTCTCCGAGATCGCCTCGGCCCTCGACCTTGCCAAGGGTACGGCGCACGGGCTGTTGCGCACCCTTCAGCAGGAGGGCTTCGTGGAGCAGGAGCCGGTCACCGGCCGCTATCAGCTCGGGGCCGAGCTGCTGCGCCTGGGCAACAGCTATCTGGACGTACACGAACTGCGGGCCAGGGCCCTGGTCTGGACGGACGACCTGGCCCGCTCCAGCGGGGAGAGCGTCTATCTGGGCGTGCTCCACCAGCAGGGCGTCCTCATCGTGCACCACGTCTTCCGCCCGGACGACAGCCGCCAGGTGCTGGAGGTCGGCGCCATGCAGCCGCTGCACAGCACTGCGCTGGGCAAGGTGCTCTCCGCGTACGACCCGGTGGCGCTGAGCGAGGCGCTGGACGGGGAGCGGGCGACCTTCACCGAGCGCACGGTGACCGACCCGGAACGGTTCGAGGCGCTGCTGGAGACCGTACGGGCTCGCGGCTGGGCGGCGGACGTGGAGGAGACCTGGGACGGGCTCGCCTCGGTGGCCGCGCCGATCTACAACCGGCGCCGGATGCCGGTGGGCGCGGTGGGGATAACCGGGGCCGTTGAACGGATGTGCGAGGGCGACGAGCCGCTCCCCCGGCTGGTCGCGGCCGTACGCGACACGGCCCGCGCGGTCTCCCGCGACCTGGGCGCCCAGCGATTCTGAGCCCCGGGCCGGCGGGCCCACGCCCCGGGCCCGGCGGTTCCGGGCACCCGGGTGGGCCTGCCGCACCGTCTGAGCGTCCGAGGGTGCCGCCACCGCTGTGTGCCCGCAGGATGACAGGCAGGAGTCATCTGTCACAGCCCCTTGACGGGACCCTCACTTAGGAGAAAAGTTGCCGTTCGGCGGTCGACATTGTCGAACACCGGACGCTTACCGACCGGGCCGCCCATCCTCCCCGAGCCTCCGGCCGGGAGTTGCCCCAAGACAAAAGTGACAAAGGAGTCGCGGGTGTCCAGCTCCGACATCTTCCAGAGCGAGGTCCTCGGCACGATGGTGCTGGTCCTCCTCGGTGGCGGCGTGTGTGCCGCAGTCAATCTGAAGCGTTCCAAGGCATTCGCAGCCGGCTGGGTGGCCATCGCCTTCGGCTGGGGCTTCGCGGTCCTCACCGGCGCGTACATCGCGCAGTCCTCGGGCGCCCACCTCAACCCGGCCGTCACCCTGGCCCTCGCCATGAAGGGGGGCAAGGGAGCCACCCCCTGGAGCGACGTTCCGGTGTACCTGGGCAGCGAGATGCTCGGTGCCATGCTCGGCGCGGTGCTGGTCTGGCTCGTCTACTACGCCCAGTTCCAGGTCACGCTCCGGGAGCCGGACGTCGTCGAGATGAAGAACGCGAACCCGGGCCCCGTGCACGGTGTCTTCTTCACCTCTCCCGAGGTGCGCAAGCCGCTGCTGAACTTCCTCACCGAGGTCATCGCGACGTTCGTGCTCATCCTCGCGATCCTCACTCAGGGCCTGGTCAAGGATGTCGACGGCACCGTCGGCCTCGGCAAGATGGGCGCCTTGATCACCGCGCTGGTCGTCGTCGGTATCGGTCTGTCGCTCGGCGGGCCCACGGGCTACGCCATCAACCCGGTGCGTGACCTCGGTCCTCGCATCATCCACGCGGTGCTGCCGCTGCCCAACAAGGGCGGCAGCGACTGGAGCTACGCCTGGGTTCCCGTGGTGGGCCCGATGGCCGGCGCCGCCATCGCCGCCGGGGTCTACAACCTCGCATGGGGATGAGCGACAGACCCGACCGCCGACCGAACCAACGACGCATCGGAGCAGAAACACCATGAGCGACACCCACAGCACCCACGCCTCCGCACACGGCGGCGGGCCCTTCATAGCCGCGATCGACCAGGGCACCACCTCCAGCCGCTGCATCGTCTTCGACAAGGACGGCCGGATCGTCGCGGTCGACCAGAAGGAGCACGAGCAGATCCTGCCGAAGCCGGGCTGGGTCGAGCACGACGCCGCCGAGATCTGGACCAACGTCCAGCAGGTGGTCACGGGCGCGCTGAAGAAGGCCGGGGTCACCAAGAGCGACGTTCTGGCGCTGGGCATCACCAACCAGCGCGAGACGACCGTCCTGTGGGAGAAGGCGACCGGCAGGCCGGTGCACAACGCCCTCGTCTGGCAGGACACCCGCACCGACACACTCTGCAAGGAGCTGGGCCGCAACGTCGGCCAGGACCGGTTCCGCCGGGAGACCGGACTGCCGCTGGCGTCCTACTTCGCAGGGCCGAAGATCCGCTGGCTGCTCGACAACGTCGAAGGGCTGCGGGAGCGCGCCGAACGGGGCGAGATCCTCTTCGGCACCATGGACTCGTGGGTCATCTGGAACCTGACCGGCGGGCCCGACGGGGGCAAGCACGTCACGGACGTCACCAACGCCTCCCGCACGCTGCTGATGAACCTGCACACCATGGCGTGGGACGAGAAGATCTGTGCCTCCATCGGCATCCCCATGGAGGTGCTGCCCGAGATCCGGTCCTCGTCCGAGGTGTACGGCGAGGCCACCGGTGAGCTGGCGGGGCTGCCCGTCGCCTCCGCGCTGGGCGACCAGCAGGCGGCGCTGTTCGGCCAGACCTGCTTCGCGCAGGGCGAGGCCAAGTCCACGTACGGCACCGGCACCTTCCTGCTGATGAACACCGGCCATGAGCCGGTCAACTCCTACAACGGGCTGCTCACCACGGTCGGCTACCGCATCGGTGACCAGCAGCCGGTCTTCGCGCTGGAGGGCTCCATCGCGGTCACCGGTTCGCTGGTGCAGTGGATGCGCGACCAGATGGGGCTGATCAACAGCGCGGCGGAGATCGAGACGCTGGCCAGCTCCGTCGAGGACAACGGCGGCGCCTACTTCGTCCCGGCGTTCTCCGGGCTGTTCGCCCCGTACTGGCGCTCGGACGCGCGCGGCGCCATCGCCGGCCTGACCCGCTACGTCACCAAGGCGCATCTGGCCCGCGCGGTGCTGGAGGCGACGGCCTGGCAGACCCGGGAAATAGTCGACGCGATGCAGAAGGACTCGGACGTCGAGCTGGCCGCGCTGAAGGTGGACGGCGGCATGACCGCCAACAATCTGCTGATGCAGACCATCTCGGACGTACTGGACGCGCCCGTCGTCCGTCCGATGGTTGCCGAGACCACCTGTCTCGGTGCGGCGTACGCGGCCGGTCTGGCCGTCGGCTTCTGGTCGGACACCGACGAGCTGCGGGCCAACTGGAAGCGCGCCGCGGAATGGACCCCCCGCATGGACGCGGACACGCGTGAGCGGGAATACCGGAACTGGCTCAAGGCCGTGGAGCGGACCATGGGCTGGATCGAAGAGGAGAACTGAGAGTAATGAACACCTCGCAGAGCGTCCCCACCCTCGGGACGCACCCGACTGCCGGCAGCAACCCTGGCCGCGCAGAGACCAGAGGGCTGCTCGCAAACGCGACGTACGACCTCCTGGTCATAGGCGGCGGCATCCTGGGCACCTCGGTCGCCTGGCATGCGGCGCAGTCGGGACTGCGGGTGGCCATGGTGGACGCCGGTGACTTCGCCGGTGCCACCTCCTCCGCGTCCTCGAAGCTGGTGCACGGCGGCCTGCGGTACCTGCAGACCGGCGCGGTCAAGCTCGTCGCGGAGAACCACCACGAGCGGCGGGTACTGGCCAAGGACGTGGCCCCGCACCTGGTCAACCCGCTCACCTTCTACCTGCCCGTCTACAAGGGCGGCCCGCACGGCGCCACCAAGCTGGGTGCCGGTGTCTTCGCCTACTCGGCGCTGTCCGCCTTCGGTGACGGCGTCGGCCGGGTCATCGCACCCGCCAAGGCCGCCGCCGACAACCCGGCGCTGCGCACGGACAACCTCAAGGCCGTCGCGGTCTACGGCGACCACCAGATGAACGACTCGCGGATGGCCGTGATGACCGTCCGCGCCGCCGTGGAGTCCGGTGCCGTCGTCCTCAACCACGCGGAGGTCACCGGGCTGCGCTTCACCCGCGGCCGGGTCACCGGTGCGGAGCTGCGGGACCGGACGGACGGTACGGAGTTCGGCGTCAACGCGCGGCTGGTGCTGAATGCGACCGGCCCCTGGGTGGACCACCTGCGCAAGATGGAGGACAGCGGTGCGGCGCCCTCCATCCGGCTGTCCAAGGGCGCCCACCTGGTGCTCAAGCGCAAGTCGCCGTGGCGGGCCGCGTTGGCCACCCCCATCGACAAGTACCGCATCACCTTCGCCCTGCCGTGGGAGGACCAGCTGCTGCTGGGCACCACGGACGAGGAGTACACCGGCGACCCGGCGGACGTACGGGCCACCGAGTCCGACATCCAGCAGATCCTGGACGAGGCCGCGTTCTCGGTACGGGACGCCGACCTCGACCGCGACCTGATGACGTACGCCTTCGCCGGGCTGCGCGTACTGCCGGGCGGCCCCGGCGGCGTAGAGTCCGCCAAGCGCGAGACCGTCGTCACCGAGGGCAAGGGCGGCATGCTGTCGGTCGCCGGCGGCAAGTGGACCACCTACCGGCACATCGGCCGTACGGTGATGAACAAGCTGGAGAAGCTGCCCGGCGGTGCCCTGGCGGAGGACACCGTGCCGGTCAAGGAGCTGGTGCGGCGCACCCCGCTGCCCGGCATCGCCAACCCCAACGCGGTCGCGCACCGGCTGCTGGTCGACCGCGAACCGGGCGTCCGTATGGACCCGCTGACCGCCCGCCAGCTGGCCACCCACTACGGCTCGCTCTCCTTCGACATCGCCCGCCTGGTCAACGAGGACCCGTCCCTGGGCGAACGCATCCACCCCGACGGCCCGGAGATCTGGGCCCAGGTCGTCTACGCCCGCGACCACGAGTGGGCCGAGACGGTCGACGACGTGGCCCGCCGCCGCACCACGCTGACGATCCGCGGCCTGGACACCGACGAAGTCCGCAACCGCATCGACGAACTGCTCACCAAGCGGAACTGACCCCGCAACGGCGCGCTCAACCGCGCCCGGCTCAGCCCGCCCGCCGAAAGATCAACCAACCGGGCCGGCCACCTGAAGGGGCGTACACCAACCACGGCGTACGCCCCTTCGTCGTGTCCGCGCTACGGAGTTGTGTCCGTGCGATCACCAGTTCGGCAGCTTCGTAACGGGCTCGTCCCCTCCGGTTCGGTCGGGCCATGAGGCGTGACACTGTCCTTGGCATGGACGGGGAAAATGTAAGGCGCTCGGGGCCGGGGGTGCGGCGGCTGCGGGTGAGGCTGCGGATGCCCGGCCGGACCCGGGCGCGGCGGGCTGCGGGATGGGTAGCGCTCGCGCTCGGGGTGCTGGTCGTACTGCCGGTGACGGGCGCGGCAACGGCGCTCCGCATCTCCTATGCGGGTGAGCCGCATGCGGACGCACGCACCCGCGGGCGGGACGCGATATGGCTCGGGCACGCCTGGGTGGACGGGCGCAGGGACGAGTCCGATCTCAAGGCTCTCAAGCGGCGGATGGCGGGCACCGGGATACGCGATCTGTACGTCCACACCGGCCCGTTGGAGCACGACGGTACCCTCCCGTCGAAGCGCTACCCCCGCGCCAAGTGGCTGCTGGGCGCGGTCGAGCGGGAGCTGCCCGGGGTGCGGGTGCAGGCGTGGCTCGGTGACCGGCTCGTCTACGACGAAGGCGAGCGCGGTGGGCTGCGGCTGGCCGACGGTGCGGCGCGGCGGGCGGTGGCGGCGAGCGCGCGGCAGATGCTGGACGCGGGCTTCGACGGGGTGCACTTCGACCTGGAGCCGCTGCACTCCGACAATGGCGACTATCTGCGGCTCCTGGACCGGCTCCGCCCGGCCGTCCACGCGCGGGGCGGGCTGCTGTCCGTGGCCGTGCACCAGATCGATCCGCTGCCGGGACTGCACCATGTCTCCGGCGCGGTCGCCGGGCGCGGCAAGTGGTGGTCGCAGGAGTACTTCGGCAAGGTCGCGCGGCGGGTGGACCAGATCGCGGTGATGTCGTACGACACCGCGCTGCCCGCGGAGAGCCTGTATGGCGGCTATGTGGCGCAGCAGACGGCGCTGGCCCTGGAGGTGGCGCCCGCGAGGGTGGACGTGCTGATGGGGCTGCCCTTCTACCACACGGACGACATGGGGCATCACGCCTCGGCCGAGACGGTTGCCGCCGCTGTGCGCGGGGTGCGGCTGGGGCTGGGCCGCGAGGACAGGAGGCGCAGCCGGTTCGGTGTCGCCCTCTATGTCGACTTCGCGGCGACGGACAAGGACTGGCGGGACTACCGCCGAGGCTGGGGCACAACGGACGGCGGATCACCATGAACAAACAGACATCGGACGTCCCGGGGAAACAGCGCGTGGCCGTCACCGACGAGGCGATCGAGAAGATCAAGGACATGATCGTCTCGGGCGCGCTGGGCCCCGGCGACCGGCTGCCCAAGGAGAACGAGCTCGCCGCCGAACTGGGCCTGTCGCGCAACTCGCTGCGGGAAGCGGTCCGTGCCCTGTCGCTGATGCGCGTGCTCGACGTACGCCAGGGCGACGGCACCTATGTGACCAGCCTGGACCCGAAGCTGCTGCTGGAGGCGATGAGCTTCGTGGTGGACTTCCACCGCGACGACACCCTCCTGGAGTTCATGGCCGTACGCCGCATCCTGGAGCCCGCCGCCACGGCGCTGGCGGGGCTCCGGATCCCGGTGGCGGAACTCGACGCGCTGGAGTCCCAACTGGAAGCGCTCGGCCCGGAGCCGTCCGTGGAGGAAGTGGTCGAATCGGACCTGGAGTTCCACCACCGCGTCGTGGCCGCCTCAGGTAACTCCGTACTGTGCTCCCTGCTGGACGGCCTGTCCGGACCCACCACCCGGGCCCGGATGTGGCGGGGGCTGACGCAGGAGGACACCGTCAGCCGCACCCTGGACGAGCACCGGCAGATCCTCGCCGCCCTGCGTGCCCGCGACGCCGATGCGGCACGCGCATGGTCGACGGTGCACATCGCCGGCATCGAACAGTGGCTGCGCTCGTCGCTGTGAGCCGCAGCGGCTGACCTGCGGGCCGCCCGGCGAACGGCTTGCTGCCGTCGCGGCACCGCGCCGGACCCGCGCTGCCCGGGCGTACGGATATCCCGTACGCCCGGGCAGCGTTGTCGGTAGCGCAGCGCGGCGTGGCGGTCGGCGAGGCGGGCCGCGCGGAGGGCGACGAGCAGCAGGATGACGAGTACCTCGGCTCATACATCGGATGTATGTTTGCCGCGGCAGGGGGTGTCCCGGGGCCTGCGGTGGTGGTCCCGGCCGGAGCCGGTGCCTGGGGGGCGCACGGGTTGTCGTTCGGGGGCGTGCGGGGGCTGCGGGGCGGGCACCGGCACGGCATAGGCTGGGGCTTGCACGGAACGGCGGCAGCCGAACCCGGAAAGGGAGCCGGGAGCAGCACGAAAAGGGCTGGCAGCGGCAGGCGCCGGCAAGCCAGGACAGCAAGCTAAGGAGGAGCTGGGTGATCGAGCTGGAGGGGGTTCCCGAGCTGGTCGACCCAGTCATGGTGGCCGCGTTCGAAGGCTGGAACGACGCCGGAGACGCCGCCTCCACCGCGGTCGCGCACCTGGAGAAGGAGTGGAAGGGCGAGGTCTTCGCCGCGCTGGACGCGGAGGACTACTACGACTTCCAGGTGAACCGCCCGCAGGTCTTCCTGGACGGCGGTGTCCGCAAGGTCACCTGGCCCACCACGCGGCTGTCCGTCGTCCGTGTGGAGGACGCCGACGGCAAGGGGAAGCGGCGCGATCTGGTGCTCGTACGGGGGATCGAGCCCAGCATGCGGTGGCGCTCGTTCTGCAACGAGATCCTGGGCTTCGCCCACGAGCTGGGGGTCGAGCTGGTGGTCGTGCTGGGCGCGCTGCTCGGCGACACCCCGCACACCAGGCCCGTACCGGTCACCGGCGTCACCTCGGACTCCGACCTGGCCCGCACGATGAATCTGGAGGAGTCCCGGTACGAGGGCCCGACCGGCATCGTCGGCATCCTCCAGGAAGCCTGCACCCACGCGGGCGTTCCGGCCGCCAGCCTGTGGGCGGCCGTACCGCACTACGTGTCCCAGCCGCCCAACCCGAAGGCGACGCTCGCCCTCCTCAACCGGCTCGAGGACCTGCTGGGCATCCGGATTCCGATGGGAGAGCTCCCCGAAGACGCCCGCGCGTGGCAGATCGGCGTCGACCAGCTCGCGGCGGAGGACAGCGAAGTCGCCGAGTACGTGCAGTCGCTGGAGGAGGCGCGGGACACCGCCGAGCTGCCGGAGGCGTCGGGGGAAGCCATCGCGAAGGAGTTCGAGCGCTATCTGCGTCGCCGCGACGGGGGCGGCTCCACCACCGAGGGGGGCTCCGCGCCTGGGACTCCCCCCTATTTGCGGGATCCGGGGCAAGCGCCCCCGCCCCCACCGCCGAAGCCGGGCGGTGAGCCGCCGCGGCCGGAGGAGCCGGACGACGACGAGTAACCCTTTCCCCGCCGCGGCACCTTTTCCCGCCGCAACAGCCAGGATCTGCGGCGGGAAAAGGGTGCCGCGGGATGAACTAGAGGGCCACGCCCAGCAGGGCGTCGACCGTCCGCGAGACCAGCCCCGGCGCTCCCTCGTCGGTGCCGCCCCGCGAGTTCTGCTCCTCCGCCCAGGCATCGATCGCCGCCAGCGCCGCAGGGGCGTCCAGGTCGTCCGCGAGGGCGACCCGCACGGACTCCAGCATGGACTCCGCGGGCGGTCCGTCCGGCCGCGAGACGGCCGAACGCCAGCGGGCGAGGCGCTCCTTGGCCTCGTCCAGCACGGCCTCGGTGTACTCCCAGTCGGCGCGGTAGTGGTGCGCCAGCAGCGCGAGCCGGATGGCGGCGGGATCGACGCCGTCCCTCCGCAGCCGGGAGACGAAGACGAGGTTCCCCTTCGACTTGGACATCTTCTCGCCGTCCAACCCGACCATCCCCGCGTGCACATAGGTCTGTGCGAAGGGGAACTCACCGGTCAGCGCCTGCGCGTGCGAGGCGCCCATCTCGTGGTGCGGGAAGGCCAGATCGGAGCCGCCGCCCTGAACGTCGAAGCCCATACCCAGGTGCTCCAAGGCGATGGCCACACACTCGATGTGCCAGCCAGGACGCCCGGGGCCGAGGGTGCCGCCGTCCCAGTGCGGCTCCCCCTCGCGGGCAGCCGTCCACAGCATCGGGTCGAGCGGGCTCTTCTTGCCGGGCCGCTCGGGGTCGCCCCCGCGCTCGGCGGACAGTAGCCGCATCGTCTCGGCGTCGTAGCGTGAGACCTCGCCGAAGTGGACGTCGGACTCGACGGAGAAGTAGATGTCGCCTTCGAGTTCATAGGCGGCGCCCATGTCGCGCAGCCGCTCGACCAGCGGAACGATCGTGGGGATGGACTCCACGGCACCGATGTAGTGCTTCGGCGGCAGCATCCGAAGGGCCGTCATGTCCTCACGGAACAGCGCCGTTTCGCGTTCGGCGAGGGCCGTCCAGTCCATGTTCGTCGCGACGGCCCGCTCCAGCAGTGGATCATCCACGTCGGTGACGTTCTGTATGTAGTGAACCTGGCGCTTGGTGTCGAGCCACACGCGCTGCACGAGGTCGAACGCGTTGTAGGTCGCCGCGTGCCCCAGGTGGGTGGCGTCGTACGGGGTGATGCCACACACATAGATACGGGCGACAGGACCGGGGGTGAGGGTCACTCGGCCACCGGTCGCGGTGTCGTGGATGTCGAGGTCGCGGCCCTGTCCAGGCAGAACGGGGACCTCGGTAGCGGGCCAGGCATGCATGCCTTGAGCCTAACCCGGACCCGTGTTCTGTATCCGGCCGGATGAACGCGTACGGCTTCGCCGGGTTCCCGCCGGTAAGGGGGGTGCCCCTGCCTGAAGCGCGGGAACTGCGGGTGCGTCGTGGCTGGGCGCGCAGTTCCCCGCGCCCCTCACGGGGCACGTCCCCCGTGCTGCGAAGCTTGGGCAGTCTGCGCCCTGGGGGTACCCCCTGCTCGAAGAGCTTGGGGGAGCAGGGTGGGCAAGCGCAGCCCCCATGCCGGGTACGAAAAGGCGCCGGGCAACCCCTAAACCGGCGGCCAAGGAATCGCGGGCCACTCACCACTGGGCAGCGGATGCCGCCCCGCACTGAGCAGCGCCTCCACCCGCTTACGCGCGGCCTCTACCTCCGCCTCGGTCAGCAGCCGGGTGAGCCGTACGGCCAGCGGGGCCCCTTCCAAGAGCGCGGCGGACAGCGCGCGCAGCGCCTCGACGGCCTCGCCGGTCAGCTCCTCGCCCGCCCATCCCCATAGCAGGGTGCGCAGCTTGTCGTCCACGTGGAAGGTGACGCCGTGATCGATGGCGTACAGCGCGCCATCCGGCCGGGGCAGCAGATGTCCGCCCTTGCGGTCGCCGTTGTTGATCACCGCGTCGAGCACGGCGAGCCGCCGCAGCCGGGGGTCGTCGGCGTGTACGAGCAGCGCCGTCCGACCGTCACCCACGTCCGCGAAGCCGACCGCCTTCCAGCCCTCGCCCGGCTCGTCACCGTCGACCAGGGCGAGCAGCGGCGCGGGCTCGTCCGCCGCCGGGTCCTCCTCCGCCTGCGCTGCGTCCTCCCCGTCCTCTTCGGCGTCCGGCAGCTCCCCCACCCACGCCTGGCACATGCCCGTACCGTACGGGCCCTCGCGCAGCACGGTGGCGGGTATCAGGTCCCAGCCGGTGGCGCGGGAGATCTCGTAGGCCGCGACTTCGCGCTGGGCGAGGTTGCCGTCGGGGAAGTCCCACAGCGGGCGCTCACCGGCGACGGGCTTGTAGACGCAGGGAAGGCTGCGGCCCTCGTGCTCGACGGTGCCGAACAGTACGGCGTTCGAGGCCGCTCTGATCCGCCCGTGCACCGTGAGGGTGCCCTGTGCGAGCAGCTCGCGGGCGGCCTCCGCGGCCGGAGCCGTGCCGTTGCCGGGTGGTGTGCCGTTCATTCGCCCCGGCGGTATCCGTTCTGGCGCGGACATACGTGTCCCTCCGGGTCGAGCGGCAGGCTGCACAGAGGGCACGGCGGGCGGCCTGCGTTCACGACCTCCATCGCGCGCTTGGCGAAGGCGCGGGCCATGCTGCCGCTGATCCGCACCCGGAGCATCGGAGGGCCGTTCTCGTCGTCCTGCAACAGCCGTTCCTCGGCGTCGGCCAGGTCCTCGTCCTCGCCGGGCTCCAGCTCCACGATGGCCTGCGCCTCGACGACCATCCGCTCGCCCTCGCCGTCCCAGGCAAGGGCCATGGTGCCGACCCGGAACTCCTCCTCGACCGGAGTCTCCAGCGGCGCGGTGTCGTCGACCTCGGAGGGAGCGACGGCGGGAACGGGCGCGCTGCCGCCGGAGCGGCGCACCACCTCGTCCAGGAGTTCGTCGATCCGTTCGGCGAGCGCTTCGACCTGCGCTTTCTCCAAGGCCACGCTGGTAGTGCGGCCTCCTGCACTGGCCTGGAGAAAGAAGGTGCGGCGGCCAGGCAGACCGACGGTACCGGCGACGAACCGGTCCGGCGGGTCGTACAGAAATACCTGACGGGACACGTTCTGCTCCGTTGGGTTCGACGGCTTAAGTGGCTTCGGACATCCGCACCCTACTGTGCGTTCCGATCATCGTGCTCAGGCGCTTCCGCCCACGGTTGCGTTCCCCTCCCCGGTGCCTCCCCCAGTACTTCCAGTGTCGCCCTCTTCGTCCGTGCGGTCCGGTGGCGCGAGGGAGGCCAGCTCCCCGGTGTCGCCGAGCCGCAGCAAGAAGGGGCGCAGGGGGGTGTAGGCGATGGCCGTGACAGAGCAGGGGGCGACGGATATCCGCTGGAAGAGGTCGAGGTGCATGCCGAGCGCGTCCGCGACGATCGATTTGACCAGGTCACCGTGCGAACACATCAGGTAGACGGCGTCAGCGCCGTGCTCGGCCTCGATGCGCGCGTTCCAGTCGCGTACGGCGTCCACCGCGCGGGCCTGCATGGCGCGCATCGACTCGCCGCCCGGGAAGGCGGCGGCCGAGGGGTGGCGCTGGACGGTGGCCATCAGGGGTTCGTCGTTCAACTCGGCGAGCTTGCGGCCCGACCAGTCGCCGTAGTCGCACTCGGTGATGCGTTCCTCGGTGTGCAGCGGCAGCTCGGGACGGGCCGCGGTCAGCGGCCTGAGGGTCTCCTGGCAGCGGCGCAGCGGGCTGCTGACGGCGGCGGCCAGCGGGATGTCCCCAAGGCGGCCGGGCAGCTCGGCCGCCTGCTGCCGGCCGTGCTCGTCCAGGGCGACTCCCGGTGTGCGGCCGGCCAGCAGCCCGTCGGTGTTCGCCGTGGACCTGCCGTGGCGTACGAGGATCAGCGTGGGCATGCCGCAACCCTAAGCGAGCCGCCTCAGGTGCCGCTCTCCGGTTGTGAGACGGCCGGGGCGCGGAAGAATTCGAGAGGTGATCGTCGATTGTGCGCTCTACCGCAACGGGCAGCGCGCGGAACGTCCGGAGGACTTCTCGGAGGCGCTGCGCCAGGCCCGGTCCGCGGCTGACGCATTCTTGTGGATCGGCCTGTACGAGCCGACGGAGGCGGAGTTCGACCGGGTCACCCATGCCTTCGGCCTGCACCCGCTGGCGGTGGAGGACTCACTGCACGCCCACCAGCGGCCGAAGCTGGAGGTGTACGCGGACTCGCTGTTCCTGGTGCTCAAGCCTGTCGGGTACGACGAGGACAGCGGCCAGCTGAGCACGGGTGAGCTGATGCTCTTCGTAGGCGACTCGTTCGTGGTGACCGTGCGGCACGGGGAGGCCAACCCGCTGGGCTCGGTGCGCAGCCGGCTCGAGGACGAGCCGGGCGTGCTGCGGCACGGCCCGACGGCGGTGATGTACGCGGTCAGCGACACCGTCGTGGACCACTACTTGGAGGTTGCGGCAGCGCTCCTGACGGACCTCGACGATCTGGAGGCCGGTCTCTTCTCCCGGGAGAGCAGGGAGGCGCCGGACATGGTGAGCCGGATCTACGAGTTCAAGCGGCGCGCGGTGGAGTTCCGCCGGGCGACGGTGCCGCTGACGGACCCGGTGACCCGGCTGACGGGGTCGGGGGTGCCATTCGTGCACGAGGACTCGCGGCTGTTCTTCCGCGATGTCGCCGACCATCTGTCACGGGTGAACGAGCAGGTGGAGTCCATCGACCGGCTGCTGTCGGACATTCTGTCGGCGTATCTCGCCCAGATGGGCGTGCGCCAGAACGACGACATGCGCAAGATCTCCGCCTGGGCCGCGATGTTCGCCGTGCCCACAGCGATCGCGGGGGTGTACGGCATGAACTTCGACCATATGCCGGAGCTGCACTGGATCTGGGGCTATCCGGCGACGATCCTGCTGATGGCGACGATCTGCGTGGTGCTCTTCCGCGTCTTCAAGCGCCGCAACTGGTTCTGAGCCCCGACGCGAGCCTCAGGCGTATTCCGGCGCCGCGTCCCCCCGGCCGGTGCCCAGCGCATTGCGCCGCTCGGGCATCCGGAGGCTGACCATCCGGCGCCAGCCGCCCAGCCGCTCCCCTACGTACCGGCCGTGGATGCCCAGCGCGATGAGCCCGTACCTGACCCCGGACCAGCCAAGGATGCGGGCCATCCGGCTCATGACGGCCAGGCTGACGTCGCGGTAGACCTTGATCTCGGCGAGCGCGCTCTCGCGCAGCAGCGCCTTGATGGTGCGCGCGTGTCCGGCCTCGGCGAGGTTCAGCAGTTCCTCATGGCAGTACGCGAGGTGGTTGTCCTCGTCCTTGGAGATCATCTTCACCGCGCGGCCGACCTCGGGATGGTCACCGGCCACCTTCTTGAGCAGGATCATCTCCTCTGCGGCACGTTGCTCGGTGACCCGGCTGTGGGCGAGGTAGGTGAGCACGTCGTGCTCGGTCAGCTGCTCGTCGCGGCGCAGCTTCTCGTGCGCCAGACCGATGCCGAGCCCCTCCAGGATCATCGTGTAGTCGGTGTCGTCGGGGATCTCGGCCGCCTCCAGACCTCGCTTGTTCAGCAGCGCCATGAAGATCCGGCCGTGCTTTTCCTCGTCGGCGCCGTGCCGGGCGATCTTGGGTGCGAGGTGGCGCTGGGTCCCGGGGACCAGTGCGGCGATACGGCCGTTCTCCCAGCCGCCTTGTGCCTCGCCGCTGGCCGCGATGGAGCAGAAGAGCCGGAAGGACTCGTCGTTGTCGAGGATTTCCTGGAACAGACTCCTGGCCGAGAGCATCGCTGCCACCTCCGTGCGCGAGTTCCGAACAGCACGACATCCGAGAAGAACGAGTCAAATGCCGTGTAGGCGAACGGGCAACAGGTGAGCAGTCGGTATGCGCCGAAAGCAGGAGGCGTTCCGCCCGCCCGCGTAACCGGGCGGGCGGGGCCGCGTTGTGCTCCGTGACGGCCGTGGCGGGGTTGACCCCGAGCCCCCACCACGGCCGCAGACTTCTCAAGGCGCGTTACGCCTTGCGGGCCGGGCCTTACGCCTAACGGGCGCCCTCTGTGAGGGCGCCCGTTTCCGCGCCCGGCCCTGGGCCGTCTTCGCGGCCCTAGGAAGCGAGCCCGGCCCGCTCCAGGGCCTCGACTCCGGCCCGCAGACCGGCCAGCCGCTCCTCCAGCGAGAACCCGGCCGGGGACAGCGACAGCGTCGTCACCCCGGCGTCCGCGTAGGCACTCATCCGGTCCGCGATCCGCTCGACGGGGCCGATCAGGGTGGTGGAGTCGATCAGCTCGCGCGGGATCGCGGCGGCGGCGCCCTCCTTGTCGCCTCCCAGGTACTTCTCCTGGATCTCGGCGGCTTCCTTCTCGTAGCCCATGCGCTGCGCGAGCTTGTTGTAGAAGTTCTGCTTGCGGCTGCCCATGCCACCGACGTAGAGCGCGGTGTACGGGCGGAAGAGGTCGGCGAGCGCGTCGATGTCGTCGCCGACAGCCATCGGGACGGTCGGGCACACATCGAAGCCGTCCATGGTCTTGCCCGCGGCCTCCCTGCCCACGCGCAGGTGCTGCAGGGTGGTCTCCTCGGCATGCTCCGGGGAGAAGAAGACCAGCAGCGCACCATTGGCGATCTCGCCGGTCTGCTCCAGGTTCTTGGGGCCGATGGCGGCGATGTAGAGCGGGATCTCTTCGCGCTCCGGGTGGACGGTCAGCTTGATCGGCTTGCCGGGACCGCCGGGCAGCGGGAGCGTCCAGTGCTGCCCCTCGTAGGACAGGCGCTCGCGGGACATGGCACGGCGGATGATCTCGACGTACTCGCGGGTGCGGGCGAGCGGCTTGTCGAACTTCACCCCGTACCAGCCCTCGGACACCTGCGGTCCGGAGACGCCGAGGCCGAGCCGGAAGCGCCCGCCGGAGAGCGAGTCGAGGGTGGCGGCCGTCATGGCGGTCATGGCGGGGGTCCTGGCGGGGATCTGGAAGATCCCGGCGGCCACGTCGATCTGTTCGGTGTGGGCCGCCACCCAGGTGAGCACGGTCGCGGCGTCGGAGCCGTACGCCTCGGCCGCCCAGCACACGTCGTAGCCGAGCCGGTCGGCTTCCTGTGCGACGGCGAGGTTGTCCGCATCCATCCCGGCGCCCCAGTAGCCGAGGTTGATGCCCAGTCGCATCCCCATCCCGCACCCACTTCCCTTACTGATCAGTAATGTCCCTGACCCCCGGACTCTAACGCCTGCCACAACTACGCTCAACGCCCATGGAGCGAAGGCACCTCGGCCGCACTGGCCTGCGCGTATCCCGGATCGGACTGGGCACTCTCAGCTGGGCGCGCGGCGGCGGCCTGAGCGGCGCGGCCGACCGCACGGGACACGGCGGCCGGCACGAGACCTACGAGCAGCACGACCAGCACTTCCAGAACGCCGCCGACCAGCTCAAGACGTTCTGGGAAGCGGGCGGCACGCTCGTGGACACAGCCGACGTGTACGGCGACGGCGAGGCGGAGTATCTGCTGGGACGGCTGATGCGCGACTACGTACCGCGCCGCGACCTGGTCGTCGCCACCAAGGCGGGCAGCGTGCCCGATCCCGACCGCCGCTTCGACTGCTCGCGCGGCCACCTCCTCACCGCGCTGGACGCCTCCCTCGACCGGCTGGGCACCGACCATGTGGACCTGTGGCAGGTGCATGCGTACGACCCGTACACGCCGCTCGAGGAGACGCTCCAGGCGCTGGACGTGGCCGTCAGCAGCGGACGCGCCCGGTACGCCGGGGTGTCCAACTACTCCGGCTGGCAGCTCGCCAAGGCAGGCGCCTGGCAGCTTGCGGCGCCGGGGGTACGGCAGCCGCTGGCCAGTACCCAGATGGAGTACTCGCTGCTCCAGCGCGGCATCGAGCGGGAGGTGCTGCCCGCCGCACGGGACCTGGGCATCGGGCTGCTGCCGTCCTCACCGCTCGGCCGCGGCGTGCTCACCGGCAAGTACCGGCAGCCCGGCCCGCCGCCGCCCGGATCACGCGGCGCCTCCGAGCGGCTGGCGGCGTTCGTCGAGCCGTATCTGGACGAGACCGCGGGGCGGATCGTGGACGCGGTGGCCATAGCGGCCGACGGGCTCGCCCTGCCCCTGCTCCAGGTGGCTCTGGCGTGGGTGCGCGACCGGCCCGGGGTGGTGGCACCGATCGTCGGCGCACGGACATCGGAGCAGCTCGCGGAGGCTCTGTCAGTGGAGGGCCTTAGTCTTCCAGACGAAATCCGCGCGGCGCTGGACGATGTCTCCGCCCCCGTGCACCGCTACCCCGACCATGACTGGAGCGAGCTGTGAGCAACGACAAGGCAGCCGAACTCCTCGCGGCCGTCCGCGCGGTGGAGAGCGGCGAACGCTCCGCCGCCTCCTTCTTCAACGAGCCGACGGCCGCGCCCGCCAGGCCCGCCAAGCCCGCCCGGCCCGCCGAGCCGGGAGGGGCCGCCCGGCCCGCCGGGACCGCCGGGCAGGGGCGCGCGGCCGGACCGGTCACCGTCCCGGACGAGGTGCGGGCCCTGCTGCTCGAGGGCGGGGCGCCCGAGGCGCTGGCGCGGCGCGTGGTGGAGACGCTCGGCGAGGGCGCGGCCGAGTTGCTGCGCACCGATCCATGGCAGCTGCTCGCGGTCCCCGAAGTACGCCCCGAGCAGGCCGACGGCTTCGCGCGCGCCCTGCTCGGCGACGAGGCGGGGCCCGGGGACCCACGCCGGGCAGTCGCGCTGGTCGTCCGGCTGCTGGAGCGCGCGGCGCTGCGGGGCGACACGGTGCTGGCGCCGGACGCGCTGGCCAAGGGCCTGGCCCAGCACGCGGTGCCGGACCCGGACGAGGCCGTGCGGGAGGCCGTCGACGCGGGAGCGGTGCTGGTCTTCGAGGACGCCCTGGACGCGGGCCCGGCCCCCTCAGCCATGCAGGAAGGCGACACCGAGGAGGAGCGCCCGGTCAACGTCCTGGTCGGGCTGGACCGGTACGCGCTGGCCGAGGAGAGCCTGGCCGACGGGCTGACCCGCATCGCCGGCACGTTCCGCCCAGCGGGTACGGCGCACGAGGGAGCGGCGGACGAGGCGCAGGGCACCTCGGATCCGGAGGCCGCCGCCGGCTGGGCGGCAGCGGCCGAGGCTGCCCCCTCGCCCTCCGCACGCGAGCTGATCCATGCCGTGGCCGGGAGCGGGCTGGTCACCCATACGGGCGGCGAGGCGTCCCGCGCCGAGGTCGCCTCGCTGGTCGCCGCCGCCCATGGGCTCGGCCTGCGCGCCTGGGCCCTCACCCATACGGATGACGGGCGGGACCGCATGACCCGCCTCCTCCCAGTCCCGGCCGCCGACCCGGAGGACGCCCCCGCGGAGCAGGGAGCTGACGCGGGTGCGGACGCGGGGCTGGGCGCGGGCTGTGCCACCGTCGCCGGAGTGCTGGCGGACGCGGAGGGGCCGGGCCGGGACGAGGAAGGAGCGCTCGCCGTCGATCTGCTGGCGGTCTGCGACGCACCGCAGCTCGACGCGGAGACGGCCGCCGCACTGCTGGAGTCCCTGCCGGACGGGGTCCGGCTGGTGCTCAGCGGAGATCCGGGCATGCTGGGCGCCGCGGGCCCCGGACAGGTGCTCCGGGACCTGATGGCGGCCAAGTGCTGCCCGCATGTCGCCTCGCGTACCCCGGACCCGGGACCGGTGGGCGAGCTCGTCTCGGGCATCGGCGTCGGGGAGCTGAACCAGGTGGCGGCGCCGGGCAAGGAAGTCGTGATCGTCCCCGTCACCGACCCGGGCGAGGCCGTGCACCGGACGGTGCAGCTCGTCGCGGACTCGGTGCCACGGGCGCTCTCGATCCCCTCAGCCGAGACCCAGGTGATCACTCCCGGGCACGGCGGCGCGGCGGGAACGCGCGCGTTGAACGCCGCCCTCAAGGAACGGCTCAACCCCGGCCCCGGCCGCTTCGGCGGCTTCGACCCCGGCGACCGCGTCGCCTACTCGCCCGCCCCCGGCCGTACAAGCGTCGGCGCCGTGGCCTCCGCCGACGACCGCGGTCTCCATCTGACCTGCGCCGGCCGCAGCGTGACGGTCCCACCCGAGCGGGTTCCCGAAACGGTGCGGCACGGCTGGGCGGTGACGGCTCACCAGGCAGCGGGTATCCGCTGGCCCGCCGCCGTCGTGGTGCTGCCGGGCGACGCCGCGGGGGCGCTCACCCGGGAGTGGGTCTACACCGCCTTCAGCCGTGGCGAGCGCCATCTGTCGGTCGTGCACGGAGCGGGCGACGCGCTCCCCCGCGCGGTGGCCTCGGCCGTCGCCGGGGACCGGACGACGCGCCTGCGCACCCTGCTGACCGAATCCGCCCGCGCGGCGGAGTCCGGCGGAACGGAGGAACCCGGCACCTGAACCGCCCCCACCGCGGCTGCGGAGGCCGCTTCCCGGCGCCGCCCAAACGTCCCCCCGTGCTGCGAAGCTTGCCCACCCCACGCCGGTACGCAAGAGGCGCCGGACAAGCCCTACTCGTCCTCGTCCTCATCCTCATCGTCGTCCTCGTCCTCACCCCGGGCTTCGAGGACCAGGTCTTCCTCGTCTTCGTCGAAGACGGAGCTGACGTCGAAGCGGCAGATCACGCGCTGGGGGTCCGCCTGGTCGAAGGGCGCCGACAGCCACTCGCCGGGCTCGGCGGGTTCGTCGACCGCCGTGACCCACAGCGTGGAATCGCCCTCCTCGAGGCCGAACTCCTTGTGCCGGGTGGCGATCTCGTCCGGCTCGTACTCCCCGAAGAGCACCCCGAGCGCCGCATGCACGCTGTTGCCCGGGGCGGCGCTCTCGACCCGCTCGTCCTCCGCCGAATCCGGGTCCAACTCGGTGACGCGCTCGGCCTGGGACTGCAACCGGTGCGGCTCGGAGATGACGTAGTCCCGCCGGATCAGAACGCTCAGTGCGCTGGGCGCTTCCGGCCCGGTGTAGGCGGGCAGGCCGTCGCTGCTGGGGATCTCGAACGGGGTGACCTCGTCGTAGACCTCGTACAGCAATTCGTCGTAGGCCTCACCCGCGGCGGCCAGCGCGTCGAAGGCGGCATAGACGGCAGAGTCGAGTTCGGCGGCGTACTGCCCCGCCGACGACGAGGCGTCCCGCTCACCCGCACCGGCGTCGGCGCCCGCTCCGGCGGGCGCCCGGGACTCCCCCGCGCGGCGCTCGACGGCCTCGAGGTGCCGGTCCAGCGCGGCTTTGACCGCCTCGGCGGCGGCGCGTACGTCGGCAGCGGTGGGCTGCGCAGCATCAGACATAGTGCAGACGCTATCGGCAGACGGGGTCCACACGCACAATAGAGAGGATGCCGGAATACGAATTTCGCGATGTGTACGTCCCTCGGGGCGTATCCCGTAAGGCTGCGACTCAACTGCTGACCGATCACGCCGAGTACGGGCACTGGGAGCTGGCCCGGATGCGGCTGTACCCGGACGGGAGCCGTCGGGTGCGACTACGCCGCCGCATCATCCGCCAGCTGCGCGCCACCTGGTGACCGCCGTTCGCAGGTGAGGGGCTGCGAGGGAGCGGGCCCGCCGGTTGCGGGACCGCTCCCTCTACCGTGCCCTGTGTGACCACGGCCCAGGACCGGACCGGCCGCCGCAGAGGTCAGCGGCGGATGGCGGCCCGGGAGCGCCGGTAGAGCACATATCCCCCCGCGAGCATGCCCGCGCTCAGCGGCGCGGCCACCCAGAGCTGCGAGCCGGCGCCGGTGTGCGCCAGTTCGCCGTCGGCCCCTGCGGCAGCGGGCGCCCCGGAGACCTCAGACGCCGCAGCCTTCTCGGCTGCCGACGACTCCGGTACGGCCTCCGGCACGGAAGGACCGTGCACCTCACCGGTGCTGCCGGGCTGGGTGGACGGGCCCGGGGCTGTGGGCTCGCCAGGATCGCCGGGCGCGGGCGGATTACCGGGCTGCCCCGGCTGCTGGGGGTCTCCGGGCCGTCCGGGGTCACCGGGGTCACCCGGATCGCCGGGGTCACCCGGGTCCCCAGGGCTCCCTGGGTCCCCAGGGTCGCCGGGCCGGCCAGGATCACCGGGCTTGCCGGGGTCTTCCGGATACCCGGGGTCGACCGGCCCCGGACCCGGCTCCGACGGGCCCGGCTGGTCGGCGCAGCCGTTGCCGTGCGCCGGGTTGAGCGCACCGCCGACATCGACGGTGTTGCCGCAGGCGTTCACCGGCACATCGACCGGAACCTGCACGTTGTTGCCCGAACCGACACCGGGCGAGCCGTGCGTGGAACCGCCCGCGTGGGCCCCGCGTCCGCCCTGCGGGCCGGTGCCGTCGTTGCCGCAGCCGTTGCCGGACGCCGGATTGAGAACGCCGACGGCGTTGACGGTGTTGCCACAGACGTTGACCGTGCCGTTCACCGGTGCCTCGACGTTGTTGCCGGAGAGCACCCCCGGCGAGTTCGCGCTGCCGCCCTGTGCGCCCGAGTCCGCGAGCGCGGTCCCCCCTGACATCACAAGGAGGCCGCCCGCCGCGGCCATGGTGAGCAGGCCCTTTCTGGTGCCCTGTCGCATGGTTGTGGAATCCCCTGCCTAGTGGTGACTGTCTATGACCTGCCAGGGGGAGGCGCACCGCACGCGCCGTCCCGCCCCCTCAAGACCCGAGGGCCCCGGAGCGCGTGGCGCGTGCTCCGGGGCCACTCAGATGCATTGCTCACCGATCGGGTCGGATGAGGCTCGGCGTCACTTGGCGACGCAGGTGTTGCCGAACGCGGGGTTCAGCAGCCCGACCACGGAGATCGTGTTGCCGCAGGCATTCACCGGCACGTGGACGGGGACCTGCACGTTGTTGCCGGAAACGACACCCGGGGAGTGCACAGCGGCACCCTGCGCACCGGAGTCGGCGACGGCCATACCCGCACCAGCCAGCACAAGACCGCTGGTGGCAGCCGCGGCGGCGATGACCTTCTTGATCATTGTTCCTCCTTGTTGGCAATACGGTCCCAGCCGGGGACCGCACTCCCTGTAACGAGGATGGAGGAATCAGGCTACGAACTGACTAGATCATTCACTCATCCCAGTCGCCTCCGTACAGGTGGCCGATTACCCGATTACCGCCCCGGACCGGTCAACGTCGTATGACGGACGACGGGCGCCCGGCGGTGTCACGCCTGGTCCAGGAACCGGTCCAGCACCCGGACCCCGAACTGCAGTCCTTCGACCGGAACCCGCTCGTCCACGCCGTGGAACATCCCGGCGAAGTCGAGCTCCGGCGGCAGTTTCAGCGGTGCGAAGCCGAAGCAACGGATGCCCAGGTCGTCGAAGGACTTGGCGTCGGTACCGCCCGAGAGCATGTACGGCACGGCACGGGCGACGGGGTCCTCCGCGCGCAGCGAGGACTGCATGGCGTCCACCAGCGCACCGTCGAACGTCGTCTCCAGCGCCTTGTCGGCATGCACGTCCTCACGCCGTACGCGCGGCCCCAGCAGCCGGTCGAGATCGGCCAGGAATTCCTCTTCGTGGCCCGGCAGGAACCGCCCGTCCACGTGCGCGGTTGCCTGTCCGGGGATGACGTTGACCTTGTAGCCGGCGCCGAGCTGGGTGGGCGCCGCGGTGTTCTGCAGCGTGGCACCGATGATCTTCGCGATACCGCCGAGCCTGGCGAGGGTCTCCTCCATGTCCTCAGGGTCGAGCTCGACGCCGAGCGCGTCGGAGAGCTCGTCCAGGAACGAACGGACCGTTTTGGTCACCCGGACCGGGAACTTGTGCCGGCCCAGTCGTCCGACGGCCTCGCACAGTTCGGTGATCGCGTTGTCGTTGTTGGTCATCGACCCGTGGCCGGCGGTGCCGTCCACGGTGAGCCGCATCCAGTGCATGCCCTTCTGGGCCGTCTCGACCAGATAGAGCCGCAGGTTCTCGTTCACCGTGAAGGAGAAACCGCCGACCTCGCCGATGGCCTCGGTGACCCCTTCGAAGAGATCGGCGTGGTTGTCCACCAGGTGCCGCGCCCCGTAGACGCCGCCCGCCTCCTCGTCCGCGAGGAAAGCCAGCACTATGTCACGGGGCGGCTTCCGCCCGGCACGCATCCGGTCGCGTACGACCGCCAGCGTCATGGCGTCCATGTCCTTCATGTCGACGGCGCCGCGTCCCCACACGCAGCCGTCGGCGATCTCCCCGGAGAACGGGTGATGCGTCCAGTCGTCGGCGTTGGCCGGCACCACGTCGGTGTGCCCATGGATGAGCAGGGCGGGGCGGGAGGGGTCCTCGCCCGTGATCCGCGCCACGGTCGAGGCGCGACCCGGGCGGGACTCGATGATCTGCGGCTCCAGGCCGACCTCGGCCAGCTTCTCGGCGACGTACTCCGCCGCCGCCCGCTCCCCGGGGCCCTCGTTGTTGCCGTAATTGCTGGTGTCGATCCGGATCAGCTCGCGGCAGAGATCGACGACCTCGCTCTCGGCGGTAGCGGCGCTATCGGCACTCACACTGCCTCCTCTTCTCGCAGGTAGACCCCCATCCTCCCGCCCACACCCCGGCACCCCAAGAGCCGGGTGATCGCAGTCCTCATCGGGTGCTAAGGTTTAACCCGTCGCAAGGCCGCCCACCGGCCCCGCGGCACACCCGGTCGGGGTGGCGGAATGGCAGACGCGCTAGCTTGAGGTGCTAGTGCCCTTTACAGGGCGTGGGGGTTCAAGTCCCCCTCCCGACACGTACCACACGCACACGCGGCGGCGGGACGTGACTCAACGGTCACGGTCTGCCGCCGTTCGTCGTATGTGAGGCTCAGTCCGAACGATTCGTAGATCGGCCGCTTGTCTGCCGGGTCTGCCGCTGGAAGTCGATCTTTCATGTCGCCAAGCGCTCGGATCATGGTCGCCGGCTCCGCTTCAGAGAGATCTTGCCTCTTGGGCTGACTTGATCGGACAGCACGGATCCGTTGCTCGGCGGCGGTCTTCTCCTGTTGGGTCTCGTTGATCCACTGGGTCACCAAGGCGGGGTCCGACCCGGCGTCCAGCGCAGCGCGGTATCCAGCGGGACGTCGCTCGCAGTCGGCCAGTTGCTGCCGGGCCTCGGTCAGCTCGGGAGAGCCTTGCCCTTGCTCTTGCGGTCCGGGCGGCTGGGAGTCGTGGCGGCACAAGCCAACCCGCCACTCCCGGAGGTGCTCATGCGCCGCGTCTGCTCCACTCCTGCAGGTGCGGAAGCCGGTGAGGGCCGCTCGCCGCTCGGGGGACTGGACGAGGCATTCCTCGCGCTCGGGCGGCAGGCGACTGGCCGGTAGACCGGGTGCGGGCCCGGCTCGCGCACCCGGGGAAAGCGGCCGGTCAGCGGGCAGCCACCCGGTGCGAGGTGGTGCGCCGGGCCCAGAAGCTGCCAGAGCCGTGGCAGCTGGTTGCGGTGGGCGGGGACCATCCCGGTTCTGTACTGGATGCTGCGCCGACAGCAGCTTCCCCAGCGCCTGGAGCGAGCGGATGTGGAGCAGACGGCACTGGCCGCAGTCGCCACCACGCTGCCCTCGCTGACAGACGATCACCCCCGAACCGCACCGGGTCCTCTTCAACGCCGCTGACTGCGATATCCACCGGCTCATCAACACCGCCCGCAAGCAGGAGAGGCACGAGCGCCCTGTGGCCACCCGCCCCGACAGTGACCGCAGCCGTGCAGGGGGGCGTACTCAAAGCCCAAGAAGCGCAGTTGATCGCGCTGACCCGCCCGAACCCCACGTTCCGGACGACCAGCTTCGGCCCGGAGACCTCGTCTTCTACGGCACTCCCGACAACGTCCACCACGTCGGCCTCTATATCGGAGGCGGACAAATGATCAATGCCCCCGGCCAGGAGAGGGGCCACCCGCCCCACCGCGCGATACCCGCATAGGTTCGCGACGGGCCCGTCGGCCGGAGAGCCACAGGCCACCAGCTTGCCAACACCCGGGCCCGGCGCTCTGCCCGCAGAGGACGTACTTCTCCGCGAGCCGGTAGGCATGAGAAGCGGCAGGTCACTGCCCTACCTACAAACCTCAGCGCTGGATCTGGCCGCTGCCGGAGAGGACAGGCACTCCTTGACTGCCGAGGGAACCGCTGCGCGAGCGGGTACTACCGCGGTGTTCCGGGATACTCAGTGACGCCTCGTCGAGAGCAGGCCGCGGGTGTCCGGTGGACCAGGTCCGGTGGACCAGGTGGGCTCAGTGCGTGGGAAGCACCTCCAGGGCGGCGGATGCCTTCATGAACGCCTGGGTGGCCATCTCTTCGACGGGGAGGTCCCGGTAGCCGGGGTAGTTGACCTCGACGCAGTAGGGGCCGCGGAAGCCGCGTTCGTGCAGGCCCAGCAGCAGGCCCGTGACGTCCAGTTCGCCGTCGCCCGGCAACAGGCGGCCGCGTCGTGCCTCGGCGAGGAAGTCGTCATGCACGATGCGGCCGTCGTTGAGTTGGACGGCCGTGATGCGGTCCGGGGGCAAGCCGGTGAGGTCGGCGAGGGTCGAGCGGCTGTTGTAGAAGTGCCAGACGTCGATCATCAGTCCGGCGTTGGGGGCACCCGACGCCTCCAGCACCGCGCGCGCGGTGGCCACGTCCTTCAGGCCGGACCAGGGGAATGCCTCGACCGCGACGTGCAGACCGTGTTCGGCGACGGCGTCACAGATCGCACGAAGCCGGGCACCCGCGGCGGTGATGTCGAGTTCGTCGCCGGTGAACTCGCCCGCTGTGACGTGATGGGGGCGGAACGCGTGGCCGAGAGCGTCGACGGTGGCGAGGTCACCGCCTTCGGGGTCCGCCGTGGCCCAGCCGCTGAGGAACTCGATTTCGCACAGGGCAAGTCCATGCGTGCCGAGCAGCGTGCGTACGGAATCGTCGCTCGCTCCGGCTGCTCGCATCCGCTGGTAGTCGTCGATGTGCAGGCCGATACCCGTGAAGCCGGCGGCGGCCGCCGCGCGGCAACGCTCGGCGAACGGCACGCGGGCCGGCTGCGCGAAACCGGCGCCGGAGAGGGTCACGAAGCTCGCGGTGAGTTCGGGGAGTGCGGGAGTCATGGCAGGGTCGGGGTGGCGTGGGAGTGGAAGCTGTCGGGCACATCGAGGCCCCAAGCGGTGGAGCGGCCTTGGCCCTCGGTGGTCCAGGTGACCGGTTCCCAGTCAGGAGCGAAGATGTGGAAGCCGCCGGCGAACACCTCGATGCGGTTGCCGCCTGGTTCCAGGACGTAGAGGAAGAAGCCCTGGGTGCGCGAGTGTTTGGCTGGGCCGAACTCGATCTGAGTGCCCAGCTCGCAGAAGATGTCGGCGGCGCGGAGCACGTCCTCGCGGTTCTCGACCGCGTACGCGAGGTGGTGCAGCCGCCCGGTGACCCCGGGAACCGGCTCGCGGGTGATGGCGAGGTCGTGGGCCTTGTTCATCAGGCTGAGCCAGGCGCCTGCCTCGGGCCGGCCGGGTGGGACCAGGTGTTCGCGAAGCTTGAAGCCCAGCGTCTCGCACATGAACCCACGCGTGGCGGGCACGTCCTGCGCCAGGACGTTGATGTGGTCGATCCGCGCCGCGCCGACACCGGCGGAGACGGAGGACTGGGGCTGATTGGGCAGGTACGACGCCTTGCCCTCAGGAGCGCGGTACTTCTCGGTCTCGTAGTAGAGCTCCATGCGCTGGCCGCTCGGGGCGATGAAGGAGTACGCCTTGCCGTGCCCGAAGTCCCCGTCGGTCCACTCGCCGTCGACGCCGCGTTCCTCCAGGGCCGCGACCCGGCGTGTCAGGGCCTGCGGGCTCACCGCGCGCCAGGCGACATGACCGAGTCCGGCGCGGTCGGCCGCGGTCAGTTTCAGGGTCGTCAGGTCGTGGTCGCCCCATGCGCGCAGATAGGCGCTGCCGCCGGACTCATGCACCAAGTGCAGGCCGTAGACCTCGGTGAAGAAGGCCAGGCTCTGGTCGTACACGGGGGTCAGCAGCTCGGCGTGGCCGAGGTGGGCGAGCTCGTAGAGCGGCTCAGTCGTTGTCACTGCTTCTCGCCTTCTTCCGCCTTCTTCTCCAGCTCCGCGATGTCGGCGAGCACCTGGGGGCCGCGATTGATCGCGGAGAATCCGGTGAACAGGAACGCCAGGTCGATGACGGCGCGCAGTTCGTCCCAGCCGGCACCGGCTCGTAGTGCGGCGAGGCCGTGCAGCTTGGCGGCGTCGCTGAGTTTGGCGTGCAGGATGCCGAAAAGCACGAGCTGGACGGTCTTCTGGTCCAGCGCATCCGGATACATGACCATATTGCGCAGGCGCTCCTGCGCGAGCAGGAGTTCCGGATCGGTCTCTCCCGACGCCTCGAACCGGGCGGCCACCCGTGGGGGGACGAAGCCCAGCATCCGCTCGTAGGTCGCGCGGTAGTCCTCGGGGCTCTCCGGTCGGTCAGTCATGGGATGCCTCCTGTTCGGCCTTGGTGACGTCCCCGACCGCCCAGTGCTCCGGCGGGATTTCGCGTACGAGGACACGGATGGCCGTGTCGGGGACGTTCAGGGAATCCCGTACGGCGGCGTGCACCCGGTGGATGAGGTCGCGGATCTTCTCCTGGGGGCGTCCGGCGACGACGCTGATCTCGACGAGTGGCATCTTCAGGCTCCTGTCATGCGCAGCGAGCCGAGGTGGGTGAACTCGGCGCTGATCTCCCGTCCGGGTTCGACGAAGACTGCGTCGGTGAGGCCACCGGTGAGCACGATCCAGCCAGGCTCGATGGCGATGCCGCGCGCCCCGAGGGAGTTCGCCGCCAGCGCGAGCGCCTCGGCGGGGTGGCCCTGTACGGCGGCGCCGGTCGCGGAGTGGGTGATCTCGCCGTCGATGCCGAGCAGGCATCCCTCCAGCGCGAGGTCGAGCCCCTGTGCCGGCAGGCCGTTGCCGCCGACGACGAAGCGGGAGGAGGAGGCGTTGTCGGCGACCACGTCGGGGAGGGTGAACGCGAAGTCGGTGTAGCGGCTATCGATGATCTCGAAGCCGGGGTGCACGCTGCTGACGGCGGCAAGCGCGGTCGCGGCGGTCACGCCGGGACCGGCCAGCCGCTCGCCCATGACGAAGACGATCTCCGGCTCGGCGCGCGGGTGGATCAGCTCACCGATCGGCACCGGTGTGCCTTCCGGAAGCACCATCGCGTCGGTGAGCCATGCGGTGAGCGGGGAGTCGATGCCCATCCGCTGCTGCTTGGCGCGGGAGGTGAGACCGAGTTTGACGCCGACGAGCCGCTCGCCGGAATCGAGCTTGCGCCGCAGCAGCGCGTCCTGCACCTGGTAAGCGGTGGGCAGGTCAAGGCCGGGCCATGCGTCGGTGATGCGGCCACCGTCCCGGCGGTCCGCCTCCCGGCTCAGCAGCTCGGTCACCGCGCGGTCGATCGTCCAGTCAGTCGGGCCTGTCATTGGGGCACACCTTCCAGGGCGGTGGCAGGGACCGTGGCGCGCGACGACAGGCCGATCGCCACGTCGATGATCATGTCTTCCTGGCCGCCGACGTATCCGGCTTCGCCGACCGCGCGCAGGATGGCGTGCGCGGGCACGCCGTAACGCTCGGCGGCGCTCTGCGCGTGCAGCAGGAACGAAGAGTAGACGCCGTACCGCCCCTGCTCGATGGCCGGACGATCCGCGACGGGCAGCCGTGGCACCAGCGGAGTGAGGACCTCATGCGCGGCGCGCAGTACGCCGTCCACGTCCAGGCCCGTGGGGACCGCCAGCCGGTCGAAGACGGTGGCCAGCAGCTCCGTCGGCGCGTTGCCCGCCCCGGCGCCGAGCGCGCACAGGCTGCCGTCGATCTGGCGGGCCCCGGCCTGGTAGGCGGCGATCGAGTTGGCGACGCCGAGCGAGAGGTTCTGGTGGCCGTGGAAGCCGACCTCCGCGTCCGCGCCGAGCTCGGCGACCAGCGCCGACACGCGATCGGTCACGTCGGTGGGCAGCAGCCATCCCGCGGAGTCGACCACGTACACGCACTGGCACCCGGCGTCGGCCATGACCCTGGCCTGCCCGGCCAACGCCTCGGGCCCGATCCGGTGCGAGAGCATCAGGAAACCAACGGTCTCCAGGCCCAGTTGGCGGGCGGCCTGGAAGTGCTGCACGGAGACGTCGGCCTCAGTGGCGTGGGTCGCCACCCGTACGATCCCGGCCCCCGCGTCCCGGGCCCGGTGCAGGTCCGCGACTGTGCCCAGGCCGGGCAGCAGCAGGACAGCGATGCGCGCGTCACGGGCCTCGTCCACCGCCGCCTCGACCAACTCGATCTCGTCGGTGTGCGAGAAGCCGTAGTTGAAGGACGACCCGGCGAGGCCGTCGCCATGGGTGACCTCGATGACCCGCACTCCCGCGTCGTCGAGGGCGCGGGTCACGGCCCGCACCTGTTCGACCGTGAACTGGTGGGCCACCGCGTGGCTCCCGTCGCGCAGGGTGGTGTCGGTGATGCGTACCGCCGGTGTGGTCGTGCTCATGGCGTCATGACTCCCTGTCGCAGCGTGATCAGCTCGCCGACGCGGACGGCGGCGGCGGTCATGATGTCGAGGTTGCCTGCCCACGGCGGCAGGTAGTCGCCGTTGCCGCGCACCTCCAGGAAGACCGCCACCCTGGCCCGTCCCTGCCAGCCGGGGCGCGGGTCGTCGTACTGCGGCTCGGCGCGCAGCGTGTAACCGGGGACGTAGACCTGCACCTCAGCGACCGTTTGGTGGATGGATGCGGTGATCGCGTCGCGGTCGGCGTCCGCCGGGATGGCGCAATAGACCGTGTCGCGCATGATCATCGGAGGGGCCACCGGGTTCAGGATGATGACCGCCTTGCCGCGCTCGGCGCCGCCCACGGCCTCGATCGCGTGTGCGGTGGTCTCGGTGAACTCGTCGATGTTGGCGCGGGTGCCGGGCCCGGCGGACCGGGACGCGATCGAGGCGACGATCTCGGCGTACGCGACGGGTACGACCCGGGACACGGCCGCGACGACCGGGATGGTGGCCTGCCCGCCGCAGGTGATCATGTTGACGTTCCTGGCGGCCGCGTGCTCGGTCAGGTTCACCACGGGGCAGACGAAGGGTCCGGTCGCGGCGGGGGTCAGATCGATGGCCGTGATCCCGGCCTCCGCATAGCGGGGGGCGTTCGCCAGATGCGCCCTTGCGGAGGTGGCCTCGAACACCAGGTCCGGCAGGTGCGGTCGGGCCAGGAGCCAGTCCACGCCTCCGGCGCTCGCTTCCAGCCCCGCACGGGCCGCCCGGTCCAGGCCGTCCGAATCGGGGTCCACCCCGACCATGTATCTGACGTCGATGTGCTCGTTGCGCAGCAGCTTGACCATCAGGTCTGTGCCGATGTTGCCCGGTCCGACGATGGCGGCGGTGGCGGTCGTTCGGGAGGTCATGCGTCCTCCTGTTCGTGGGCGCGGTCGCGGACGAACCGGGCGGTGACGCTGCCCAGACCGCCGAAGGTCGCGGTGACGCTGTCACCGGCGGCGACGGGCACCGCGGCGCAGACGGAGCCGGGCAGCACGACATGGCCGGCCGCCAGGGTGACGCCGAGCCGGCCCACGGTGTTCGCCAGCCACACCAGGGCGTTGAGGGGCGAACCGAGGACGGCGCCTCCCGAGCCGGTTCCGACCACCATGCCGCGCCGGCTCAGCACACAGCCGGCCAGCCGCAGATCGACCGCGCCGACGGGGATGGGGCGGCTGCCGAGCACCACGCCGCCCGATGACGCGTTGTCCGCCACCGTGTCGACCAGGCCGATCTTCCAGTCCTGGATGCGGGAGTCGATGATCTCGATGGCAGGCAGGACGTAGTCGACCGCCGAGAGCGCCTGAGCGGCGTTCACCCCTGGTCCGCTCAACGGCCGCTTCAGTACGAAAGCGATCTCCGGCTCGACCCTGGGACTGATGAACGCGTCCAGCGCGATCGGCAGCCCCTCCAGGTGGAACATGCCGCCCATCAGGTGCCCGTAGTCGGGCTGGTCAACCCCGAGCTGGCGCTGCATGACCGCTGAGGTGAGCCCCACCTTGTGTCCCTGGACGGGCTGCCCCTCCTCGGTCCAGACGCGGACCTGCGCCAGCTGGATCGCGTAAGCGTCGTCGACCGTCAGCCCGGGGTGGGACCGGCTGAGCGGGGGGATGGGCTCGCGGCTGCGCCGGGCCGCCAGCAGTTCCTCGGCGACCACGCCATGCGTGGCTCTGTCCATCCGCGTCTCCTCGGTCCGGCTGTGACGGTCTCCCCGAAGCATGTGCGGCAGCCGCCCGACCGACAAGGCGAGTGATCCGCTGAACGGATCATGATCGCGAATAACCTTTGCGAGATTGTGTCCCGCTCAGCGGATCATCTTGCTTGCTCGCTCTGCACCGCGGGAGGACAGTCGGTCTCCGCAAACGCGTGACACACCACAGGCCGAACGCGATGGAGGGAACGGCATGAGCGGACAAGCGGCGCCCGGAAAGGCCGTGCGTCGTGTCCGCTCAGCGTTCGTCCGGGACGGGGCTCGGGCCCCGCAGCTCGCGACTGATGGCGAGCGCGGCCGTACGCACCGCGGGGCCCACCCGTCGCAGATTGAGGCGGCCGCTCCAGCCCGAGATGGACACCGCCGCGACCGCTCGGCCGCTCGCCCCCAGGATCGCACTCGCCACACACCCCACGCCGGGGCCGGACTCCTCGCTCTCATATGCGAGTCCCGCGCCGCGGATGCGTTCCAGTTCGCGCCTCAGCAGCTGCGGCGCCGTGATTGTCCGGGGGCCGATGGCGGCCAGTCCACGCACGCAGACCGCGTCGACCGCCTCCGCCTGGCTGAACGCGAGAAGGGCCTTGCCCACCGCGGCGGAGTGGGCCGGCAGCCTGCCCCCCACCTGGGATCCCATCTTTGGGGCGCCCTTGCTGCGCAAGATCTCGACGTACACGACCTCGGTGCCGTCCAGGACGGCGAGATGGACCGTCTGTCGGGTCGCCTCGCGCAGATCGGCCATGTACGGCAGGGCTATCGCCCGGAGATTCCGGTGCCGGGAGGCCAGCTCGCCGTACTCGAACAACCGCGTGCCCATGTGCAGCATCGCGCCGTCGCGCTCCAGGAATCCGTACGCGACGAGGTCCCGTACGAGGCGGGAGGTCGTGGACTTGGGCAGGCGGGACCGGCGGGCGATGTCCGACACCCCCAACTCGGCGTGGAGCGCGTCGAAGGCCCCGAGCACGGCGGCAACGCGTGCCACACCAGAATCAGGAACGTTCCGTTCAGCGGGACACATCCTCGCATCATGAGGGGAGCACCAGACGGCATGCAAGCATGCGCGTACGGCCTCATCGGCGCCGGCATAGGAACCTCACTGTCACCGGCCCTCCACCAGGAGGAAGGCAGGCACCACGGCCTGGGCCTGTCCTACGTACTGATCGACACCGCCCGACCCGGCACTCCGGACGAGTTGGGAGGGCTGCTGCGCGACGCCGAGGCCCAAGGCTTCGCCGGGCTCAACATCACGCACCCGTACAAGCAGCGGGTGATCCCTGAGCTGGACGAGCTCTCCCCCCTCGCCCGGGCGATCGGCGCCGTCAACACCGTGGTCTTCCGCGACGGGCGCCGGATCGGCCACAACACGGACGCATCCGGATTCGCCCGATCGTTCCGGCGCGGACTGCCCGGCGCTGCGACCCGCCGTGTCGTCCAGTTCGGCGCGGGCGGCGCCGGAGCCGCCGTCGCGCACGCCCAGCTCGCGGCGGGAACCGGGCATGTGGCGATCATGGACCCCGACCCGTCCAGGAGTGCGGCGCTGGTCCGCGCCCTGCGGAAGGCGTTCGGCGACGAGCGCGCCGACGCCGTCGACCCGGACGGGCTGCCCGCCTCTCTGACGGAGGCCGACGGGGTGGTCAACGCCAGCCCGGTCGGCATGATCAGCCACCCAGGCACCCCGGTCGCCGTGGAACTGCTACGGGACGACCAGTGGGTCGCCGACGTGGTCTACATGCCCACCGAGACCCGGCTGCTGTCCGAGGCGGCGGCCCGCGGCCTGCGCACCCTGGGCGGCACCGGCATGTGCGTGTTCCAGGCAGCGGGGGCATTCGAGCTCATCACCGGCCGCACACCCGACACCGAACGGATGCTCCGCCATCTTTCCCGGCTCCTCGCCCAGCGGGAGGCGGCCACGCCCGCCTGACCGGCGCTCCGTACACCCACTTGCCCACATTTTCTTGAAGGAGCCGCACATGGGCGATTGCATCACCGGCAGCGACCCCGGACGTACCGTCCTGTTCCTCAACGGCCCCAACCTCAACCTGCTCGGCACGCGCGAGCCCGACACGTACGGGTCCACCACGCTGAGCCAGGTCCAGGAGACCGTGGCGAAGACCGCCGCCGAACACGACCTGACCGCCCGCTTCGTGCAGAGCAACCACGAGGGCGTGCTGATCGACGCGATTCACGCGGCGCGCACCGAATGCGGCGCGATCGTCATCAACCCCGCCGGCTTCACGCACACCTCCGTCGCACTGCGGGACGCGCTCGCCGCCGTCGCCCTGCCGACCGTCGAGCTGCACATCACCAACGTGCACCGGCGCGAGGAGTTCCGGCACCACTCCTACATCTCCGCGGTCGCCGACGCCCTGATCGTCGGCGCCGGTACGCACGGCTACGTCCTGGCGACGCTGCACGCCGCGCACCTCCTCTCCCGCTGACCCCCGTCCCCGCCCCCATCCCCAGGGGCACCCGCACCGCTTGGAGAACGACATGTCAGAAGAAGGACCGACCACTGTCAGACCCCCCGGTTCCGGCGAACCCGGCGACGCCGAGATCCGGGACCTCCCCGAGCCGATGCCCCTGCGGCGAATGGTCGGCCCCGGTGTCGTGGCCGTCGGGATCGGACTGGCTGCCGGCGAGATCATCCTGTGGCCCTACCTCACCTCGATCGGCGGCCTCGGTCTGCTGTGGCTCGCCCTCACCACCCTGGTCGTCCAGACCGTCATCAACATGGAGATCGAGCGCTACACACTGGCCACCGGTCAGACCGTCGTCGCCGCTTTCTCCCGGTGGTGGAAGGGCTGGGGGATCGCCATCTGCCTGGCCGGCGCGTTTCAGTACGTCTGGCCGGGCTGGGCCACCAGCGGCTCCACGGTGTTCACATACCTCGTCGGCGGCGGTGATCCGGTCTGGGTGACAGTGATCGCGCTGGGCGCCATCGGCGTCCTGCTCTCGGCATCAAAGGTCATCTACCGGACAGTGGAGCGGGTCGAGGTCGTCAAGGTCGGGCTCACCCTCTTCTTCCTGGCCATCGTGGTGATATTCGTGATCTCCGCCACCAGTTGGGGCGAGGGAGCCAGGGAGACAGCCACCGGTTTCGGGCAGATCCCGGACGGCGTCACCTTCACCATGCTGCTCAGCGCGATCGGAGCGGCCGGCGCCGGGGGCGTGCACAACCTGGTGCTGAGCAACTGGATACGCGACAAGAGGTACGGGATGGGCGCCCACGTCCCCCGCCTCGTCTCACCGATCACCGGCCAGGAGGAGGCCGCAGGCACCGACCGATACGCCTTCCCGCAGGACGAGGCCAACCTCGCCCGCTGGAGGATCTGGTGGAAGCGCGCGAATGCCGAGCACGTCATGACGTTCTCGCTCGTCTGCGTCGTAACGATCACCATCATGAGCCTGCTGGCGTACGAGACGCTCTTCGGCCGCGACGACCTCGACTCCAGCCCCGAATTCCTCAACATCCAGGGAGACATTCTCAGCGATCAAGTCGGGGAGTGGCTCAAGCTGCTGTTCTTCGCGATCGTCACGGTGTCGCTGTGGGCGGCCGCCATGGGACTCCTCGACGTCATCGGCCGTGTGGCCGCCGACTTCCTCCGGCGCAGCTATCTCCCGAACTCCGCCTTCTGGACCGAACCCCGGCTCTACCTCGCCGTGGTGTGGGGCGAGATCATCCTGGGATCGTTCATCCTGCTGGCCGGGTTCACCCAGCCGATCGCCCTGCTCGTGGTCTCCACCTGCGCCGCGTCCGTGGTGACCCTGCTCTACTCGATCCTGCTGGTCCGCCTGAACACCAGGGACCTGCCCAGCGCAATCCGCCTGCGCGGCGCCAGGCTCGGCGGAATGGCGGTAGCCATCGGGTTCTACGGCTTCTTCGCCGTCGCGATGGTGGTGACGCAGATACGGGACAACTTCCTGTGAGCCTGTACTGAAACAGTGCCGAAACACCCCATGGCCCAAGCCGAGGGGGAATCGTGTCTCCCTGCCTGGTCACCCCTGCGGTGACCAGGCAGGAAGCTGCACCGCGAAGACCACCGCCGGCGCGGGCGCCGGCTGATCGGGTGGGGGTGCGTCGTAGTCGGCCGGCAACCACTTCCGCCCCGGCGAACTGCCGCTCCTCGACATGTACCTCACCGGCGTAAGCCTCCGCATCGCCCGCGACAACGTCCGCGCCCACATGCCCGACGCCCTCGACCTCGCCACCTCCGGCACCGTCGCACCCGAACGCGTCGTCTCCCGCGTCCTCGACTGGGAACAACTCCCCGACGCCCTGCCCGAGAAGCACCTCAAGCCCGTCTTCGTCCGCAACACCAACCCACCCCAGGCCGCACGCTGACAACCGCATCGCCGCCCGCGACCACCTTGGTTGGGGTAAGCGTGGGCCCCTCGCTGGCCGCCCGGGCGAAATGCCTTGTGGGGTCGGCAGCGCTTGACGATGCTGGCCCGATGCTGACTTCACTGGCCGCGTTCGTCGGTGCGGCTTTTCTGATCGCCATGGTTCCGGGGCCGAGCACGGTCGTGATCCTGCGCCGTGCGGTGGTCAACGGCCGCCGGACCGGCATGGCCGCGGTGCTGGGCAACGAGTGCGGGGTACTGCTGTGGGGCCTCGCCGCGGCGTGCGGGCTCTCGGTCCTGCTGCTGGCCTCGCAGGTCGCCTACGACGTCATACGGATCACCGGCGCAGCTGTTCTGGTCTGGATGGGGGCGCGGGCGCTGTGGCAGGCGCGGCGGGTCGCAGGGCCGGTCGGGGAATCGGCGGAGACGGCCCCGGTGTCGTACCGGCGGGCCTTCTGGCAGGGGCTGGTCACCAACTTCGCCAATCCCAAGGCGGGCCTGTTCGCCGTCTCCTTCCTGCCGCAGTTCGTGCCCGACGGCGCACCCGTCCTCCCGACGCTGTTCGCCCTCTCGGTGATATGGGTCGTGGTCGACCTGATCTGGTACCTCCCGCTGATTGCCCTGGCCGGGCGGGTCGGCGGAGTGCTGCGGCGGCAGTCCGTACGGCGCCGGATGGAACAGATCTCCGGCGCGGTCCTGGTCGGCCTCGGCGTGCGGCTTGCCGTCGACTCCTGAGCTCGTCCGGCATGGAGGGCTGCGCTTGCCCACCCCGCTCCCCCAAGCTCTTCGAGCAGGGGGACGCGCCCCGTAAGGGGCGCGGGACTGAGTTCATGTGCGGCTCCGCCGCGTGGGCGCGAGCAACCACGACGCAGCCGCACCCCGCAAACGTCGAGCAGGGGCACCCCCTCGGCGGCGGCTCAGCGCGAGCCGCCCTTCTCGTCGTCGACGATCTCCGCATCCACGACGTCCTCCTCCCCGCCGGTGCCGCCACCGGCGGGGCCCGCGCCGTCGGGGCCGGGGGCACCGGGCTGGGTTCCCGCGTACATGGCCTGGCCCAGCTTCTGGCTGACCGTACTGACGCGCTCGGTGGCGGCGCGGATCGCCGCGGTGTCGTCGCTGTCGGCGGACTCCGCCTTCAGCTTCTCCTTGAGGTCACCGACCGCTGCCTCGACCTCGGAGCGGGTGTCCGCGGGGACCTTGTCCTCGTTCTCCGCGAGGAACTTCTCGGTCTGGTGGACGAGGGTCTCGGCCTGGTTGCGGGTCTCGGCGGCCTCGCGCCGGCGGCGGTCCTCGTCGGCGTGCTGCTCGGCCTCCCGCATCATGCGGTCGATCTCGTCCTTCGGCAGGCTGGAGCCGCCGGTGACCTGCATCTTCTGTTCTCTGCCTGTCCCCTGGTCCTTGGCGGAGACATGCATGATGCCGTTGGCGTCGATGTCGAAGGCGACCTCGATCTGCGGTACGCCACGGGGCGCCGGCGGGAGCCCGGTGAGCTCGAACATGCCGAGCTTCTTGTTGTACGCGGCGATCTCCCGCTCGCCCTGGAAGACCTGCACGTTCACCGAGGGCTGGTTGTCCTCGGCGGTGGTGAAGATCTCCGAGCGCCGGGTGGGGATCGTGGTGTTCCGCTCGATCAGCCTGGTCATGACGCCGCCCTTGGTCTCGATACCGAGGGACAGCGGGGTGACGTCCAGCAGCAGGACGTCCTTGACCTCGCCCTTGAGCACGCCCGCCTGGAGGGCGGCGCCGATGGCCACGACCTCGTCCGGGTTGACGCCCTTGTGCGGTTCCTTGCCGGTGAGGTTCTTCACCAGGTCCGTCACCGCGGGCATCCTGGTCGAACCACCGACCAGGATCACGTGGTCGACGTCGGAGACGCTGATCCCCGCGTCCCGGACCGCGCTGTGGAACGGGCCTTCGCACCGTTCGAGCAGGTCCGAGGTCAGCTGCTCGAACTGCGCCCGGGTGAGCTTCTCATCCAGGTGCAGCGGCCCCTCGGACGAGGCGGTGATGTACGGCAGGTTGATCGTCGTCTCGGTCGTGGCGGATAGTTCGATCTTCGCTTTCTCGGCCGCCTCACGCAGCCGCTGCACCGCCATCTTGTCCTGGGCCAGATCGACGCCGTAGCTGTTCTTGAACTGCTTCGTCAGATGATCGACGACCCGCTGGTCCCAGTCGTCACCACCCAGATGAGTGTCGCCGGAGGTGGACTTCACCTCGACGACGCCCTCGCCGATCTCCAGCAGCGAGACGTCGAAGGTGCCTCCGCCCAGGTCGAAGACGAGGACCGTCTGGTCGTTCTCCTTGTCCAGCCCGTAGGCGAGGGCTGCGGAGGTCGGCTCGTTGATGATCCGCAGGACGTTCAGCCCGGCGATCTCGCCCGCTTCCTTGGTGGCGGTGCGCTGGGAGTCGTTGAAGTAGGCGGGCACGGTGATGACGGCGTCCGTCACCTCGTCCCCGAGGAACGCTTCCGCGTCCCGCTTGAGCTTCTGCAGCACCCGCGCGGAGATCTCCTGTGCGGTGTACTGCTTGCCGTCCACGCTGCCGGACGCCGGGAAGCGCCAGTCCGACTCGCCCACGTGCCGCTTCACCGAGCGTGCCGTGCGCTCCACGTTGGTCACGGCCTGCCGCTTGGCGACCTCCCCTACCAGCACTTCGCCGCCCTTGGCGAACGCCACCACCGAGGGCGTCGTCCGGGCGCCTTCCGCATTCGTGACGACGGTGGGCTCGCCACCCTCCAGGACGGAGACCACCGAGTTGGTCGTACCGAGATCGATTCCGACTGCGCGTGCCACCTCAGTCTCCTCTCCTGCGTCCCCCACCATTGCCGCTCTCCAGGTGCCTCTACATCTTGCATAAAAGTTGAGTCGCTTACTGTCAAGCGAGGGAGCGCGCTTTCGGACCCTGATCCGCCCCAGCACCTGTGGAGGGGCCCGTCACGCCGCCGGCTTGCGGCCCCAGATACGGACGCGGTCGCCGATCCGCAGCCATCTCCACAGGTTTTCCGCGTCCTCGTAGCGGAGGTTGACGCAGCCGTGGGAGCCGGGCGGGCTGTAGATGTTCTTGTGCGTGCCGTGGAAAGCCTGGCCGCGGCTGAAGTACTGGCTGAACGGCATCTGCTGGCGGTAGAGGACCGAATAGTCGTACCGCACCCGGCGCAGGATGCGGAAGTGTCCGGTGCGCGTCTCGTACCCGCGGGCGCCGCTGCGGGCGGGCATCGCGCGGAGGACGACCTTCCGCCCCTTGAGCAGCCACATCACCTGGTGGGTCAGATCGAGACAGACCACCCGGCCGCGGGCCGGCCGACAGTGCTTGTCCGCCAGCAGTTTCTCCGGATGCCCCGCCGCCCAGCGCGCGTACAGCGCCCGATACGTGGCGGGGGACGCGAAGCCGTCCGCGGGCAGCACGCCCTCCTGCTCCTGGAACCGCTGGATCGCCGCGCAGTCCCGCTGCGACTGCCGGCCGTCCACCGGGAGGCCCAGATATCTCTCGACCTCCCGCTGCTGCGGGCCGGTTCTCATGGAGCAGGCTCGTTCCTCGGCCTGGTCCTCCCCCGCCGAGTGCGGGGCGAGCGCCTGGGAGGGTACGGCTTCGGCGAGGCCGAGCAGCAACAGGAGCGCGAGGGCGGGCGCCTGGGCCTTACGCGCGGGGGGAAGGAAATTCTTCGGTGGCATGCACGGGCATCTGCCCCCGATGCTGCGAATACAGCGCGGAACGCTGCGGATTCACCTGACCGCCGCACACGAGTTCCCCCTTTTCCTGCCCCGCCCGGAGCCGTTCCGGGCGGGGCAGGAATACCGGGTGCGGCAGGGGGCGACTCCGGGTGGGGCGAGGCGGCGAGAGGTGTCAGTCCGTCAGCGTGGCCGGGTCGCTGACGCCAACCTCACCGGTCTCGACGTGGCCGGCGAGGCGGCGCTGCCAGTCCGCGTCGGTGTCGGAGGTGACGGTCAGGTCGTACCAGCGCTTGCTGTCCCGCAGGCTCACGGTGCGCACGACCGTGGCCCCCGCGCGCACCTTGTGGGTCTCCTTGGCGCCGCCGTAGGCGTTGGCCACCGTGAGACCGCAGTCGGTGTCGCCCGCGTTGGTGAGGGTCAGCTCGATGTCGCCGCTCTTCGCGAGGTGCCGCGCCGTCACCTCCGGGCCGGGCTGCTTGCCCGGGCCCTTGAATGTGCGCAGGAAGCCGTTCGGGCCGTGGGCCGTGAGATCGTAGCTACCACCGGAATGGGCGGTGTTCCAGGTGTCGGACAGCTGCTTGCCCGCCTCGGTGCTGTAGGTCCAGGGGCCGTCGGTGCGGTTGGCGGAGGTGACGAGGAAGAAGGCGCCCGCTGACTTGCCGCCGCCGAAGGTGAGGGTGAACTTCCCCTCCGCCGGCTTGGCCGCGCCGTCCACCAGGGGGGCGTACGGCAGCGGACGGGTGGGCCGGGAGCCCGCCTCCTGCTTGGGCAGCACCGGCTTGGCCGGCGGCTTGGGCACATAGTCCTCGTGCCGCTCCTTGTCCGGCGGCTCGTAGGCGTCGGTGTCCGGCAGTTCGGCCGGTTCGGTGTCCTGGAGGGTGAAGTCGAACGCCGAGGTCAGATCGCCGCACAGGGCCCGCCGCCAGGGAGAGATGTGGGGCTCGTGCACTCCGAAGCGGCGCTCCATGAAGCGGATGATGGAGGTGTGGTCGAACAGTTCGGAGCACACATAGCCGCCGGTGCTCCAGGGCGAGACGACCAGCATCGGCACGCGCTGGCCGAAGCCGTAGGGACCGGGCGCGTAGCCGGAGACGCCGCCCTGGTAGTAGTCGGGCGCGGTGTCCACGGTGGAACGGCCCTGGGAGGCGGAGGCCGGCGGGTAGGGCGGGACGACGTGGTCGAAGTATCCGTCGTTCTCGTCGTAGGTGATGAACAGCGCCGTCTTCGCCCACACCTCGGGGTTGGCGGTGAGCGCGTCCAGTACCTGGGAGATGTACCAGGCGCCGTAGTTGGCGGGGAAGTTGGGGTGCTCGGTGAAAGCCTCTGGCGCTGCGATCCAGGAGATCTGCGGCAGCTTGCCGGCCTTGACGTCGGCCTTGAGGATGTCGAAGAAGCCGTCGCCCTTCTTGGCGTCGGTGCCGGTGCGGGCCTTGTCGTAGAGCGGGTCGCCGGGCTCGGCGTTCCGGTACTTGTTGAAGTACAGCAGTGAGTTGTCGCCGTAGTTGCCCCGGTAGGCGTCCTCGATCCAGCCCCATTTTCCTTCCGCGTCCAGGCCGTCGCCGATGTCCTGGTAGATCTTCCAGGAGATACCGGCCTGCTCCAGCCGCTCCGGATACGTCGTCCAGCCGTACCCGGCCTCCTCGTTGCCGAGGACGGGGCCGCCGCCCTCGCCGTCGTTTCCGGAGTAGCCGCTCCACATGTAGTAGCGGTTGGGGTCGGTGGCGCCGATCATCGAGCAGTGGTAGGCGTCGCAGATGGTGAAGGCGTCTGCGAGGGCGAAGTGGAAGGGGATGTCCTTCCGGGTCAGATACGCCATGGTGCCGGTGCCCTTGGCCGGCATCCACTGGTCGTACTTGCCCTCGTGCCATGCCTGGTGGCCGCCGGCCCAGTCGTGGTTGAGGCCCGCGATGAACTGCATGCCCAGGTTCTCGGCGTCCGGGTGGTAGGGCAGCACGTCCTTGTTGCCGTCGGACTGCTGCCAGACCGTCCGCTTCCCGGTCGGTGCGGCCGGGCGCGGGTCGCCGAAGCCGCGGACACCCTTCAGGGTGCCGAAGTAGTGGTCGAAGGACCGGTTCTCCTGCATCAGCACGACGATGTGCTCGACGTCGTCGATCGTGCCGGAACGGCGGGCCGCGGGGATGGCGGCGGCCCGCTCGATGCTGCCGGAGAGGGCCGAGAAGCCCGCGGTCGCGCCGGCTATCTGGAGGAACCGGCGCCGGTTGAGTTCTGGCATGTCTCTGCTGACCTCGCAGGGCGTGTTCGGAATCGTCGGACGCGGCAGAGTCTTTCAAGAACACCAACAACCAGGGAAGCCACCTGTATGAACAAGTTGGCAAACATCTGGCGACGTGAAGAGGTTCGCCCCCCATACCACCAGCCAAGATGCGCCGGGAGAGCGGACCGGCCGCCGTCGCGCTGTGTTCCGTAACCCGCGGAAACCAGCACAGTGACCGCCGCCACACACGGTGGGAAGGAAATAACGGGCACTCCGCCACCTGCCGGGCAGACCCGCCGGGAGAGCGCAGGGGACGACGATGACGCGATGAGGAGAGCCACCGATGACCGAGGAGACGAAGGTGTCCCACGACGACGGCCACGCGGCATCGCAGCACAGCAGGTGGACACGGGCCAGGCAATGGCTGAGCCGCGCGAAGTCGTCGGCGGGACACGAGCGGCACACCCTGGAGCTCATCGGCAAGAGCACCCTGGCGGCCGGCGCGTCCTGGTTCGTGGCCCACGATCTGATGGCCGCGCAGACGCCGGCCTTCGCGCCGTTCTCCGCCGTACTGATCATGCAGGTGACCATCTATCAGTCGCTGCTCCAGGCGCTGCGCTATCTGGCCGCCGTCTGCGCGGGGGTGTGCGTGCAGGGGGTGCTGGGTTTGCTGGCCGGGCCCGATCTGCTGACCTTCGTGGTGGTCGCGCTGATCGCGATGACCATCGGCCGCTGGCAGCGGCTCGGCTCCCAGGGCACCCAGGTGGCGACCGCCGCGTTCTTCGCCTTCTCCACCTTCGTCACCGCCACCGACAACCCGCAGCGGGTCGAACAGCTCGGCCAGATCCTCGAACTCGTCGGCATCGGCTGCGGGATCGGCGTACTGATCAACGTCACGGTGCTGCCGCCGATGCGCTACCGCGGCGCCGAGGAAGGCATTCGCGCCCTGGCCCACTCGATGTGCGATCTGATCAGTGACATCGCCCCCGCACTGCGCGAGGGCGCCCTCGACGAGGAGACCACCTGGCACTGGCGACAGCGCGCCACCACGCTGGGACCGCTGGTCGGCCAGGCCCGCTCGGCGCTGCACATGGCGGTGGAGAGCAGGTACTACAACCCGCGGCTGCTGTTTCCCGGCCGCTCCGGGCACGAGGACTTCTCCGGCTACCAGGAACTGGTCGACGCGCTGGAACGCGTCACCTACCAGCTCACGTCGATGGCGCGGACGCTGCACCACTGGCCGCAGGACGAGAGCGGCGAGGAGTGCCGCGGCTTCCTGCGGGACTACGCCGCGCTCCTGGAGGCCGTCGCCCGAGTGGTCCGGCACTTCTGCGACATCGATGCCCGGCGGCTCACCAGCCAGGTGTACGAGCTGCGGCGGGCGACGGAGGCGGCGCAGGAGAAGCACGGTGAACTGGTCGAGTGCCCCAGGCAGATCCCGCTCGGCGACCCCTCCCGCCCGTACGGCATCCTCCTGGCGGAGGCCACCCGGCTGATGGACGAGGCCCAGCACTCCTGCGACATCCTCCGGCACACCGTCCAGGAGGCCACGGAGTCCGGCGAACTCCAGGAGGAGGCCGCCCGCTGAGGGAGCAGCCGCCCGCTGAGGGAGCGCGGACACCGCCGGGCCGTCCGGCGGAGCCGAGTCGGCCTACCCCGCCCGGCACCGGCTCGACGCGGTGGATGTCGGCGCGGCGGACCACCTCGCGGCCCACCTCGGCGGCGCGGCGGATGCCGGCTGCTTCGGCCCCCTTGGCCGGCGCCGCCACATCGACGGGGGTGTGCGGCGGTGAGCCGGGCGGCGCCGCCGATCTCGCGGAAGACGCCCTCCGGACGAGCACCGCGTGGTCCTTCACCACGCCCTTGGGGAGCAGCACCCGGTCGGGTACGAGCACCAGTGTGTCCCCGTCGAACGCCTCGCCCTTGCCACCGCCACTCCGCAGCCCGTCACACCTGCTCCTCAGCGCCGCAGGCTGTAGCGGACGATCCGGGACCTGGCCTCCCGTGCGCTCAGGCCCAACGCCTCCCCCGCCGCGTGCCACGGGATCTGGTCGGCGTGGATGTTCTGGGCCGCCAGATGACCGACATCCACGGTGAGGCGCTCCAGTTCGCCGACGGCACGGACCGCGGCCAGCGGCGCCTGGTCGGCCAGCGCCAACAACTCGTCGCCCAGTTGCTCCAGCCTCTCCGCCAGTCCCACCGGCAGTGGCACGGAGCGCAGCTCCACCTCACGGATGTGCCGGCTCCACTCCTGCCGCGCTCCGGAGTCGTCGAAGTCGCCCCGGCCGCCCAACTGGTCCGGCTCGACGGGGAACCGGCGCTCGCCCCGCCAGCCGCACGCGCACGCCGCCCGCGCCCAGGCGGCCCGCGGCCGGGAGCTCAGCCTGCCGTCGTAGGCCCACCACTCGGTGGTCTCCGCCATCCGGGGGCCGCTGCCCACATCCAGATACGCCGGTCCGGGCTCACTGCCGTCGGCCAGCAGCGCTCCCGCCCACCCCTCGTGCGACGCCCCGAACTTCTCGCTCCGCCATCCCATGAACGCCCCCTCCGTGCCGCCGGCCCGCTGCCCGGCTCCCCCGCCGAGCATGCCCCAGCCGCCCCCCCGCGACCCGGCGAACACCCCAGCTCCCGCTTCCCGGAAGGACTTTGCGCCCGGCCGACCGTTTCGCGGGCGAGGGCGCGTCCCCCCGTGCTGCGAAGCTTGGGCAGTCCGCCCCAGGGGCGCAGGGTGGGCAAGCGCAGCCCACCACGCCGGGTACGCAACATCCGCCGGGCAAGCCCTAGAAGAACGCTCCGTCGCCGCCGATCTGCACCCCGAGGTAGTACGTCTCGGCCGCGCTGCGGCAGTTGTGGCGGCGCCGCTGCTCCGGGTACCTGTCGGCGCAGATCCGCCGCATCTCGGTGCGGAAGCGGCCGTCGATCCAGTTCTTCGTCTTCCGGGTGGGGTCCAGCTTCAGCTCGTGGTCGCGGCCGTAGTTGCGGTATCCGAAGTCGTGCTGGACGCAGGCCGGACGGAAGACCTCGCGGTAGGGGGCGAGGCCGATCGGTACGGAGCAACCGTCGGTGGTCCAGTTGAACGGTGCGACGTGGCGGGCCTTCGCGAACTCCTGGTAGCTGAGCTCCATCAGGCGGTCGGCCTCGGCCCGCACGGCGGAGTCGGCCGGAGCGGAGGCAGGAACAAGGGCCGGGGCGGAGACCGGGGCGGGGGCCGCGACGGCGGTACCCGGGACGGCGGCGCCCAGCATCGTGGAGGCGGTGAGCACTCCGGCGGCCAGCATGGTTGAGAACTTCGCGCGCATCGTGACTCCCAGGTCTCGGCTCGGAGCGCTGCCGACCTGGGAACGAGCGTCACCTGCAGCCTGGTGCGCCGCTTCCCTCCTCCGGGGGACACGGCGGGCCCCGGCATGCGACAGGCTCCCCGCCCCGCCCGCCGGCCGGGTCGCCGTCCATGCCAGTACGAGGCACGCCAGGGCGGCGCACACCGCGCGGCCCGGGAGACGGAAGCCGTACCCGATCTCGTGACAGACGCGCCGGGTTACCGCAGTGCGGTCGTGACCAGCCCGCGCAGCTCTTCCTCCGCGACGTCTCCGCCGTTCACCAGGCGGTCGAAGACCAGCCCGTCCACGCAGGCCAGCAGGGTGAGGGTGCGCGTCTCCGGATCCGTGACCCCGTGCGCTGCCAGAAAGGCGCGTACCGCGTCCCGTGCGGCGTTCTCGCGGGGCAGCAGGATTTCGCGCAGCTCGGGGTGGTGCACGCTCTCGACCGTGCAGGCGTACCGGGCGAGCGTCCGGCGGCGGCCCTCCCCCGTCAGCCGTCGTCGGACGAACCCGGCCAGCGCCCCGGCGAGTTCGTCCGCGTCGCGCAGGACGGGGAGCCGGCGCCCGCCCTCTTCGAGCTCCGCCTGGTCACGTGCCACCAGGCGGGCGACCAGCGCGGTCAGCAGGGCTTGGCGGGTGCGGCAGTACGCGGAGGTGGTGCCGGGCGGCAGTCCGGCGGCCCGGTCCACGGCACGGTGGGTCAGGCCCCGCATCCCGCTCTCGGCCAGTACCTCGATGGCCGCGTCGGCGAGAACGGTACGGCGGTCCCGGCGGTCGGTACTGCTGTCTCGGGCGGGGCTGTCTCGGCTGCGGCTGACTTCGGTACGGCTGTCTTCGGCTCGGCTGTCGTTGGACACCCCCTCTTTCTACACCTGTAGAAGCGCCGATGTAGCCTCCTTCTACAGATGTAGAAGGAGGCTTCTATGGGACACCGCGCGGTCGTGGTCGGCGGCGGCATCGGGGGACTGGCTGCCGCGATCGGTCTGCGGCGTATCGGCTGGGAGGTGACGGTCGTCGAGCGCGCCCCGGTGCTCGCCGACGCCGGCGCCGGCATCTCCCTGCACGCCAACGGCATGCGCGCCCTGGACGCGCTGGGAGTCGGCGCCCCGGTGCGGGAGGCGGCCCGGCCCCAGTACAGGGGCGGCACCCGTACCCCGGCCGGCCGGCTGCTGGCCCGCATGGACGGGGCGGCGCTGGAGCGCAAGCTGGGCACGCCGATCATGGGCATACCCCGCACCGCACTCCACCTGGCGCTGCGCGAGGCGCTGCCGTCCACGGTGCTGGTGACCGGCGAGGAGGTGCGGTCCGTCGAGGACGATCCGGACCACGACCGGGTACGGCTGCCGCTCGGGGACACCGTCCTGCAAGCGGACCTCGTGGTGGCCGCCGACGGGGTCAACAGCCGGCTGCGCAGTTCTCTCTTCCCGCACCATCCGGGCCCGGTGCACAGCGGCTCGACGGTCGTACGCGCCATCAGCGACGGCCCGGTGGACACGGGGACCGACTTCGAGCTGACGTGGGGCGACGGAGCGGAGTTCGGCCATATCGCGTTCACCGACGGCCGGGCCGAATGGCATGCGGTCCTCACCGCACGGCCCGGAGTCCGCCACCAGGACACGCTCGCCGCGATGCGCCGTCGGTTCGGAGGCTGGCACGACCCGATCCCCCAACTTCTGGCCACCACCCGCCCCGAGGCCGTGCTGCACCACGACATCAGCGAACTGGTCACGCCCCTGCCGCGGTTCGCCGCGGGCCGCGTCGCCCTGCTCGGCGACGCGGCTCACGCGATGACGCCCAACCTCGGGCAGGGTGCCTGTCAGGCGCTGGAGGACGCCGTCGTGCTGGCCGCCGCGCTGGCCGCAGCACCGGAGGTGGCAGCGGCACTGGCCCGTTACGACGCCGAGCGGCGCCCCCGCAGCCAGGCCGTCGCCCGCGCCGCCCGGCAGGCGGGTCGACTGGGACAGCAGCTGTCCCATCCGGTGGCCGTGGCGCTGCGCAACACGGCGATGCGGCTCGCGCCTTCGGGTACCACGCTCCGGGCCGTGCTGCGGCACGCCGACTGGCAACCGCCGGCCGTCGGCTGACGGGAGAACGAGACCGCAGACCGGCCTCGGGCACGCCGAACCGCTCGCTGCACAGCGGCAGTCGAGCGGTTCGGCGCGGGGTGGGGCCGGGACCGGTGTCAGAGGAGGCCGAGGAAGCCGAGCCCGAGGAGGCCGTCACGGCTGCCGATCTTCAGCGGCCGGGAGCCGCCCTCGGAGTGGGCGCCGGGCTGGGAGTGGGCGCCGGGCTGGGAGTGGGCGCCGGGCTGGGAGTGGGCGCCTCCCTCAGAGTGGGAGCCGGGCTCGGAATGGGCACCGGGCTGGGAGTGGGAGCCACCCTCGGAGTGGGAGCCGGGCTGGGAATCGGCGCCCGGTGCCGGGGTGGACGCGGTCGTCCCCGGCGCATGGTCGGCGGGGGCGGCCTGGGCGACTCCGCAGAGGGGGACCAGGGCTGTGACGGTGAGCGCGGCGATGGTGGTCGCGGTGCGTGACGGGAGGGGGAAGCGACGCATGGGAACTCCTTCGGTTCGATTGCTGCTGACGCTGCTTCCACGCTGCACCGAGTGCCCGGACCGTGCGCGCGGTGCTGCTCCGGACAGGTCAATCGCGGCGTACGAACGGATCCTCGTCAGCGCCCCGTACGGGCGCCGAGGAGACGGCGCAGCCCGAAGACGCCCGCGCCGAGGACGAGGACGGCGGCACCCGAGACGACCGACGGCAGCGGCAGCGCGCAGGCCAGCACCAGACAGCCCGCCAGCCCGACGGCGGGCACGATCCTGGGCGGACGGCCCTCGGCGGAAGTGAGGGTCCACGCCGAGGCGTTGGCGACGGCGTAGTAGAGGAGCACGCCGAAGGAGGAGAACCCGATGGCGCCCCGTACGTCGGCCGTCGCCGCGACCACGGCCACCACGGCGCCGACCGCGAGTTCGGCGCGGTGCGGGACCCCGAAGCGCGGGTGGACCGCGGAGAGCACGGGCGGCAGATGGCGGTCGCGGGCCATGGCGAGCGTGGTGCGGGAGACGCCGAGGACGAGGGCGAGCAGCGAACCGAGCGCGGCGACCGCGGCCCCCGCCCGCACCACCGGCGCCAGCCAGTCGGCACCCGCGGCCCGCGCGGCGTCCGCGAGCGGCGCGGTGGCGTCGGCCAGCCGCTCGGGGCCCAGCACCGCCAGCGCAGCAGCCGCGACGGCCGCGTAGACGACCAGGGTGAGGAAGAGGGCCAGCGGGACGGCGAGGGGGATGGTGCGCCGCGGATCGCGCACCTCCTCCCCCAGCGTGGCGATCCGGGCGTACCCGGCGAAGGCGAAGAACAGCAGTCCCGCCGCCTGGAGGACACCGCCGGCCGAGACGTCGCCGCCGGGCGCCAGCCGGTCGGCCGCCGCACCCTGCGCGGTGAGCGCGGCCACCACGACGGCGGCGAGGACGGCCAGGACCACGGCCACGATCGCCCGCGTCAGCCAGGCCGTCTTCTGCACCCCGGCATAGTTGACGGCGGTCAGCGCCACCACGGCGGCCACCGCGACGGCGTGCGACTGCGCGGGCCATACGTACGAGCCGACCGTCAGCGCCATCGCCGCGCACGAGGCGGTCTTGCCGACGACGAACGCCCACCCCGCCAGATATCCCCAGAACTCGCCCAGCCGCTCACGGCCGTACACATACGTGCCGCCGGAGGTCGGGTAGCGGGCCGCCAGCCGTGCGGAGGACGTCGCGTTGCAGTACGCGACGACGGCCGCCACCGCGAGACCGAGCAGCAGCCCCGACCCGGCGGCGCGGGCGGCGGGCGCCAGCGCCGCGAAGACCCCGGCGCCGATCATGGCGCCGAGGCCGATGATCACGGCGTCCGGTACCCCGAGCCGCCGCCGCAACTCGTCCGGGGCCTCCGCCCCGTCCGACGACCTTGGCATCGTGGCTGCCCTCCCTGTGTGACGGTGCGTCGGGCCGCCCGGCCCTCACGGGACCCTAGCCGAGCAAGGTTACGGCGCTCTTCCCCCCGGTGGGCGCAAGTGCATCGTTACAGCTGGGTTCGGCACCGCCGGTCACGTAGCTCGTGGCTGAGCACCGCTGCGGCGGGAAGAAGAGTGAGGCCGCAGTCGCGTCAGTCCACCGACCCCGCAGGGAAGCGGGGGACATCGTCCGGGGCCAACTCAGCGCGAACGCGGCGGGCTTGGACGGGGTGGCGCCAGCGGCCCGCGTCGAAGGCGACGTCGGCCTCGAACTCGACGACCAGTTCGGGGACGACGCAGCGGTGGGCGAGGATGTCGCGGGTGCCCCAGCCGGAGCGGAAGCGGACGTGGGTCCAGGGGTGGTCGGGCCCTGCGGGGGTGAGCAGGGGGCCGAGTTGGCGGCGGAGGACGTTGGTGACGGGCGCGCTCTGGGCCACCATGCGGAGTTCGCCCTCGGCGTCGTAACGTCCCAGGAGCAGGGCATCGGGCGAGGTCAGCGGGCCGGTTACCGCGCCGACCAGCGCGTCGGCGGTAGCGCGGGCGCGCAGCTTGCGCCAGCCGCGTTCGCCGGGCCGGTAGGGCTGGCCCAGTCCCTTGACGACCATGCCCTCGACGCCGACCGCGCCCCAGGCCGGGTCGAGCCATTCGCTCGCCCGGTCCGGGTCGGTCGTCATCGGGCACAGGGCCCAGGGCGGCTGGAGGTCACGGCGGGTGAAGATCTCCTCCAGCAGGGCCCGGCGCTCACGGTAGGGGCGGGCCATGGTGGGCTCGTCGCCGAGCTGCAGCAGGTCGAAGGCGATGAAGTGGGCCGGGTGCGCGGCGGCCGCGGACTCGGCGCGGCGCCCGGTGCGCTGGGCCCGCGACTGGAGCGCGGCGAAGTTGACGGCTCCCTCCTCGATCACCACCAGCTCCCCGTCGAAGACGGCCTCCTCGCCCAGTTCCGCTGCGGCCCGCAGGATGTCGGGGAAGCCGGGGCCGAGGTCGTTCCCGCGCCGCGACTGGAGGTGGGGCGCGTCGGGGCGGGCGAAGAGCAGTACGCGGTAGCCGTCCCACTTGGCCTCGTACGCGAGGCCGGGCGCGCGGGGCGGCACATCGACCGTGCGGGCCGTCATCGGGGAGATGGGCGGTACGAGCCGCCTGCCGTTCTCGCCCATACGTCACATATAACGCGAAACTCCGCAGCTCGCGACCGCGCCCGCACGACCGCGTGCGGGGCCGGAACCGGACCCCGTGCAGGCCGGAACCGGGACCTGCGCGGGGCCGGGACAGCGGCGTGTGAAGGGAAGCTGCGGGCGCGGTTAAGAAATCCTCGATGGACCCTGGAGCCCCCGTACGGCACGTTTGTCCCGGCGGTGCGCGCGGAAAGCGCCGCCCCACCCCGTCCCAGGGCACAGGGCCTACCGGCCCTGCTTCGCCCTGCCGTGGCGCGAGACGACAGGAGCCGTGGCGTGAAGGCACTGGTCAAGGAGAAGGCCGAACCGGGGCTGTGGCTGGCCGATGTGCCGGAGCCCGCCACCGGCCCCGGCGAGGTGTTGATCAAGGTGGAGCGGACCGGTATCTGCGGCACCGATCTGCACATCCGCGCCTGGGACGGCTGGGCCCAGCAGGCGGTGACCGCGCCGCTGGTGGTGGGGCACGAGTTCACCGGCGAGGTCGTGGAGACCGGCCGGGATGTGACCGACATCGAGCCCGGCGACCGGGTGAGCGGCGAGGGCCATCTGGTCTGCGGCAAGTGCCGCAACTGTCTGGCCGGGCGCCGGCACCTGTGCCGCGCCACGGTCGGACTCGGCGTCGGCCGGGACGGCGCCTTCGCCGAGTACGTGGCACTGCCCGCGGAGAACGTGTGGGTGCACCGCAGCCCGGTGGACCCGGATATCGCGGCGATCTTCGACCCGTTCGGCAACGCCGTGCACACCGCGCTCTCCTTCCCGCTCGTCGGCGAGGACGTACTGATCACCGGCGCGGGCCCGATCGGGCTGATGGCGGTGGCGGTCGCCAAGCACGCCGGGGCGCGGAACGTCGTGGTCACCGACGTCAGCGAGGAGCGCCTGGAGCTGGCCCGCAAGGTCGGCGCCTCACTCGCCCTGAACGTCGCCGGCGCGAGCATCGCCGACGGCCAGCGCACCCTGGGACTGCGCGAGGGCTTCGACGTGGGCCTGGAGATGTCCGGCAACCCGGTGGCCCTGCGCGACATGCTCGCCAACATGACCCACGGCGGGAAGATCGCGATGCTCGGGCTCCCCGCCGAGGAGTTCGCCGTGGACTGGGCCCGGATCGTCACCTCGATGATCACCATCAAGGGCATCTACGGCCGGGAGATGTTCGAGACCTGGTACGCGATGTCGGTGCTGCTGGAGGGCGGCCTCGACCTCGGCCCCGTGATCACCGGCCGGTACGACTACCGCGACTTCGACGCGGCCTTCGACGACGCGGCCGGCGGGCGCGGCGGCAAGGTCGTCCTCGACTGGACCAGCTGAGCCCCCTCTCGTTCTATCCCCTGGAGACCTGACAGCATGTTCGACTCCGTACGCGACGAGCTGCGCGCCGCCCTCGACGAGATCACCGCGGCCGGGCTGCACAAGCCGGAACGGGTGATCGGCACCCCGCAGTCCGCAACCGTCGAGGTCACCGCGGGCGGGCGGCCCGGTGAGGTGCTCAACTTCTGTGCCAACAACTACCTGGGCCTGGCCGACCACCCCGAGGTGCTCGCCGCGGCGCACGCGGCGCTGGACCGCTGGGGCTACGGGATGGCCTCGGTCCGCTTCATCTGCGGCACCCAGGAGGTGCACAAGGAGCTGGAGGCGCGGCTCTCGGCGTTCCTCGGCCAGGAGGACGCCGTCCTCTACTCGTCCTGCTTCGACGCGAACGGCGGCGTGTTCGAAACGCTGCTCGACGCCGAGGACGCGGTCATATCCGACGCCCTCAACCACGCCTCGATCATCGACGGCATCCGGCTGTCCAAGGCCCGCCGCCTCCGCTACGCCAACCGCGACATGGCCGACCTGGAGCAGCAGCTCAAGCAGGCGCAGGACGCCCGGCGCCGGCTGATCGTCACCGACGGCGTCTTCTCGATGGACGGCTACCTCGCACCGCTGCCCGAGATCTGCGACCTGGCCGAGCGCTACGACGCGATGGTGATGGTGGACGACTCGCACGCGGTCGGCTTCGTCGGCGAGGGCGGGCGCGGAACGCCGGAGCTGCACGGCGTCATGGACCGGATCGACATCATCACCGGCACCCTCGGCAAGGCGCTGGGCGGCGCCTCGGGCGGCTATGTGGCGGCCCGCGCGGAGATCGTGGCGCTGCTGCGCCAGCGCTCGCGCCCGTATCTGTTCTCCAACAGCCTGGCCCCGGTGATCGCGGCGGCCTCGCTGAAGGTGCTCGACCTGCTGGAGTCGGCCGGTGACCTGCGGGAGAAGCTGAAGGCCAACACCGAGTTGTTTCGCCGCCGGATGACCGAGGAGGGCTTCACGATCCTCCCCGGCGAGCACGCCATCGCGCCCGTCATGATCGGTGACGCCGCCGAGGCGGCCCGGATGGCGGAGCTGCTGCTGGAGCGCGGGGTGTATGTGATCGGGTTCTCCTACCCGGTGGTGCCGAAGGGGCAGGCCAGGATCCGGGTGCAGCTGTCGGCGGCGCACTCCACGGAGGACGTCGACCGGGCGGTCGACGCGTTCGTCGCATCCCGGGCAGAGCTCGCGAAGACGACTGGGGGAGAATCGGTCGCGTGATCGAAGCGCGGCGGCTGCACATCCTCCGTGCGGTGGCCGACCATCGCACGGTGACCGCCGCTGCCGCCGCGCTCTATCTGACCCCCTCGGCCGTCTCCCAGCAGCTGACCGCGCTGGAGCAGGAGACCGGCCACCGGCTGGTCGAGCGCGGCACCAAGGGCGTACGGCTCACCCCGGCCGGGGAGATCCTGCTCTCGCACACCAATCTGGTCCTCGCCCAGCTGGAGCGGGCCGAGGCGGAGCTGGCAGCGTACGGCTCGGGCGCCGCGGGCCGGGTGGACCTGGCCTCCTTCGCCACCGGCATCGGCCTGGTGGTCGCCCCCGCCCTCGCCCGGCTGGCCCGTACGGCGCCGGGAATCCGGGTGCGGGTCCAGGACGCGGAGGGCGACGCGAGCCTGCCGATGGTGCTGGACCGCGAGACGGATGTGGCGGTGGCCGTCGAGTACCGGGGCGCACCCAGCCCGGACGACCCCCGGCTGACGCGGCTGCCGCTGTACGCGGAGCCGTTCGACGCCGTGGTGCCCGTGGGGCACCGGCTGGCCGACGCCGACCGGGTGCCGCTGGACGAGCTGGCCAAGGACACCTGGATCGGGCCCTTCCCCGGCAACCCCTGCCACGACGTGGTCGTGCTCGCCTGCGAACATGCGGGCTTCGAGCCCACCATGGAGCACTTCTCCGACGACTTCAGCGCCGTCGTCGCGCTCGCCTCCGCGGGGGTGGGCGTTGCCCTGGTGCCGCGGTCGGCGTTGCTCGGCACCGACCTGGCCGGGGTCGCCGTACAGCCCGTGGAGGGCAGCCCGCCCACGCGCCGGGTTTTCGCCGCCGTGCGCCGCGGGGCCGAGGAGCATCCGCTGATCAGCCCGGTGCTGGACGCGCTGCTTGAAGCCGCCGGCTGAGGCGTCCTCACCGGGTCGCCAGCCCCGCCTCACGGGCCGCCGTGCGCAGCACATCCCGCAGCATGGCGGGGGTCAGCCTGCCGGTGAAGGTGTTGCGCGGCGTGACGTGGTAGCAGCCGTACACGGCCAGCGGTGCCGTATCCGCCCGGAGGGGGCGAAGTTCGACCCGGACACCGTGTCCGAACACGGGGCGGGGACGGGGGACACGCCAGCCGCCGGCGGCCAACACCGGCAGCAGGGCCTGCCAGCCGAAGGCGCCGAGCGCGACGATGGTACGCACCGTGGGGTGCAGCAGCTCCAGCTCCCGTACCAGCCAGGGGCGGCAGGTGTCCCGCTCGGCCGGGGTGGGCTTGTGGGCGGGCGGCGCACAGTGCACCGGCGAGGTGAACCGCACCCCGTGCAGCCGCAGCCCGTCGCCGCGGTGGGTGGAGGCAGGCTGCGAGGCCAGGCCGAGGTCGTACAGCGCCGCGACGAGAGCGTCACCGGACCGGTCACCGGTGAACATCCGCCCGGTCCGATTGCCTCCGTGCGCGGCCGGAGCCAGGCCGACGAGCAGCATCCGCGCGTCCGGCGGGCCGAACCCGGGCACGGGCCGCGCCCAGTACTCCCAGTCCCGGAAGGCCGGACGTTTGACGCGTGCCGCCTCCTCCCGCCACTCCACCAGTCGCGGACAGGCCCGGCACTCGGTCAGCGCCGCGTCGAGCGTACGCAGATCGGGCGCCCGCGGCGCCTGCCGACCGGGATAACTCATCCGCTGGATCCTCCGGTTCCGTCCGGTCCCGTTGTCCTGACATACGTCAGGTACCCGCTGGACCTGCCTCTTCCTAGGGTGGAGCACAACGGGCCGGGCCGCTGACGAGCGGCCCGGCCCGGGACCCGTCGAGCAGAACCCGCCCGAACGCGGCGGCCGTGCTGGCCCACGGCCGACGTGCGGGAAGCTGACGGGTCGGCGTCCGGGGGGCATGGGGGCCGGGTAGCGCGGTGGAGCCTCGCGCGAGCCCGTCCCCCGTGAGCGGCCGCCGCCCTGAGCCGCTTGCGCCCCGTGGGCAGGCGGCTTCAGGGCTTCGGCCTCGGCTTCAGGGCTGCACGGCCTCAGCTGGAGTACTGCTTCAGATAGCGCTCGACGCGGTTGACATGCGGCCGCACCCGCTCTGGGACGCCGCCCGCCTCGATGACCGTACGGGAGCTGGTGCGGTAGCCGGCGGCCATCAGCGCGGGCAGGTCCTTGCGCATGCCCTTCTCCTTGTACTGCTGGTCGAGCCAGCACACGAAGCTGGACATCGCCGCGATGGCGTCCGGCGGCGACATATAGCTCTTGTCGCCGTCCTTGTCGCCGTCCTGGGCCCATCCCTTGAAGACGGACGGCGTCCACATGGCGATGCCGTACTCGTCGGTCCTGGGCCGTCTGGCGTTCGCGTCGAAGCCGCTCTCCGCCTTCAGCATGGCGGCGAGGAAGGCCGGCGTGACCTCGTCCTCGGCGCACTTGAGCGCCGCCTTGGTGATGACCGGGCGCAGCTTGCGGGGCACGTCGGAGTCGGCGGGGATGGCGCCGGGTACGGACGGCGAGGCGCTGGGCGCTTCGCCCCCGGAGGAGGAGGTCGGGTCGTCGTCGGCCCGCAGCAGGAAGACCGAGCCGGCGGCGACGAGCGGGACGGCGACGGCTGCCGCGATGATGGTGAGGCGGCGGCTCCTCCAGCCGCCCCGACGTCCCCCGCGGTCGGAGCGGAACGGGCTGCCGAAGCTGAACCGGCTGCCGAAACGGCCCCCTCCCGCCCGGCCGGTGCCTTCCAGTTCCCGTACCCGGGCCGCGAGTTGACCGGCGTCCAGCGCCGCGCGGGAGGTGTGGTCGGGCTTGAGGCAGTCGGCGATCAGTTCCCGCCAGCCCTGCGGGACGCTGTTGTCGAGACGCAGTTCGGCGTTACCGCGTGCGTATGCCTGGGCGCCCAGCGCGCGGGCGCGCGGGGTGCTGCCGGGAAAGGGGTGCAGTCCGCCGGTGAGTACCTGGTGGGCCAGCACTCCGAAGGCCCAGATGTCCGCGGTGGGGCGCACCACGCTGTGCCCGCCCTCGCGGTCGGACCACCACTCGGGCGGTACGTGGTCGAGGGAGCCCAGCGGCGGCACATAGGCGTGGGTGCCGTCCAGCTCGACGGTCAGCCCGAAGTCGCCCAGCCACACTTCGCCGCCGGGTGCCAGCAGTACGTTGCCGGGTTTGAGGTCGCCGTGCACCCAGCCGCGTTCGTGGATGTGGGCCAGCCCGGCGCCGACCCCGGCGAGGATGTGCGCCGCGTCCGGCAGCGGCGCGGGGCCCTCGCCGGTGCCGGGGGTCAGCAGCTCCTGGAGGCTGCGCTCGGCGCGGTCCATGACGAGCGCGGTCGCACCGTCCAGATCGGGCCGGTCAGCGTCGTGGACCGTGAGCGCTTCGTGGGTACGCACCACGTTCGGGTGGCGGGTCTCCAGGCTGAAGCGGACCTCGCGCCGCACCAGCTCCGCCATGGACTCGCGCTGCCCGGGGGGCAACAGCTGGGTCGGCAGGAACTTCACCGCCGCCTGCGTACCGTCCGTCGTCCCACGTGCCGCGTAGACGACGCCCCAACTGCCCGCGCCGATCGGGCCGGTCAGCTCCCAGTCCCCCACCCGGTAGCCGGCGGGCAGGTCGATCCGGCCGGTCGCGTCGCCGTCAGCCATGCGCTGCGTTCTCCTTGTGCCCCTTGCGTTCGCCCCGCGCGGGCCGCAGCAGCGCGAGATGTTCTTCGCGGACGAGGTCGAAGCGGAGGGCGAGGGCGACGAGTTCGGCGCGTTTGTGGTTGGTGCCGGTGGCGCGTTCGTCGTCGTTGCGCAGCCGCAGCTTGACCGTGGCCAGGTACTCGATGTGGTAGTTGACGGCCGAGCGCGTCAGGTCCTGGCAGCCCTCCACGGGGCGCAGCCGCTCAAGGACCTCGCTGACGCCGGGGATGGCCCCGCTGGAGGGGTCGCGCAGCCGGGGCTCGCACAGGGCGAGCAGCACCAGGAAGTACTTGGAGGTCTGGTCCAGCGCGAAGGGGCTCTGGGTGGGCTCCCCGGAGCGGACGCCGACGCCGGTGTCCAGATACATGTGCTCCGGTGCGAACACCTTGAAGTGCACCTCGCCGTCGCGGGAGGGCAGCACGACGCGGGAGAACTCGAACGGGACCGGCGCGCCCAGCCTGCCCGGCGCCACCTTGATGTGCTCCCCGGCGCCTTCCATGTTCTCCACCACATAGGTGACGTTGCCGCTGTAGTTGGAGAGCCGCCAGTAGTCCTCGGCGGCCGTGATCTGGCCCGCGTGCCGGGAGACGCCCGGATCGGACAGCGCGACCTCTACCGGGCTGTCAGCCCCGCCGCGGCCGAAGTCCGCCGTCTCCCCGGGCCCCAGGTGCAGCAGACGCGGCCGGTCGCCGAACTCGCCGGCGTCGCTTCCCGGCTGGTCCGGCAGTTGAACGATGACCGTGTCCATGATCAGCCTCCCCCTTCGGCCGCGGGCATCCTATATCGGCCCTGACATCTGTCAGGGCCCACGCTGGACGCCCGGCTGCCAGAGTGGAAGGTTTTCAGCCGCGGCCCGGAGGCAGCACCACCCCCCAGGGTGAGCTCACCATTCGGCGAACCCTCCGTCCGGGTGACGCCATATGGGGTTGTGCCAGCTCTCGGCCTTGCTGTCGGCCTCGCGCACGGCCCGCTCGTCGACGGTCACGCCCAGCCCGGGGCCTGTGGGGCGGAGCAGATGTCCGTCCTGGAAGCGGAAGACCTCGCGGTCCACCACATAGTCGAGCAGTTCGGCGCCGGTGTTGTAGTGGATGCCGATGGACTGTTCCTGGATCAGGAAGTTCGGGGTGCAGAAGGCCAGTTGGAGGCTGGCGGCCAGCGCCAGCGGTCCGAGCGGGCAGTGCGGGGCGACCGCGACGTCCCAGGTCTCGGCGAGCGAGGCGATGCGCCGTACCTCGGAGAGGCCGCCCGCGTGCGAGAGGTCCGGCTGGATCACGGCGATGCCGGCCTGCAGCGCGGGCAGCACGTCCGTACGGGAGAAGAGTCGCTCCCCGGTGGCGATCGGGACGGTGGTCCCCTCGGTCACCCGGCCGAGCAGATGGGTGTACTCGGGCAGTACGGGCTCCTCGGCGAACATCGGCCCGTACGGCTCCAGTACGGACAGCGCCCGGACGGCGCCCGCGACGGAGAACCGGCCGTGGAAGTCGACGGCGAAGTCACCGTCGGGCCCGAGGGCTTCGCGGGCCGCCTCGGCGCGGGCCGCGACGGCGTCGAGCGCCGCGGTGGTGGGCAGCCGGTCGGTGCGCCCGGAGGCGTTCATCTTGACGGCGGTGAAACCGGCCGCCACCTGCGCCGCCACCTGCTCGCGCACATCGGCCGGTTCGTCGCCGCCCACCCAGCAGTAGGCGCGGGCCCGCTCGCGCACCGGCCCGCCGAGGAGCTGGTGCACGGGTGCGCCGTACGCCTTGCCCGCGATGTCCCACAGGGCCTGGTCGAGGCCGGCTACGGCGGAGGAGAGGACGGGCCCGCCGCGGTAGAAGGAGCCCTTGGTCATCAGCTGCCAGTGGTCCTCGATCCGCAGCGGGTCGGCGCCGAGCAGGAACTGCTCGGCGAGTTCGGCCACGGCGGTGCGTACGGTCTCCGCGCGGCCCTCCACCACCGGTTCGCCCCAGCCGACGAGTCCGCTGTCGGTCTCGATGCGACAGAACAGCCAGCGCGGCGGCACAGCGAAGGTCTCGACCCTGGCGATCCGCAATTGCTACTCCTTCACGCTTCCCTCGGTCAGTCCCGTCCGCCAGTACCGCTGGAGGACGAGCATGGCAACGGCGAGCGGGATGACGGAGACGAACGCGCCCCCGACGGTGTACTGGGTGAGTTCGGGAACCCGGTCCGCGGCCTCCTTCCACGCGACCAGGCCCAGGGTGATCGGGTACTTGCGCTCGTCGGAGAGCATCACCAGGGGCAGGAAATAGTTGTTCCAGATGTGGACGAACTGGAAGAGGAAGACCGTCACCAGCGCCGGGGTCATCAGCCGCAGCACCACGGTGAAGAAGATGCGCTCCTCCCCCGCACCGTCCACCCGCGCGGCCTCCAGCAGGTTGTCGGACACGGCGGACTCGGCGTAGATGCGGCACAGATAGACGCCGAAGGGGCTGACGATGCTGGGGATGAGCACACCCCAGTAAGTGTTGGTCAGCCCGATCTTGTTGAACATCAGATAGAGCGGCAGCGCCAGCGCCGTGGACGGCAGCAGCACACCGGCGAGCACACACTTGAAGACGGCCTCGCGGCCCCGGAAGCGGTACTTGGCCAGGGCGAAGCCCGCGGCGGCCGACAGCAGTGTGGCGAGGAGGGCGCCGACGCCCGCGTAGAAGAGGGAGTTGAGTGCCCAGCGGGGGTATATGTGGCCGTTGTAGGTGAAGATCTGCGACAGGTTGTGCCACAGCCTCGGGTTGTCGAACCACAGCCCGAAGCTGCCGTAGAGGCTCTCGTTCGACTTGGTGGCCGCGATGACAAGCCAGTAGACGGGCAGCAGGAAGTAGCCGGCGGCCAGCGCGAGGAAGGCGACGAGCAGGATCCGTCCGGGACGCAGCGTTCTCATCGGTCATCCTTCCGCTTGCGGCTGACCAGGCTGAGGAAGGAGAAGGAGAGCACCATCGCGACGACGGCGAGGAGCACCGACTTGGCGGCTGCCAGATAGACGTTGGCGTTGGCGAAGGCGTCGAAGTAGGCGCTGAGGTTCGGCGTGAAGTCGTTGGTCACGACAGGTGCGAGTTTCTTGAGGACCAGCGGCTCCGCGAACAGCTGCATGGTGCCGATGATGGAGAAGACGCAGGTGAGGATGAGGGCAGGGCGCACCAGCGGGAGCTTGATGCGCAGCGCGACCTGCCACGGCCCCGCACCGTCGATCCTGGCCGCCTCGTACAGCTCCTGGGGGATCGACTTGAGCTGGGCGACGATGATCAGCATGTTGTAGCCCGCGAACTCCCAGACGACGATGTTCGCGATGGACCACAGGATGCTGTCGTAGCCGAGGAAGTCCGGCTGGAAGCCGAGTTCCCCGAGCAGGTCGTTGATCGGGCTGATCCCCGGTACGTACAGAAAGCCCCACAGCAGGGTGGCGATGACGCCGGGAATGCCGTACGGCAGGAAATAGGTGGCCCGCAGCAGCCCGGCCCAGCGGTCCTTCACCTGGTCGAGCAGCAGCGCCAGGACGAGGGCCAGCACCAGCATCACCGGCACCTGCACGACGCCGAACAGCAGCACGCGGCCGAAGCCTTCCAGGAACGCGGTCTGCTCGAGGGCGAGCGCGTAGTTGTCCAGCCCGGCGAACTCGACGGACGGCTCACCAAGACCCAGCGGGCCCGAGCGTTCGACTGTCAGCAGGCTCTGGTAGATCGCGTAGCAGATCGGCAGGATCATCGCGAAGACGTAGACGGCGAGGAACGGGCCGAGGAACGTCCACGCCTTGCGGTCGGGCCGCGCGCTGCGCCGGCGACGCTCGGGCTTTCTCCCTGTGCTGGACGTCGTCATCGGGCGCTCCTCGCGTCCAGGCCCTTGGCCTTGAGATCGTCGACGAACTTGGTCTCGGCGTCCGCGAGCGCTTCACCAATGGTGCCGTGGCCCGCGACGACCCGGCCGATGTTGTCCTGGATGTGTGCGTAGGACTGGGTGGTGGTGGGCGAGAAGCGCCAGCTGGTGTCCACGTTGCGGTCCGAGACCTGGAAGACCTCGTTGTAGACCTGGCCGTCGAAGAACGGGTCCGGCTTGCCCAACGGGGACTCTTTCAGGTCCAGTTTGGCGGAGGGCCAGCCGTATCCGGCCTCCACCAGCAGCTTGATGCTGGCGGGATCGGTGTTGAGCCAGTGGGCGAACTTCAGCGCTTCCTCGGGGTGCCGGGTGCCTTGCAGGATCGCGGTGGAGGAGCCGCCCCAGTTCGCCGAGGCGTGCTCACCCCGCTCCCACTGGGGCAGCTCCGCCACCCGCCACTTGCCCTTGGTGCCGGGCGCGTTGCCGCGGATGAGGGCGTCCTGCCACTGGGCGCCGAGCCAGCTCGCGAGCTGCCCGGTCTGCAGGCCCTTGAAGAAGGAGCCCTGCGAGTCCTGGATCGTCGCTACGAGCTTGTCCCGGATCAGCCCGTCCCAGAAGTCGGCCACCTGCAGCGACTCCTCGCTGGTCAGATCCACGATCCAGGTATCACCCTCGGTACGCACCCAGTGGGCGCCGCGCTGCCAGGGGAAGGAGGCGAACCACTGCGCGTTGACGGGCGGAAACGCGGTGATGTAGGAGCCGCCGGAACGCTTCTTGATCTTCAGTGCCGTCTGCCGGAACTCGTCCCAGGTGCGGGGAACCTCCAGGTCCCACTTGTCGTACAGGTCGGCGCGGTAGAAGAAGCCCATCGGCCCGGAGCCCTGCGGCATGGCATAGGTCCGGCCCGCGAACACCCCCTGCTGCCACTGCCAGTCGACGTAACTGTCCTTGAGCCGGTCGGCACCGTACTTGCTGAGGTCCGTCAAGCCGCGGACCAGCATGAACTCCGGCAGTGCGTAGTACTCGATCTGGGCCAGATCGGGCGGGTCACCGGCCTTGAGAGCGGCGTGCATCTTCTGGTAGCCGCCGGAGGTGTTGGCGGGCACCGTCTGCACGGTGACGTGGATGTCGGGGTTCTGCTTGTTCCACAGCGCTGCGGCCTTCTGCAGTGGGACCCAGGTCCAGAAGACGAGGTTCACCCGCCGTCCGGGAGTGCGACGGGTCTGCTTCGTCATCCGGGCCGCGCCCGCCTGCTCACCGCAGGCCGCTATCGCGGGGATGGCCGCCGCGGCAGCGGTTGCCGCCAGCAGCTTTCTTCGGGTGGGCATCCGACCTCCTTGTCAGAGCACTTCCGAGAGAGGGGCTGACCCGCTGGCGGCTGCCCGCCGTTGCATGACGGGTAGTTGTCCGGCTGCGGGCGCTCCCCCAAGCTCTTCGAGCAGGGAGGTACCCCCATGATTGATCGCGCAGTTCCCCGCGCCCCTTACGGGGCGCTCAGCACCGCGACGCCGCGGCCAGGAAGGGTGACGGCTGCGGCGGGCTCGGCCCCGGGGTCGAGCAGGTTCCGCGCGAGGTGCGGGAGCGTCACCGTTGCCGCCGTCTCACCGTGGTTGAGCAGGAACAGGTACCGTCCGTCCCCGCCCTCGCGGGCGGTGGCCTGGACCCCGGGCGGCAGGTCGGCGAGCAGGGGCGCGGCACAGGCCTCCTCCCGTACCCGGTCCATCAAGGTCCGCATCACCCCGGGCTCCGGGCGCGTGCCCGCGTACCAGGCCATGCCGTCCCCGAAAGCGTGCCGGGTCAGTGCGGGCCGCCCGGTCAACTCGCCGTCCCCGAACGTGGCCACGGCACGGGCCCCCTCGAGATCGATGGCCTCCGACCACAGATCGGCCTGGCCGCTCAGCTCACCGCGCAGCAGCACGCGGGCGCCCTCGTCCAGCGGCCAGAACTCCTCGACCCGCAGCCCCAGCACCTCGCGCAGCGGCGCGGGATAGCCGCCCAGGTGGACGCGGTCGCACTCGTCGGCGATGCCGGTGAAGTACGACACGAACAGGTGACCGCCGTCGCGTACGTATGCGGTCAGCCGCTCCGCGGTCTCCTCGCTCATCAGATACAGATTGGGGACGACCACCAGCCGGTAGCCGCTGAGCGCGCGGTCGGGCGGGACGATGTCGCAGGGCACCCCGGCGTCGAAGAACGGCCTGTAGTGGCGCAGCAGCGTCTCGCGGTGGCTGAGGGCCGAGGAGGGGTGCGAGCCCTGCTCCAGCGCCCACCAGCTGTTCCAGTCGGCCAGCAGCGCCACCTCGGAACTGCAGCGGGTGCCCGCGAGCTGCGGCACCGTGGCCAGTTCCTGGCCCAGCGCGCTGACCTCGCGGAAGATCCGGGTGTCGGTCCCGGCGTGCGGCACCATCGCGGAGTGGAACTTCTCGGCGCCGCCCTGGGACTGGCGCCACTGGAAGTAGAGCACCGCATCGGCGCCCTGTGCGACGGCCTGCCAGCTCCACAGCCGCATCGCACCGGGCGGCTTGGGGCTGTTGCGGGCCCGCCAGTTGACGGCGCCGGGTGCCTGCTCCATCAGCAGCCACGGCCGTCCGCCCCCGGCACAGCGCGTCACATCGAACGCGGCTGCCGCGTCGATGTGCGTCTCGCTGTCGTACGGCTCCTGGTAGTAGTCCAGCGCGGTGACGTCCTCGTACGCGGCCCAGCGGAACGGGTCCACCGGCTTGTGGTGCGGCATGTGGTTGGTGGTCACCGGGACGTCGGGGGTGATACGGCGCAGCACTTCGCGCTCGGCCAGATAGCACTGCAGCAGCGCGTCGTCGCTGAAGCGGGCGTAGTCCAGCTGCTGGGTGGGGTTGGCGTGGGTCGGCGCCGTACGCGGCGGCAGCACCTCCTCGAAGTCGCCGTAGCGCTGCGACCAGAAAGTGGTGGACCACGCCGCGTTGAGGGCTTCGACGGTGCCGTAGCGCTCGCGCAGCCAGCGGCGGAAGTCGGCGGCCGACACCTCGCAGTAGCAGACCGGGTTGCTGCACCCGTACTCGTTGCCGATGTGCCACAGGGCCAGCGCCGGGTGCTCGGCGTAGCGGGTGGCGAGCTGTTCCACGAGGCGGACGGCGCGGGTGCGGTAGACCGGGCTGGAGGGGCAGTAGTGCTGCCGGGAGCCGGGCCACTTGCGGACGCCGTCGGCGGTCTCGGGCAGGATCTCCGGGTGCTGCCGGCTCAGCCAGGGCGGCGGAGAGGCGGTCATGGTGGCCAGACAGACCTGGATGCCTGCGTCGCCGAGATGGCCCATGACGCGGTCGAACCAGCCGAAGTCATAGCTGCCGGGCCGCGGTTCGACCAGCCCCCAGGAGAAGATCCCGGCCGTGACCATGGTGACCCCGGCCTCCTTCATCAGCCGGATGTCCTCGGCCCACACCTCCTCCGGCCAGTGCTCGGGGTTGTAGTCGCCGCCGAAGTGCAGACGGGCGGGCTCGAAGGTGCGGATGCCGGAGCTGCTTCCGGAACGGTGGTCGGCTGCCGTCATGAATGCTGCGCCCCCTGCGACGAGTTGGATGCCGGGCAGAGCGGAGACCGTGATGACGCCGCACCGTACAAGAACTCGTTATTTATGAATAGTTCCTTGACGGCAATCCGCCCGAGATCGTGGACTGTCGGGGGGCGTCGTAAAGTCGTCGCCGGGATGAGATCGGCCCGAACGCCGGAGGAACAGCAGGCGTACCGGGGGAAACAACAGGAGGTCCCGATGGCGGGCTACGCGCCGCGGGGCGTACACGGACAGACCGTGGAAGCCCTCGCCCACCGGGTGCTCAGCGGCGCCCTCCGCGAGGGCGCCACCCTCGATCTCGGGGCGCTCCAGGCCGAGTTGGGCGTCAGCCTCACCGCGCTGCGCGAGTCGCTGAAGGTGCTGGCGGCCAAGGGCATGGTCGACGCCCGGCAGAAGCGGGGCACCTTCATACGCCCGCGCACCGACTGGAACCTGCTGGACGCGGACGTGCTGCGCTGGCAGTTCCAGTCCGCCACCGCCGCCGCCTCCGACGCGGGCCCGCCACTGCTACGCGATCTGGACGAGGTGCGCGGCATCGTGGAGCCCGCCGCGGTACGGCTGGCCGCCGAGCGCCGTACCGACGCCGACCTCGCCGCGCTGGAGCGGGCCCTGGAGGCCATGTGCGAGGCCACCGACGGCGCGTCCGAGGCCGTCGAGGCGGACCTCACCTTCCACCGGGCGCTGCTGGCCGCCTCGCACAACGAGCTGCTGGAGCGCATGGAGATGGTGATCTCCACCGTGCGGGCCGCCCGCGACAGCCTCGTACACGGGCCCGGCCACCACCCTCTCGACCCGGTGCCCAGCCACCGCGCGGTCCTGGACGCCATACGCGCCCGGGACGCCGACGCCGCGGAGGCGGCCATGCGCCGATTGCTGGCGCAGGCCGCGAAGGACGTGGCGCTGCTGCGGGAGCACGTCGAAGAGGGCTAGCCCTCGGCTCTTGCGTACAGCGCAGGGGACGCGCCCCGTCAGGGGCGCGGGGAACTGCGCGAGCAACCACAGAGCACCCGCAGCCCGCAAGCGACCGGCAGGGGCACCCCCTCAGCGGCTGAGCGGCAATTCGCGGAGCGCGTGGGAGCGGAAGGAGGTCTGCCAGCGGAGTTCGTCGGGCTCCACAGCCAGGCGCAGGGAGGGGAAGCGGCTGAGCAGCGTCTCCAGGGCCAGGCCGATCTCCATGCGGGCGAGCGGGGCGCCGAGGCAATAGTGCATGCCCTGGCCGAAGGCCAGATGCGCTCCCCCAGCCTCCGGCCGGGAGGTGCCCCCAGGGCGACGGCGGATGTCGAACCGCTCGGGCTGCTCGTAGCGAGAGGGATCGCGATTGGCAGCGGCGAGAGCAAACAGCACCGTGTCACCGGCCGGGATCCGCACCCCGCCGTACTCCACCGGCTCGGTGGGAAACCGCCGGATCGCCGTCAGGTTCGGATGCGCGTACCGCATCAGTTCCTCGACAGCGTCGGGCAGCAGCGAGGAGTCGCCGCGCAGTGCGGCGAGCTGCCTCGGATGCCGCAGCAGGGTGAGGAAGCCCCCGCTCAGCAGGTGCTGCACGTTTTCGATGCCCGCGCCCAGGACGAGGAAGGCGAGGGAGCACAGCTCGTCCTCGGAGAGCCGGTCCCCCTCGTCGCGGGCCTCGATGAGCGCGGAGAGGAGATCGTCGCCGGGCGCGCTCCTGCGCTCGGCCACCAGCCGGCGCAGGAAGTCGTGCATCTCCGAGATCGCCTCGCCGACCTGTTGCGGGCTCTCCATCGCGAGCATCGTCGTCACCCAGGAGGCGAACGGCCGGCGGTCCGCCTCGGGCACCTCGAACAGGTCGCAGACGACGGTCAGGGGCAGCGGGGTGGCGAACTCCCGCACCAGATCGGCCACTCCGTCACTCTCCAGCCGCTCCGCCAGCCCGTCCGCGAGCCGGTCGGCCACCGCCTGGATCCCGGCGCGCATCGCCTCGGTGCGCCGCGGGGTGAAGCCTTGCGCGACCAGCCGCCGCAGCCGTATGTGGTCGTCGTGGTCGAGGTTGAGGAGGTTCGCATCCAGTGCGGGCGGGAGGGAGAAGCCCTGGTAGCCACCGGTGGAGTGCGCCTTGTTGACGGACAACCGGGCGTCGGCGAGGCCGGCGCGTACGTCCTCGTCGCGGGTGACGAGCCAGACCTCGGCGCCGTCGGGCAGCGCGACCCGGTGTACGGCGGCCTCGTCCCGCAGCTTGTTGTACACCGCGTGCGGCATGGCACGGAACGACTCGTCGAAAGGCTGCGGCAGTGCCGTCATTCTCGTTCTCTCCGTCAGATCTGTGAGCGGGCTCTGTGAGCCGGCGCGAACGTGCTGGCGCACAGGCTAGAACCCGGGCTTCCGGCGGAGAACGAGACCCCTTCGGGCGCGCCCTCTCAGGCGGCGGCGCGCGGGGACTTGGCGGGGGGTTCCTGCTCCTCCTCGATCTCCTCCCGCACGCGGCGGCAGGCCGCGGCGAGGAGGCGGGAGACGTGCATCTGGGAGACGCCCAGCCGGCGAGCGATCTGCGACTGGGTGAGCTCACGGAAGAAGCGCAGGTACAGCAGCCGCTGCTCCCGCTCGGGGAGCCGGCACAGACAGGACCGGACCGCTTCGCGGTCGACCACGTGGTCGTAGCCGTTCTCGTCCGAGCTGAGGGTGTCCATCAGGCAGATCGCCCCGTCACCGGAACCATCCCCTCCGCCCCCGGCCTCGGAGGAGACGGGCGCATCCAGCGAGAGGGAGTTGAAGCACTGGAGGGCTTCCATGCCGGTGAGGGTGTCCTCTTCCGAGAGGCCACTGTGCGCTGCCAGCTCGGCGACGGTGGGTGAGCGCCCGGAAGAGGTCAGCTCCAGCTCCCGCATGCTGGCGCGGACCCGGTTGCGCAGGTCCTGGACGCGGCGCGGGACGTGGATCTCCCACATGTTGTCCCGGAAGTGCCGCTTCAGTTCGCCGTAGATCGTCGGTATGGCGAAGGTCTCGAAGGCGTTGCCCCGGGCCGGGTCGTAGCGCTCGACGGACTTGACCAGCGCGAGCGCGGCGACCTGTTCGAGATCCTCCAGCGACTCGCCACGGTTGCGGAACTTGCGGGCGAGCCGGTGCGCCATCGGCAGCCAGGCCGTGACCACACAGTCCTGGAGCCGCTGACGCTCGGGGCAGCCTTCGGGCAGCTTCACCAACGCGGCGAAGTCGGCGGCGGTGTCGGGTGCGTCGTGGTGGGTACGACGGTGGGCGTGGGACGCGGTGGCTCCCTCCACGGCGTCCGTGGCGTCCCCGGCGACGTCCGTGGCGTCCCCGGCGACCGCGGTGTCCCCGGCGTCCGTTGCGCCCCCGGCGTCCGCGGGGTCTGCGGCATCCGTGGTGCATGGGGCTTCCGTGGCGCCGGTGGCGTCCGTGCCCTCGGTCGGGACGGCAGGGGTGGTGCCGTCCTCGGTGGTGCGGAACCGCGTGGTGTTCATGGGCTGCTCACTCCCACGTCTCACATGGGTGCTGTGTAAGACAGGCGAGAAGCGATCCCCCAGTCCGCTTCCGGACAGGATCCGAAGGTGGTGCCGCCGGAAATCCAGCGGCCCGATTTCACCGTGACACAAACCACGCCGCACGGCATCTTCGCAGGTCATCGCAGGTCAGGGCCGTTCGCAGCGGGTAGCTGTGGGACAGACGCACCGTAGTCGAAGCGCGGCCACCGCCGTTTGCCAGTGATACGGACGGGGCACCCGAGCACTCTGCGCGGCGGCTCCCCCGAAGGGGCCGCCGCCGCGACATGTGGCTGCGGAGGAGAAGCGAGATGGCCGTTCGACGGGGTGCGCCGTGCTGGGTCAGTCTGACGACTCACGACCGGCGGGCGACGGAGGCGTTCTACAACGGAGTGCTCGGCTGGTCCTTCGAGGACGGCACCCTCGCGCCGGAGTTCCGGGTCGCCACCGTGGCGGGGCGGCCGGTGGCCGGGCTGAACGAGGCCGCGGCGGCCCGCGGGCTGCCCGCGCGATGGACGGTGTTCTTCCTGGTCGAGGACGCGGACAAGGGAGCCGAGATGATGGCGGAGCGCGGGGGAACGGTCGCCGTGGGCCCGCTGGAGACCGGGAGCGGCCGTGCGGTGCTGGGCGCGGATCCGTGCGGCGCGGCCTTCGGGCTGTGGCAGGGCGCGACCCCCGCCGAGTGGCACGTGGGTGCCGACGACGCTCCCGCGGAGCTGTGCCTGCGCACGTGCGATCCGGACGACGTGGCGGAGTTCTACAGCGCCCTGCTGGGGTGGCCGCGGGCGGTCGCGGAGTGGCCGTACGCCGCGTTGCGTCCCGGAGCCCGCGCTGCGGACCCCGACCCGGGTGCCCGGCCCCGCTGGGAGGTCTCGTTCCGGTCGGCGGACCCCGGTGGGACCCTCGCTGAAGCCGCTCGGCACGGCGGTTCGGTCCTCTCCGCCCCTCAAGAGGTCGCCGAAGGACGCCGGATCACCCTCTCCGATCCGCACGGGGCGCTGTTCACCCTCGTCGGAGCATGACAGCCCTCCCCGTAGGCCCTCTCCGACCGGTCACATCAGGCCGACGAGATAACCCACGAAGAAGAGAAGCATGGCCGCCACCACGATGGCGATCAGAACCACCGGCACCGTGCTCCAGCCCTTGGTCGGGTTGTGCGTCTCGCGCGGACCGGCCTCCGACAGACCGCCCTCCCCGGGCGGCGTCTCGCCGGGCGGAACCAGTCCGCCCATCTCCGGCCCGGGAGTGCGCTCCTTCTCCGGCCCGGGGGTGCGCTCCTCCTCCAGCCCGGGGGTGCGCTGCGGATCGGGGTCAGGGTTGGGGTACGTCATACCTTCCGGGTGGACCGCGACGCCCCCTCGTACACCTGGGGCCCCCCGGATAGACTGTTCGGACCTTCGATCGGTTGTTGAAATTTCGAACAGGACGGAACAGGAGGAGCCATGGGACGGCTCGTGCCCGCTGTGACCCGGGCGCTGGACATTCTGGAGCTGTTCCTGGAAGGGGACGGCACACTCTCGGCACCCGACATAGTGCGCAAGCTGCAGCTGCCCCGCACCACGGTGCACGAACTGGTCGGCACCCTGACCGCGCGCTCCTACCTCGTACCCGTCCCGGGCAAGGCGGGCCACTACCGGCTGGGGGTGCGCGCCTACCAGCTCGGCAGCCGGTACGCCGAGCAGCTCGACCTCGCGGCGGAGGGGCAGCAGGTGGCCCGCTCGGTGGCGGAGACCTGCGAGGAGACGGTGCATGTGGCGATCCTGGAGGGAACGGACGTCATCTACGTCGCGAAGGTGGATTCCACGCAGGCGGTGCGGATGGTCTCGGCCGCCGGGCGGCGGCTGCCCGCGCACTGCACCGCGGTCGGCAAGATGCTGCTCGCCTCGCTGCCCTCCGAGGAGCTCGCGGCCAGGCTGCCGGACGGTGCCGAGCTGCGCGCCATGACGCCCAACAGCATCACCGACGCGGCGACGCTGCGCGAGGAGCTGACGCGGATCGCGGAGCGCGGGTTCGCCGTCGAGGAGAGCGAGTCGAACCCCGATGTGAGCTGTGTGGCCGCGCCTGTACGGGACCGTTCCGGCCGGGTGGTGGCGGCGCTGTCCATCTCCGTACCGTTGATCCGGTGGAGCGAGGAACGCCGCGCGGAGCTGGCGGAGTTGGCGCAGCGCGGCGCCGTACGGTTGTCCGAACGGCTGGGCCACAGGGGGCTGTGATGGGAACAGGGACGGGAGTCAAGACCGCACTCCACGCATCCGCCGAACTGGGCGAGGGACCGACCTGGGATCCGGCGGCCGGCCGGCTGATCTGGGTGGACATCCTCGGCGCCCGGGTCCACACCTTCGATCCCGCGACCGGCAACCGCACTCTGATGACCACCGAACAGCATGTGGGCGCGGCCAAGCCGCGCGCGGGCGGCGGGCTTGTCGTCAACCTGCGGGACGGCGTGGGGCTGTACGACGCCGACGGCCGCTTCTCCTGGCTGTACCGCGACCCGTCGCCCGGCCGCCGCGGCAACGACGCGGCGGTCGCTGCCGACGGCGCGCTGTGGGCGGGCACGATGTGTTACGACGAGACGCCCGGCGGCGGCACGCTGGTGCGGCTGGCCCCGGACGGGACGGCCGCCACCGTCCTCGACGACGTCACCGTCTCCAACGGCACCGGCTGGAGTCCGGACGGGCAGCGGATGTACTACATCGACACCCCCACGCGTCGCATCGACATCTTCGACGTCCGTGAGGGCGGCGCCGTCGCCGGCCGGCGCCCACTGGCCACGGTCGAGGAGGGCGCGGGCTGTCCGGACGGGCTGACCGTGGACGCGGACGGCTGTGTGTGGGTGGCGCTGTGGGACGGGGGCGCCGTGCGGCGCTACACCCCGGAGGGGGCGCTGGACCGGGTGGTTCCCCTTCCTGTGCGGCGCCCCACCGCGTGCGCCTTCGGCGGCCCCGGCCTCCGCGACCTCTACATCACCACGGCCCGCGTCGGCCTCGACGCGCCCCCGGCGGCCGCCGGTTCGCTCCTCGTCCTCCCCGACGCAGGCCACGGTCTCCCCCAGCCCCCCTTCGCGGGCTGAAGCCGGTCAGGACTCCCCAGGGGGCGGGCCGAACGGGTCGACGGCGTCGATGGGCGGTAGCTGCTTGACGCGGTGGCTGCCCGGCTTGCAGCCGGCGAAGGGCCCCGTGGGATCGCGCAGGGTGTCCATCACGGGGCCCAGGTAGTCGCGGTGCCACATGGCGGGACCCGACGCCCCGGCATCCGGACCGGTCAGCTCCTGCCAGGCCAGGAACAGGCCATGGAGCTGAGCCACCGCCTCTTCGTGTTCCCACCAGCGGGGACACCAGGGCGCGGTGGAAGTGACCTCCCTGCCGTAGACGGGCAGCAGCAGGTGATGCGTCCACAGGGTCAGCCGACGCAGCGTCTCCTGGTGCTCGGGCCCGTCCAGAAAGAGGATGAATGACGGACGAGGGGCGGGCGGAGGCTCCGGCGGGGGCGGCTCTGGGGAGGGCATGGGCGTTCCTTCCTACGTTCGTCGTCCGGCCACGACAACGCATGTGTACGGCGGAGGGTTCACAACTTCCGGATTCCGTATGCCGTTGAACCGGGCCGGGAGCCGCTCCGTGGGAACTGGCGAGTCGCGGTCCACCTGGGACCGCCGGACCACCTAGGAGCCGCCATGACCACCCCGACAGGGGGATACGGCGCCGCCTCGCCGGCCCGCGCACGGGCTTTCGACGACGTGATGAGCGCAAGTCGACCGGGACGCGTCACCCTCAAAGCGATCATGTACATCAACGGGCAACAGTTCGCGGAATCCCCGATCTTCAACAGCGGCACACAACCGGGCCCCAACAGCACGTACGCGCTCCGTGGCAACAGGTCGCAGGAGATGCGGATGTCCCGGAACGACGCGGAGGTCCAGGCTCTGGACTGGGCTGAAGAGCGGGCCCGAAGCGTCACCAACAGGGACGAAGTGAGGTCGGTCCAGGTGGACCTCGTCGCGGACACCGGAGCCTGCAACGGATGCAAGACGCGCCAGCAGATGCTCGCCGACCGGGTGGGCCAGCTCTTCCCCAGGACCAACGGACGCGTGGCCGTCAAGCCGAACTACGACGACTACTCCCCGCACAGCGCCACCGACGGCAGGCGGGATTTCAGCACCGGCCAGGTCCTGTCGACGTACGGGTACAACGACGCCACTCGGCGGACCAACTCGTACACGGCGGACAACAACCCGGAGGCCCACGCCACCTATTGGCAGCGCGCGCATGTCCCGGGTGGCTCGGCGGGAGTGGTGGACCCCAGCCAGATCAATCGGGCCACTCGTACCACTCCCCCGACCTCGGACCGGGATTCGCCGAAGTTCCCGTCCTCGTCGTCCAACACCAGCGGTGACTCGCCGCCCCGCCGGCAGAGCCCGCCGCAAAGCGCCGCCCAGCAGTCCGCGGCCACCGCCCAGTCTCAACAGCCGCCGCCCAAGCCTGGAGGGCACAGCAAGAGCGGAAAGGACAAGAAGGGCAAGGGCAGAAAGCACTAGGGCTTGTCCGGCGCCTCTTGCGTACCCGGCATGGGGCGCTGCGCCCCGTCAGGGGCGCGGGGAACTGCGCGATCAACCACGACGCGCCCGCAGCCCGCACACTTCGGACAGGGGCACCCCCTTGCCGGAACACGCCCGCCCACCCGTCCCCCGGAAGGGACGGGTGGGCGGGCGCCCCGCACGCAGCGGGGGCGGTCAGCGGCCCGCTTTGCGCTTGTTCCAGACGTCGAAACCGACGGCGGCCAGCAGCACCAGGCCCTTGATGACCTGCTGGTAGTCGGTGCCGATGCCGACGAGGGACATACCGTTGTTGAGGACGCCGAGGACGAGGCCGCCGATGACGGCACCCATCACGGTGCCGACGCCGCCGCTCATCGAGGCGCCACCGATGAACGAGGCGGCGATGGCTTCCAGTTCGAAGTTGAGGCCCGCCTGCGGGGTGCCCGCGTTGAGCCGCGCAGCGTAGACGCAGCCGGCGAGCGCGGCGAGGACGCCCATGTTGACGAAGACCAGGAAGGTGACCCGCTGGTCCTTGACGCCGGAGAGCTTGGCGGCAGCCTTGTTGCCGCCGAGCGCGTAGACGTGACGGCCGACGACGGCGTTGCGCATGACGTAGCCGAGCCCGATGAGCAGGCCGCCCATCACCAGCATGACGACGGGGATGCCGTGGAAGCTGGCGAGCGTCAGGGTGAAGGCGATGACGGCGGCGGAGAGGGCCACGCACTTGGCGACCCACAGCCCGGTGGGCAGTACTTCCAGCTCGTACGTCAGCTGCCGCCTGCGGTCCCGGTGTTCGCGCAGCAGCAGGAAGACGAGCGCGACGAGGCCGATGAACAGCGTGGGGTTGTGGTACTGGGTGTAGGGGCCCATCTCGGGGATGAAGCCCTTGGCGAGGTTCTGGAAGCCCTCCGGGAAGGGCGAGAGGGACTGGCCCTCCAGGACGATCTGCGTCAGGCCCCGGAAGAGCAGCATTCCGGCGAGCGTCACGATGAACGACGGGATGCCGACGTAGGCGATGAAGAAGCCCTGCCAGGCCCCGGCGACCGCCCCGATCAGCAGTGACAGCACCAGCGCCAGCACCCAGGGCATATCGTGTTTGACCATCATCACCGCCGACATGGCGCCGACGAAGGCCACGAGTGAGCCGACGGACAGATCGATATGGCCGGCGATGATGACGATCATCATGCCCATGGCCAGGATGAGGATGTAGCCGTTCTGCTGGATCAGGTTGGAGACGTTGTTCGGCAGCAGCAGCGTGCCGTCGGTCCAGATCTGGAACAGCACGATGATGAAGACGAGCGCCGTGAGCATGCCGTACTGGCGCATATGGCCGCGCATGTTCTCCAGCAGCACGGCTCCCGCCGACCGTACGGCGGCCTGCACGGGTGGCGGCGCGTCCTCGGGCGGAGTGTTGGGCTTGGTCGTGGTGGTCATGGCGGGCCTCAGCTTCTGTTCCGGGTCATGTGGCGCATCAGGACTTCCTGGGTGGCGTCCGCACGGTCGATCTCTGCGGTGAGGCGGCCCTCGGCCATGGTGTAGATGCGGTCGCACATCCCCAGCAGCTCGGGCAACTCGGAGGAGATGAAGAGCACGGCTTTCCCCTGCGCGGCGAGTTCGTCGATAACGGTGTAGATCTCGTACTTGGCGCCCACGTCGATGCCCCGGGTCGGCTCGTCGAGGATCAGCACCTCGGGATCGGCGTGGATCCACTTGCTGAGCACGACCTTCTGCTGGTTGCCGCCGGAGAGCCGGCCGGTCTGCTCGTGGACCGTGGGGGCCTTGATGTTCATGGACTTGCGGTAGCGCTCGGCGACGGAGCTCTCGTGGTGCTCGTCGACGACACCGCGCCGCGCCATGCCGGACAGCGACGCCAGTGAGATGTTGCGGTTGATGGTGTCGAGCAGGTTGAGCCCGTACTGCTTGCGGTCCTCGGTGACGTAGGCGATGCCCGCCTCGATCGCCGCCGGCACCGTCTTGGTGCGTACCTCGCGCCCGTCCATCCGTACGGTGCCGGACTCGTAGCGCCCGTAGGAGCGGCCGAAGACGGACATGGCCAGCTCGGTACGGCCCGCGCCCATCAGCCCGGCGATGCCCACGATCTCGCCTCGGCGCACGGTCAGCGAGGCGTCGTCGACGACCTTGCGCTGCTGGTCGACGGGGTGCCGTACGGTCCAGCCGGAGACCTCCAGGGCTGTGCTGTGCTCGCCCTCGTAGGGGGTGCGGTCGGGGAAGCGGTGGTCGAGGTCGCGGCCGACCATGCCGCGGATGATGCGGTCCTCGGACAACTCGGGCTCGTCGCCGGGGCTTTCGCGTACGGTCAGCGTCTCGATGGTGCGGCCGTCGCGCAGGATGGTGACGGTGTCGGCGATGCGGCGGATCTCGCCCAGCTTGTGCGAGATGACGATGCTGGCGATGCCCTGCTCGCGCAGCTCCAGGATGAGGTCCAGGAGTGTGGCGCTGTCCTCGTCGTTGAGCGCCGCCGTGGGCTCGTCCAGGATGAGCAACTGCACCTCTTTGGACAGCGCCTTGGCGATCTCCACCAGCTGCTGCTTGCCGACGCCGATGTCGGCGACGGGGGTCTGCGGGTTCTCCCGCAGACCCACCCGCCGCAGCAGTTCGGTCGCCCGCTGCATGGTGGCGTTCCAGTCCACGAGCCCGCGGGTGCCGCTGCGCTGCTCGTTGCCGAGGAAGATGTTCTCGGCGATGGACAGGAACGGCACCAGTGCCAGCTCCTGGTGGATGATGACGATGCCGTGCTGTTCGCTGGCACGGATGTCCTTGAAGGCCACCGGCTCGCCCTGGAAGAGGATCTCACCCTCGTAACTGCCGTGCGGGTGGACGCCGCTGAGCACCTTCATCAGCGTCGACTTGCCCGCGCCGTTCTCGCCGCAGATCGCGTGGATCTCACCGGGGCGCACGGCCAGGTTGACGTCGCTGAGCGCCTTGACGCCGGGGAAGGTCTTGGTGATGCCCCGCATCTGGAGGACGAGCTGGTCCTGGTCTTCGAGGACGGCTTGCTCCTGCGGTTCTGCTGCCGGGCTCACTTGAGCTGCCCCTTGGTGAAGTAGCCCTCGTCGATGAGGAGCTGGGTGTTCTTCTTGTCGACGGAGACCGGCTTGAGCAGATAGGCGGGGACGACTTTCTTGCCGTTGTCGTAGTCGGTGGTGTTGTTGACCTGGACCTTCTTGCCGGTGAGGACGGCGTCGCCCATCTGGACGGCCTGTTTGGCGAGCTTGCGGGTGTCCTTGAAGACGGTCTGGGTCTGGTTCCCGGCGACGATGGACTTGACGGAGGCCAGCTCGGCGTCCTGCCCGGTGACGATGGGCAGCGGATGTTCCTTGCCGCCGTAACCGGCGCTCTTGAGTGCGGAGATGATGCCGATGGACATGCCGTCGTACGGCGAGAGCACCGCGTCCACATCTTCGCTGCCATAGCTCTTGCTGATCAGGTCGTCCATGCGCTTCTGCGCCACACCGCCGTTCCATGCCGGGGTGTAGCCCTGGTTCATCTTCGTCTGCTTGCTGCGCACCACCAGCTGGCCCGACTTCATGAACGGCTTGAGCTTCTTCATCGCGCCGTTCCAGAAGTACTTGGTGTTGTTGTCGTCGGGTGAGCCCGCGAACAGCTCGATGTTGTAGCTCTTGTCCGCGTTCTCGTCCGGCTTCTTCAGCTTGAGCTTGTCGAGGATGTACTGGCCCTGGAGCTCGCCCACGCGCTCGTTGTCGAAGGACGCGTAGTAGTTGACGTTCTTGGTGCCCAGGATGAGCCGGTCGTAGGAGATGACGGGGACGTTCGCGTCCGCGGCCTGCTTGAGGACGTCGGTGAGGGCCGAGCCGTCGATGGCGGCGATGACCAGCAGCCGGTGCCCCTTGGCGATCATGTTCTCGAGCTGGGCCACCTGGTTCTCGACCTTGTCGTCCCCGTACTGGAGGTCGGTCTTGTAGCCGGCCTTCTGGAACTGCTCGGCCATGTTCTTGCCGTCGGCTATCCACCGCTCGGACGACTTGGTGGGCATGGCCAGGCCGATGGTGCCGCCCTTGCCCTTGGGGGGCTGGTAACGGCTGCCACCGCGGGCCTCTTGGCCGCAGGAGGTCAGCCCGGCGACGAGCGCGGCGGCCAGCACCGCCGACGCGGCGATACGGCATCTGCGGGTGCGCATGTCAGTTCCCTTCAGGCTCGGTGTGCTCGAAGCGGTGCAGCGGGCCCGGCAGCCGGGAGCCGAGCGGAGACATCCCGTCCTCGGCGCCGTGCCGTGCCAGCAGGTCCAGGGCGAGCCGGCCGCGGCGTACCCGTTCGCGCGCCGTGTCCAGCACGGTGTCGCGCATGTGCCGCCCGGAGGGGTAGATGCCGGGGGCCTTGGCCAGCCCGAACTTCAGATAGAGGGGGGCGCCGCGGCGGATCAGCTCGGCCAGCTCGTACATCCGCACATAGCCGCCGAGGTCGTCGGGTGCCTCGATGTACATGTCCATGGGTGCTGCGCTGACCCGCCGGATCTCGGTGAGGTGGTCGAGCGTCAGATCGCTGGGCACGTTCAGCGAGTCGGCGCCGAGCCGCTCGTATACGGCGTACGAGGCGGGGTTGACCGGGCCTATCAGCGCGGACACCTTCAGCGTGGTGTCGGCGGGCAGGATGCCGGTGGCGCGTGCCCGGTGCAGGGTCCACAGCACGCCCTCGTCGGCGACGAGCAGGCAGCGCACCCCCAGTTCGGTGGCGCGTACCGCGTCCTCGACACAGCCGGCGAGCGCGCTGTGGCCGCGCGCCCGCAGCCCGGCGCCGCCGGAGTCGGTGCGGGTGGCGGCGCCGGTGTCCCAGGTGCCGCGCGGGCCGGTGAACAGGCACAGTTCGATGTCCCGTTCGGCGCACGCCTCGACCATCTCGGTGATCTCGGCGTCGGTGAGCATCCAGATGCCGCTGCCCTGGCTGATCCGGTGCAGCGGTACGTCGAGCCGCGCGGACTCCTTGAGGACGACGGCCAGCGCCTCGGGTCCCTCGCATGAGGGCACCTCGGTGCGCCATCGGCCCCCGTCGGGGAAGGTGTGCGCGGAGCCGTCGGCGGGCTCGGGCCGGGGGGCGGCCAGGCCCAGCGCTCCGAGCGCGGGTTCGCCGGGGAGGCGGGGGGTGGTGCTGGTGGTCACAGGGCTCCTTCGGTACGGGGCGGAGGCCGGGCGGGGTGCGGGGGGTCAGGGGTGCAGCAGCACCTTGCCGACGGCGGGATCGCCGTCGGCGACCAGTGAGACGGCCTTCTCGAACTCGGACAGCGGCAGCCGGTGGGTGACCAGCGGCAGCGGGTCCAGCAGCCCGGCGGCGAAGGTGCGCACCGCGTGCGCCCAGGCGGCGGGCGGGGCACCGAAGACGGTCTCCACCCGCAGTTGGCCGAGCACGAGCGCGGCCGGGTCGAGCTCTTCGGTTCCGGCGGGCGGGATGCCGGTCAGCACCAGCCGTCCGCCGCGCCGCAGCAGTCCGGCCGCCTGCCGGGCCGCTCCTGGCGCGCCCGCCGCCTCGACGACGGTGTCGTAGCCGCCGAGCCCTTCGGTCTCCCGGTGGTGGCGGTAGTCGGTGGCGCCGAACCCGGCGGCGAGCGCCGCGCGTTCCGCACGCGCCCCGACCAGCAGCAGCTCGGCGGGTGAGCCCAGGCCCAGCAGCCGGACGGCGAGCATCCCCAGCGTGCCGTCACCGACGACGGCCACCCGGTCACCGGGCCGCACCCGGGCCCGCAGCGCGGCAGCCGCGACGCAGGCGGCGGGCTCCAGCAGCGCGGCGGCGGTCAGATCGGCGTCGTCGGGCAGCGGATGCAGCAGCCGGGCCGGGAGGGTGAGCGTGGGTGCCATGGCGCCGGGCTCGGTGAACCCCGTTTCGGCGTATCCGGCGGTGCACAGCGTGGTCTCGCCGAGGTGGCAGCGTTCGCACACCTGGCAGTTGCGGAATCCCTCCCCCACCACCTTGCGCCCCACCAGCCCCTCGGGCACCCCTTCGCCGGTGTCGGCGACCGTGCCCGACCACTCGTGGCCGGGCGTGACGGGGTAGCGCGCGTACGGCGCCGGGCGGTTGCCCTGGTACAGCTCCCGGTCGCTGCCGCAGATCCCGGCCACGTGAACCCGTACCAGCGCCTCTCCTGGGCCGGGCGGGCGCGGGGTGTGCGGGACGAGGCGGGCGGTGCCGGGCGCGTCCAGGACGACGGCGAGGCCCTCGCCCTGTGCGGCGTTCACCGGTCGCCGCCGTCGGGGTTGCGGGTCTCCCAGCCCTCGGCCCACAGGTCGAAGTGGGCGCGCTGCTGGGGGAATTCGGCCGCCGCTTCGGTGTCCAGCTCGACGCCCAGCCCGGGGGCCTGGGAGAGGGTGAAGCAGCCGGTCTCGGGGTCGACCTGGGGCGCGCCCTTGACGACCTTCTTGATCTCGGCGTCGGCGAAGTCGTTGAAGTGCTCCAGCACCTTGAAGTTGGGCGTGGCGAACCCCACCTGGAGGCTGGCGGCGGTCAGTACGGGGCCGCCGACGTTGTGCGGGGCCACGAGCATGTAGTGGGTCTCGGCGGTGGCCGCCAGCTTGCGGGTCTCGGCGATGCCGCCGAGGTGCCCGAGGTCGGGCTGGAGGATGTCGGCGGCCTGGCTCTCGAACAGCTCCCGGAACTCGATCCGGTCGTGGATGCGCTCCCCCGTCGCCACCGGGATGTCCACCCTGTCTGCGACCTTGGCGAGGGCCTTGAGGTTCTCCGGCGGCACCGGCTCCTCCAGCCAGGCCGGCCGGAACGGCGCCATCTCGTGGGCCAGCCGGACGGCGGTGGCGGGCGCGAAGCGGCCGTGCATCTCCAGCATCAGCTCCGCCTCCGGGCCGATGGCGTCGCGCACCGCCTCGATGAGGGAGACCGCGTAGCGGGTGTCCTCGTGGGAGAGCTCCAGGTGCCCGGTGCCGAACGGGTCGATCTTCAGGGCGCGGTAGCCGCGCGCCATGACGTCCTTGGCGGCCTGGTGGTACGCCTCGGGGGTGCGCTCGGTGGTGTACCAGCCGTTGGCGTACGCCTTGACGGTGTCGGTGACGTTGCCGCCCAGCAGCTGCCAGACGGGCAGGCCCAGTGCCTTCCCTTTGATGTCCCAGCAGGCCATCTCGACGCAGGCGATACCGGACATCACGATCTCGCCGGCGCGCCCGTAGTCGCCGTACTTCATCCGGCGTACCAGGTCCTCGGTACGGAACGGGTCGGAGCCGGCGATGTGATTGGCCTCCGCCTCCCGCAGATAGCCGAGCAGCGCATCGGTGTGGCCCAGCATCCGGGTCTCTCCGACGCCCGTGAGCCCTTCGTCGGTGTGAACCTGTACGTAGGTCAGGTTCCGCCAAGGCGTCCCGACCACGTGGGTGCTGATACCGGTGATGCGCACGAGCCGCTCCTGTGAAGTCTGTTCGCCACGTTCGATATTTCGTCACGCGTTCGAAATAGCGATGGCGACACTAAGGAGGGCCGGGAAGGGTGTCAATGCCCGGGACGCGCTTTTCTGTGCGTCTTGTTGCTCGGCACTGATCGAGCTTGTTGCCCGCTGTCGGGGGAATCCCGTCGTCCACGGCCAGGGACTCCCGTCGTCGGAGGTCAGGGGCCGGGGGTGATGCTGCTGTGGACGCGGTAGCGGTGCGGCTCGTGTCCGTCGCGCGGGGGCCGCAACCGGACGGCGACCGGGCCCGCGAAGCTGAAGTGCCGTTCGGCGGCGTGCCGTCGCACCTCCGACGCGAGCCGCTCGCCGACCGCTCCGGCCTCGCCCGCCAGCCGCGCATAACTCTCGGCCGGGAGCTCCAGCTCATAGGCGTTGGGCACCACGGTCCGGTCCCGGCCCACGATCACCGCCTTCGCGTCGCACTCGCGACGCAGCACCCCGAGCACCTCCACCGGCTCTTCGGTACGGCGAGGGAACAGCCGCCACAGGGAGGCGGAGAGGCGCTCCATCCTGGATTCGAGGTCATGGAAGAACGTCATCGCTCCCCGTTTCCCGCTCCCACGGCAAGCATGTCCCCCCGATCGGGTGGTGTCCGTGCGCGGGGCCGAAGCCCTCCCGCTCTTCCCCGCCGGGTCGGCTCAACCCCGGCGGGACTCGGTGTGCAGGCCGAGAGCCTGCGCCAGCTCCTGCACGTTGCTGAAGCGGGTGTCCGCCGGAAGGCCCTCGGCCATGTCCAGGAGCCGGTCCGGAGCGTGCTCGGCACGCAGCGCGTCCAGCACCTCCTGGCGCCCGGTCGGGTACAGATGGCGGCCCAGGTACTGCGCGATCTCGGAGCGCAGCTCGACGTCGCGAGGGGTCATCCCGGCGGGGGTGCCGCCGGTCCGCAGCGCCTGCGGGTCCCGGAAGGGCTCGGGCTGGTCCTCGCCCGAGGGCTCCATCTCCCGCGCCTCCTCGCGGTTGGAGCGCAGATCTCCGCGCAGCCGCTTCTTGGCCTCGTCGTCCTGGATGGGGCCGGTCTTGTCGTTCTCCTGCATGGTGTGCTCCTTACGTACTGAGCAGACAGAAGGAAGCTCCCTTGGGGTCACGGAGCGTCGCCGTCCGTCCCAGAGGGCCCGTCCGGGGCGGGGAGGCGACCGCGCCGCCCTCCCGTTCCACCGCACTGACCGCCGCGTCCAGATCGGGTACCCGGAAGTACGGCTCCCATCGCGGCCGGATGGCCGGATCGGGCGGCGCCTCCAGCGCACCGCCGCGCAGCCCGGCCACGGCGTGACCGTCGACCCGGACGACGATCTCGTCGTACTGCTCCTCATAGGTGACCCCGTGGCTGGGGTCCCCCATCCAGTCGAAGATCTCGCCGTAGAAGACCGCCGCGGCGAAGGCGTCGGAGGTGTGCAGCTGGAGCCAGGCGGGCGCCGGACCGGAGCCGACCCACCAGGAGGCGGGGCCGTCGCCCTGCCACAGCCCGAACGGCGCCCCCCACTGGTCGGCCGCGATCACGGCACGGCCGCCGCCCGCCCGGAGCGGGCCGACCGCCACGGTCGCACCCCGCTCGGAGATGCGCTCCGCGACCACGTCGGCGTCCTCGACCTGGAAGTACACGGTCCACCGCTCGGCCTCGGGGCCGGCGCCCGCGGTCAGCTGGTTGACCCCGGCCACGGGCTGGCCGTCCACCGTGGCGATCCGCGCGTCGGGGCCGGCGTCCGAGGACACGAACGTCCAGCTCAGCACCGGTCCGTAGAACTCCTCGGCGGCCCGTTGATCGGGGGTCATCAGGCTCACCCAACAGGGCACTCCGCCGACCGAAGCCATGTGTCCGCCTTCCCGCCGCGTGGGCATCGTGCGTGCTCCACTCAGGGTACATAGCGGAGCAGAAGGGGCATATCGGACGACCACCCCTTGGGAGCCGCCCGCTCACGAGCCGGAGCGGCCTTGTGCCGGACGGTGAGGGCCTGTGCCCTGCCGGAGGCTCAGCACCCGGCAGGGCAGCGCTCAGCGCTCCAGCCGGAAGGTGGCGATCTCCCAGGGCCGCAGCCGCACCGCGACGGCACCGTCCGCCACCGCCGGCGGCTCGCCCTGCTCCAGCGGCCGGCCGAGCAGATCGCACCGTACGGCGGCCAGCAGCCCCGGGAGAGCCAGTCGGGCGGTCGCCGGTAGCGGTGTCTGTGCGACGACGCGGACCTCCAACCGCCCCTCGCGCTCCCGCACCGAGCTGAGGACGACACCCGCGCCCGTCACGGACAGCCCCTCGGACGCGTCGGGCAGCGGGGTGGCGGCGGGTGCGGTGCCGTGCAGCGCCGCGAACGGGTGGCGGAAGGACTCTGCGGCGGTGTGCACCCCCGCCTCGTGCCACTCCCCCGGGTACGGCAGCAGCCCGAAGGTCACCGTACGCAGCCCACGGCACTGGGCCTGCGGGGTGTCGAACTCGCCGCCCGCGGGCTCGTCGCGCCACACATGACGGTTACGGGACATCCGGCCGGTGGGCCGCAGCAGCGTCAGCGCCAACTCACAGCCGTCCCCGACCAGTTCGTACTCGGTGGCGTGCTCGAGCAGCACCGCCGCACCACCGGCCGCGACGAAGGCGGAGGCGGGGAACGTCGGCACCGGCTCCTCACCGAAGCCGCCCTCCGCCGTCAGGCCCCGCTCGACGACGGCGAACTGGCCCTCCCCGTACGAGACATCGGCACGCCGGGGCAGTGGCACGTGCAGCCGTACGCGGTGGTCGTCGCTGCGGTTGTCGAACGAGACGGCCAGCCGTAGGAACCGTTCGCCCGCGCGCAGCTCCACGCGCGTGGTCACCGTCGTCGGCTCGGTGGCGGTGGTACGTCCGTCCGCGGCGAAATCGCCGGCCGCGGGCCAGGCGTAGCGGCGCTCGATCTCGTACGCGCCGGTCAGCGGGCCCTCGGCGACACGGCGGACGGTGACGTCGGTAGGCCGGTCGACCAGCACATCGTGGGCCGGCGGGGCGTAGTTGTAGGTGTCGCCGAGGTCGCCGCCGTCCACCACCCGGCCGACGCCGGTCAGTTCGACCCCGTCCGCCGTCCGTACGGCGAAGGTGCCGTCCTCGGCGAACTCCACGGTGAGCAGGCCGTTGGCGAGGGTGCCGTCCCAGGTGCGGACCGGGTACGCGGGCTCGGGCGCGGCTCCGCGCGCGACCGCGCGCACGGCGGTGTGGCCCAGCGCCGGCGCGGACACCAGCGCGGCGACCCGCTGCCGTGGCTCAGCCTCGATGACCACCCGCCAGTCGCCGTCCTCCCCGGAGCCCTCGGCCCGCGCTGCGGCCAGCGCGGATGCGACCTCGGCGATGTCGAAGGGCAGCTCGCTCTTCCGGGCGACGGTGAAGTGCAGCAGCCGCTCCGCGGGCTCGACGCGCCAGGCGGTGATCTCCTGGCCGTACAGCTCGCTGCCGTGCACCCGGGCCAGCACGATGGGCAGCCGCTCGGCAGGCACGGTGTCGTCGGCCAGCAGCCGGGGCGCCGTGGCGGTCTGCTGCGCCGGGAAAACGGTGCCGTCGGCCGCGACGAGGTGGACCGGGCCGTCCCCTGCGACGTCCAGCTCCACCAGGTCGGTGCGCGGCGCAGGCGTCGGGTTGAGCAGCAGGTACGCGTCGTGCGGGACGTGCGCGGCAAGCTGCTTGCCGACCATGTCCCGTACCGCCAGGCCCAGTTGCTCGGCCTCGGCGATCCGGGCCGCGACCTGCTGCGCCGTCTCGTCGCAGCCGCAGCCGGTGACCGAGTCGTGGCAGGAGACCTCGATGAGGCGGTGCCAGGCCATGTCCAGGAAGCGCCGGGCCGAGCCGTCGAACCAGAGCGCGGCCAGCGGTTCGGCGTACCGCTCCACGGCGCGCTCCGCGCGGGCCATGGCCTGCTTGAGCGGGGCACGCACCGAGAAGACGCCGGGCAGGATGTTGGCCCGCGCGTGGCTGCGGAGCTCGCCGTGTACGGCGCGCAGCCCCGCGACGTCGGTGGGCTGCTCGGCGAAGTACTCGGCCATGGTCGCCAGCCGCAGCCGCACCCCACCCTCCGCGGCGTACCGCTCGTTGTGGCGCTCCAGCAGCTCGGCGAGGTCGGCCGCCGGCGCGGTGTGGTCGGAGCCGTACATCGCCAGCATCGGGGAGCCGTCCGGGCGCCACGGGCGCAGCTTGGCCGCGACGGCGCGGGCCCGCTCGGCGACCTGCACGGGGTCGCCGGTGGCGTCGAACAGCCCCGCGGCGCTGCCGTACCCGCCCGCGGCCAGGTACTCGGTGCGGATCGCCGTGCCGTCGGGCGCGGTCCAGGCGAAGACGTGGCTGTCCACGGCGGCCGGTACCCCGCGCCATACGCAGGCGTGTTCGAGACCGGCGCCGCGCAGGATCTGCGGCATCTGTGCGCAGTGCCCGAACATGTCGGGCATATAGCCGACGGGCAGCGAACCGCCCATCTCCTGGCTGCGGCGCAGGCCCAGCTCCAGGTTGCGGACGATGTTCTCGCCGGAGCACAGGAACTCGTCCAGCAGGATCTGCCACGGGCCCACGGCGAGCCGGCCTGCCTTCACCAGCGAGGTCAGCCGCTCGCGCTGCTCGGGCCGGACCTCCAGATAGTCGTCCACCGCGACGGCCTGCCCGTCGAGGGTGAAGCGCTGGCGGGGGTCGTTCTCCATCCGCTCCAGCACCTCGTCCAGCAGCCCGATCAGCTGGAGGCGGAACTGCTGGAAGGGCAGATACCACTCGCGGTCCCAGTGGGTGTGCGGCACGATGACGAGCTCGTCGGCGTGCTGCCGAGCCGGGTCAGGGGCGCTCATACGGATGCTGCCTCTCCGTCGCAGGGGAGCTGGTGGCGGGCCGCGTACGCCGCGACCGCGCGCTGGGCTGTGATCAGGTCCTCGGTGGCGCCGTCGACCCCGGTGCGGGGCGGGGTGCCGGCGGTGACCATGGAGTGGAAGGCGACCAGCTCCTCCTCGAACGCCTCGGTCACCGACCGGTACTCGGCGCGCCGCTCGGCGTGCGGGCCCTCCCCCGGGCCGCTCGACGTCTCGGTCAGCACCGTCGGCGCGTTCATCAAGTATGGGGAGGGGAAGGCCAGTTCCAGGGTGCCGCCCTCGTGGTGGACGGCGAACGTCTCGCGGTAGGCGGCGTGCCCTGACAGGAAGTGCCAGCGGACCGCGTACCGCGCCCCGCCCGGCAGCGCTCCCGACAGCTCGACCGAGCCGGGCCCCTCGGCGGAGGCCCCCCACAACGCGGCGAGGTCGACGCTCTCCGGGGCGCCGACGGCCGTCCGCAGCAGCGACAGGTCGTGGCTGATGGAGCCGGTGACGATGTGGTAGAGCGAGCGCATCGCCTCGGTGGCGCCGCTGCCGAGCGCGGCGTTCGTCAGTGCCTCGTCGTGCGCCTTGAGGGAGGCCAGCGCCCCGGCGTCCAGGTCGTCGTAGGGCGCGGGCAGTTGGGCGAAGGCCAGCTGGTCAGGGCCCGTAGGATGCAGCACGCACACCTCGGCGGACCGGATGCGGGAGGGCCCGCCCGCCTCGGCGAGCAGGGTCGCCAGCCGGCGCGTCGCCGGGTCGTACTGCTTCATGTACCCGACCATCAGCCGCGGTCCGCGGCGCTGCGCGCGCTCGGCCTCCGCGATCCGGACGGCCTCGGCCCGGGTGAAGGCGAGCGGCTTCTCGCACAGCACGGCGTACCCGGCGCGCAGCGCGGCCTCGGCCGCCGGGCCGTGCGAGCCGGACGTCAGCAGCAGCACGGCGTCGAAGCCGCCCTGCGCCAGCAGCGCGTCCGTGCTGGTGTGCCGGTGCTGCGGCGGTACGCCGTACCGGGCGCCCAGTTCCGCGAGGGCGCCCGGGGACAGATCGCACAGCGCCGTGATCTCGAACAGTTCGCGGCGCCGCTCCAGCAGTGGCAGATGCGCGGTTCGGGCAATGGCCCCGAGCCCGGCGACGGCGACCCGCAGCCGGGTCCGGGGCCGCGGGCGCGTGGGGGTGGCGGCGGTCATGGTCGTTACAGCCCTTTCTCACGGAGCAGTTCGCGATTGGCTCGCTGGTCGGCGGTGATGCGGTCCAGGTCCCGGCCACAGGGTGCGGGCGGGGCGTCCTGCTCGACGACGAGCCAGCCGGTGTACTCCGCGTCGCGGAGAGCCGCCAGCACGGCCGCGAAGTCGAGGTCGCCCTCCCCCAGGGCGCGGAAGCCGCCCTCGGCGACGACGCGCCACAGGTCCCCGCCCGCGTTGCGCGCCCGTGCGTGTGCCGCACGGTCGGCGTCCTTGAGGTGCACCTGGCGGATGCGCGGTCCGAACTCGGCGACGGCGGCCACCGGGTCGCCCCCCGCCAGCCACCAGTGCCCGGTGTCCAGGCAGAGGGAGATGTCGGTGAGGGACAGCAGCCGGCGGGTCTCCTCCGGGGTCTCGACGGCGGTCCCCAAATGGTGGTGGAAGACGGGCTCCAGCCCGCGCTCCCGGCACCGGTCCGCTGCTCGCTGCACATCGGCGGCGAACGCTTCCCACTCCCCCTCGGCCAGTTGCAGGCCCGGATCCACCGGCGCGCCGGGCGCCGCGAAGCGCTCCGGGTCCGCGGGGCAGGCGAGGGTGGGGCGCGGGGCGAACAGCTTGTCGTCCACGGGGACGGCGGTGAAGACGTCCAGCGTGTGGTCGAGAGAGCGCAGGTCCGCGGCGAACGCGTCGGGGTCGCCGCCGTAGCGCAGATCGGCCCAGCCGCCCGCGAGAGAGAGCCCGTGCCGGGCCAGGCGGCGGGTGAGGGCTTCGCCCTCGCCGAGATAGCCGAGGGGGCCGCTGTCCGTTCCCCGGTAGCCCTGCTCCTGGAAGGTGCCGAGCAGTTCGTCGGGAGGCAGCGGGGCGTTTTCGGGGCTGTATATCCCGTACGAGACGGGCGCGTTGGCGAGGCGGACGTGCATGGATTCCTTTCGATGGGTGGCCCGCACAGGGATCAGGCGCAGAGGGCCACGACCTCGCAGGTATGGGTCTCCAGCCGGTGCATTCCCTCCCGGGCGGGGAGCCGGACGGCGTCGCCGCGTACGACCGTCCGCGCTCCACCGGGCCGCACCAGTACGGTGCCGTCCGCATCGAGGGCGAGCAGTTCGTCCCCGTAGCGCAGCAGCACGGCCGCGTCAGGTGCTGCCGAGACGGCGGTGCGGCCCGCGGCGAGACCGCCGAGGACATCGCCGTCCGCGCACAGCACCCAGGTGGTGGGCGCGCCGAGGGGGTGGCCCTGCTCGGGCCGGTGGAAGTCGCTGCCGCCCAGCGGGATCACATCGTTCCGCCAGGCCCGCGCCCAGGCGAGCGGTGCCCCGTGCCGCCGGTCCGTCCAGGTGTGGTGCCACAGTTCGGCGTGCCGGGGCCGCCGCCCGGCGAAGGGGAGTTGCCAGGCGCAGTCGTCGGCCAGCGGGTGGTTGACGGACAGGACACCGCCCGCGGCGTCGGCCTGGGCCAGCCAGTCCCCGGCCGGGCGCCGGAAGTCGATCCACCCGGTGTCGCCGAAGACATTGGCGTGTCCGAGGTCGGTGGTGACCTCCTGACCGGGCAGCAGGCGGATGCCCTGACGGCTGCCGACGGCCGCGAGCCGGGGGTGATGGCTGACGGTGTTGTGGTCGGTGACGGCGAGGAAGTCGAGGCCCTCGGCGACTGCGGCGTGGGCCAGTTCGTCGATGGTCAGGGCACCGTCGCTGTGCACTGTATGGGCGTGCAGGTCGCCGGCCAGCCACTGGGCGCCGCCCAGGGAGGGCACCGTCCGCCGCCGTCGGCGGTCCGCCGGGGCCGGCGGCCGTGGCGCCGCACTCGACGGCGCGGCGGGCACCTGGCCGTCGAACCGTGCCCGCACCTCGTACGGCAGCCCCTGCGGCGGGATGCGGTGCAGCCGGAGCAGTACCTGCCAGATGCCGGGGACGACCGGGCCGGGCAGATAGCCGGGGGTGGCCCAGCTCTCCGTCACGGTGACGGTGTCGCGTGCGCCGCCGGCCCAGCCGCGGAACTCCCCGTACGGGCCGAGGAGTCCGAGGTCGAGCACTCCCGCGCGGCGCGGGTAGCCGAGGGTGACGGTGAGCGCGCCCGTGCCGCCGGGCACCTCGACGGGGAGCGCCCGCAGTACCTCTTCGGCGCGGTGCTCCATCGTCCACGTACCGTGGTGCGTCTGTTCCTGCGCCGTCACGAGGGCACTGCCTGGGCCGGGTCGGGCGCTTCGTCAGCCCCGTCCGCCCCGTCCGCGTCAGCAGGCGCCGTGACGAGGTTGCCGTCGCGGTAGAGCAGCGCCCGGTCGTTGCGCGGTACGGCCCATCCGCGTCCGCCGGGCTCCGGCTGGTGGTCCTCGTCCACGACGACCTGCACGCTCACCTCGCCGTCGCACTCCAGGGTGACCAACTGGGCGCTGCCCAGGTTCTCCACGACCGAGACGGTGCCCGCGACGGCGCCTTCCACGGCCGTGCCGGACCACCTCAGGTACTCGGGGCGAATGCCGTAGACGACCTTCTCCCCCTCCGCGGTCAGGCCGGTGGCGGCGTCGGGTATCGGCAGTTCGGCGCCGGCCACGCGGACCCCGCCGCCGACCGCCGTGACCTCGCCGTCCAGCAGGTTCATCGGTGTGGACCCGATGAACGAGGCGACGAAGGTGCTCGCGGGGTGGCGGAAGACTTCGGTGGGGGTCCCGACCTGCCGTAGTTCGCCACCCTCCATGACGGCGAGGCGGTCGGCCATGGCCAGCGCCTCGGCTTGGTCGTGGGTCACGAAGACGGTGGTGACGCCCAGTTCCCTCTGGAGCTTCTTGAGGAAGGTACGGGCCTCCAGACGCATCCGCGCGTCCAGGTTGGACAGCGGCTCGTCGAAGAGGAAGACCTGCGGGTGGCAGGCCATCGCGCGGGCGAGTGCGGCGCGCTGCTGCTGGCCGCCGGAGAGCTGGCCGGGCCTGCGCTCCGACAGATGGCCCAGGCCGAGCTCCTCGGCGGTCTCCCGGGCCTTGGCGGCGCGCTCCGCCCTGCTCACCTTCTTGATCTTCAGGGGGTAGGCGATGTTCTCCTCGACGGTCATGTGCGGGAAGAGGGCGTAGTCCTGGAAGACCATGGCGATGTCACGCTCGCCGGGCTGCAGCGCTGTCACATCGCGGTCGCCGATGCGGACGGTGCCGCCGCTGGCGGTCTCCAGGCCCGCGATGGTGCGCAGCAGGGTGGACTTGCCGCAGCCGGAGGGGCCGAGGAGGGCGAAGAACTCGCCGTCACGGACGGTCAGGTCCAGGTCGTGCAGGGCCCGCACACCGCCGGGGTAGACCTTGGCGAGCCGGTTCAGGGTGATGTCTGCCATCAGGCCTTGATCCCTCCGTGGAAGCGGAAGCCGTAGCGGCGGCTGACGAAGAGGAACATCAGCACGACCGGCAGGGAGTAGAGCAGCGAAAAGGTGGAGATGAGCGCCAGGTCGGGCTGGCCACCCTCGGTGTAGAAGGTGTACATGACCACGGCAGCGGGTGACTTGTCCGGCGAGCGCAGGAGCAGGAACGGAATGAGGAAGTTGCCCCACACCTGGGCGACCGTCCACACGCCGACCGTGGCGAGTCCCGGCCGTACGACGGGCACGACGACGTCCTTCATGACGCGCAGCGGTGAGGCGCCGAAGACCCGCGCCGACTCCTCGTAGGAGCGCGGTGTGGTGTCCATGAAGTCCTTGAGGATGAAGATCGCGGCGGGCAGCAGTCCTCCGGTGAGCACGAGGATGACGCCCAAGTAGGAGTCGACCAGGTTGAGTTCGGCGGCCAGCAGGAAGATCGGCACCATCGCGGCCGTACCGGTGACGATGGAGGACAGCAGCAGCAGCGCGTACAGCAGTCCGTCCCGGCCCCGGATGCGGACGCGGCTGAGCGCGTAGGCGGCGAGCGCGGAGAGACCGACGACGAGCACGGCACTGCCGACGGCCAGGATCAGCGAACTGGCCAGTGAATCGACGGCGTTGGGGTTGTGCCACAGCCGTTCGAAGTTGGCGAGGGTGAAGTCGGGCAGCGAGGCGGTGATGCCCGGACGCCTGTCGAAGGGGGCGCTGGCCAGCCACAGCATGGGCAGCGCGAAGAACGCCAGCGCGAGGGCGACCAGGACGTAGACGCCGACACCGCGCAGCAGCGCCGGGATGGGGTTCCCTCCGGTTCTCACGCCGTCTCCTCCTGCCTGCTCTTGCGGGCCCTCTTACGTGCCGAACGGGATGTCTTCTTCTGGCCGAGCAGCCGCAGATAGATCACCGCCACCACCAGGTTGATCAGCAGCATCAGGAAGGAGATCGCGGCACCGTAGCCCAGCTCGCCGCTGCCCAGGGCCGTCTTGTAGATGTGGACGGGCAGCGTCTCGGTCTGTCCATTCGGGCCGCCGGCGGTGATGAGGAACGGCGTGAAGTCGTTGAACGTCCACAGGCTGATCAGCAGCAGGTTCGTCAGGATGTGACCGCGGATGCGCGGGAAGACGACGTCGCGCAGCTGCTGCCATCCGTTCGCCCCGGCCAGCCGCGCGGTCTCCAGATGGGAGGCGGGCACGTTCCCGAGCGCCGCGCTGTAGAGCATCATCGAGAAGGCGCTGCCGCGCCAGATGTTGTAGACGACGATCGACAGCATCGGGTGGTCCAGCAGCCAGGCAGCGCCGGGCGTGCGGAGCAGTTCGTTGAGGGTGCCGCCGTCCCGGTCCAGGAAGGCGATCCACAGGAAGGCGACCACCGAGCTGGGCAGGATCCAGGCGAGCATGACCAGCGCTTCGAGGGTGGTCTTGAGCCAGCCGGCACGCTCCCGCATCCACCACGCGAGCGCGAAGCCGAGCCCGGCCTGGCCGATGACGGCGGAGCCCAGGACGAAGACCAGGGTGAGCCGCAGCGAGCGCAGGAACCCGTCGTCGCCGAGCGCCTTGGTGATGTTGTCGAACCCGACGAAGCTGGGGTCGATGGCGGGAATGCCGGTCAACCGGTAGTCGGTGGCGCCGAGATAGAGCGTCCAGACGGCGGGCAGGACCAGGAAGAGGGCGATCAGCACCAGCGCCGGCGCGACGAAGCCGGCGGCCCGGCGCCTGCCGAGCCCGGCCGCGTCGTCGTGTCCCAGCTCCCGGCCTGCGGCTGCTCCGTCCTGCCTCTGGTCCCCGTCCCGGCCCCGGGGTTCCGCCGGGGAGCCGGTCTCAGCCGATGATGTGGTCGCTGCCACCGAGCACCTCCTCCAACTCCTTGCGGTACGCCTGTGCGGCTCTGACGGGGCTGCGGCCCGCCACCACCTGCGCCGTCGCCTCCTGGAGCGCGAGGGACACGGCGGTGTAGGCGGCGAGCGGGGGCCGGAAGGTGGTGACGGGCATCGCCTTGTCGGCGCAGAAGCGGAGCATGGGGTCCTTGTCCAGGACCACGTCGTTGACGTCGTCCCGCTCGGTGATCATCGCCGCGTCACCGAGCCGCGCCTTGAGCGCGGCTGCCGAGTGCAGCGCGGCGAGCAGTTCGAACGCCTGCCGGGGGTGGCGGGTATGGGGGTTGAGCACATGGACCGCACCGCCGGAGAGGCTGACGTGGTCGCGGCCGCCGGTGGCCTCACCGCGGGCGCGGGCGGGGATCAGCGCAAAACCGACATCGTTGTCACGATGCTTCATGGGTGCGGTGCCGGTTTTGGGGGAGATCACGTCCCGCCAGAAGTAGTCGCCCTCGGCGAGGATGCCGAGCCTGCCCTCCGCGAACCGCTCGAAGGACTTGTCCCGGCCCTTGGCCTCCTGCTGGAGCTTCGGATCGCCCAGGCCGTGCCGGTAGACGTCGCGGTAGAAGCCGAGCACCGCCCGGAGTTCGGGGGTGTCGCCGTACCAGCGGTCCCCCTTGGCCATCCGTCCGCCCGCGCCCGCCAGCAGCGGCAGCACGCCCTGCATGGTGGTGGCCTCACCCATCGCGGTGCCCGCGTTGATCTGCAGCGGAGTGACCCCCTCCAGCCGCTTCAGCTTGCGGGCGGCATCCAGGATGTCCTGCCAGCTGCCCGGCTGCCAGTCGGCGGGGAGCCCGGCTTTGCGGAAGAGCGGCTTGTGGAAGTAGAGCACGCGTGCGTCGGTGCCTGCCGGAACGCCGTAGAGCTTGCCCTCGAAGCGGGCGAGGGAGCGTACCTTGGCGCTGATCTGCTGCCAGCCCTCCCAGTCGGCAGCGCCGGGTCCGGCGACCTCGCGGAGCGGCCTGATGTACTCGGCCTGCGCGAACTCGCCGACCCAGATGCCGTCCAGCGACATGATGTCGGGGCCCGCCTGGGCCTTGAGGTCGAGCGCGAGCTTGGTCTTGTACTGCTCGTCGTCGACGCCGCTGGGCTGGAACTGGACGCGGACATCGACGCCTTTGGCCCGCTGCCGCTCGACGAAACGGGGTATGACCCACTGCGTGATCCAGTCCGCTTCGTCGGCGTTCTTGCCGCCCGAGACGGCGTTGGTGGCGATGGTGAGCGATTTCTCCCCGTCCCCGCCCTCGCCCCCGCGTGGATCGAGCGGGCTCCCGCACCCTGCGAGCGCCGCCGAGCCCGCCCCGAGGACGGCGGCGGTCAGCGCGGTTCGCCGCGCGATGACTCCCATCCGGGCCCCTCCTTGCGCCAGAGATCGTCCCGGAAGATTGGCACGGCGCCCGCATGACGTAAAGAGCTGTTGTCCTTACATTCACATCACGGACACGACTTGCGCCGGCGCTTATCCGCGAATCTTGCGTACCCGGCGGGGGCCGCGCTTACCCACCCCTGCGCCCTGGCCCCTCCCCCGCTCGGCGCGCTTGGGGGAAGCAGACTGCCCAAGCTTCGCAGCAGGAGGTTGCGCCCCGTCAGGGGCGCGGGGAACTGCGCGACAAGCCATGGGGGTACCTCCCTGCTCGAAGAGCTTGGGGGAGCACGAGCGGCCCGGGACGACGGGCAGGGGCATCCCCTGACCGAGAAGAAGGGACGAGCGCGGCAGGATTCGCCGGGCACGCCCTGACCGCGGTGGACCCCCTCAGCGCGGGTGGCGCCGGTTGGTGCGGGCCGTGATCCGGTAGGCCGCGTAGAGGAAGCCGATCAGCGCCACGAAGATGCCGATGACCAGCAGATAGAACATTCCCTCGACGACCGAGCCGAAGATCCCCAGCAGGATCGCCACCAGGACCAGGAACAGGAACAGCGCCATCTCGGCCTCCCGTGTCTCAGCGGCGCGCGAGGCGGCGCTCGCCGCCCGCGCCCGGGGTGTACTCGATCTCGTAGTGCGCGAAGACGGACGGCTCGTCAGCGGCCGGCAGCACATCGTCGGTTCCGATGGACGGGGCGTCCTTCACCCGGTTCTTGGGGTACCGGACCTTCAGATACTTGGGCCCCACGGTGGCTCCCGCCAGCGGAACGAAGACGAGCCGGTGCCGGGTGGGCATACCGACGGTCACCGTGGCGAAGGAGGGCTGGTCGGTACGGGTGTCCACATACACGGACTCCAGCGAGCCGATCTTGCTTCCACCCGCGTCCACCACGTCGTGCCCTCGCCACTCCCGGATGTCGTCCGGCTCGAACATCTCTTCCTCCAGCCTCGGGGCCTATTTCCATAGTTGCACCGACCATCCCGCCCCCCGCGAAGGCGCCCCGAAGAGCGCGGGCCCCTCCTTTGTGCCTCTCGCGGGCGCTCCGCCGGCTTCGAGGCATGCGCGAGCAACCACGACGCACCGGCACCCGGGCAATCCGCAAAGCCCCCACGGCGGCCGACCGCCGGAAAGAAACCGCGTCCCCGCGCAACGTGGGGGCGGAAAGGCGCGCACTCGAACAGGCGTTGTGCGCCGTCGCGATGGGAAGAGAGTGCTCCGAGAGGGGGCAAGCATGGGGAGACGCCGCACCACCACGCGCCGCACCACCACGCGCCGCACCACCAAAACGCGGTCGGCAACAGCACTGTGCGCACTCCTCACCGTGCTGGTCACAGCATGTGGCGCCCTGACCCCGGGCAGCGCCGCCGATCCGGACCGGCCGAGGACGGTGCCGTCGTCCACGGCGGTGCCGAAGGGCGAGGGCGACATCACCCTGAGGCTCACCTTCGCCGACGCACCCCAGATGGTGGACGCTCTCATCGCGGCGTTCCACAAGAAGCACCCCCGCATCAGCATCGAGCCGCGGTACACCCAGTTCGCCGACTACGTGAAGAGCATCAAGCTCACGATGGCCTCGGACACCGCGCCCGACCTCGCGCAGTTCGCCGTCGGTATGGACGACATCGCCGCGCGGGGCGACATCCTGGATCTGGCGCCGTACCGGGACGCGTACGGCTGGCGGAAGAAGTTCCCGGCGGCCGGCCTGGACCAGCTCACCGGCTCCGGCCGGCGCGCCGCCTCGGGGCGGCATCTGTACGGGGTGCCTGCCGGGCTGTCGATGACGGGGATCTACTACAACAAGCAGCTGGCACGGAAGGCGGGCATCACCCGGCCGCCGCGCACGGTGGCCGAGTTCGACCGGCAGCTGGCCGCCGTCAAGAAGGCCGGGATGACGCCGCTGGGCGTCGGCGCGCTCGATTCGGGCGGCCTCCACCTGTGGGCGGCGCTGGTCAACAACGCGATGCCGCCGAAGGCGTACCGGAACTGGGTCAAGGGCACGGCCGGCGCCACCATCAAGACGCGGCAGACGCTGGCGGCCACCCGCAAGCTGGTGGAGTGGAGCCGCAAGGGGTACTTCGACGAGTCGGCCAACGGCACCACCCAGACCGACACCACGGCCCAGTTCACCCGGGGCGAGAGCGTCTTCCTCATCAACGGCAACTGGGCGGCCGGGCAGCTGTCCGAGGCGATGGGGAAGAAGGCGGGCTTCTTCCTGATGCCCGGTGAGCGCCCCGGCGCCCGCGCCGTCGCCTCCGGGTTCAGCGTCTCGTACGCGGTCTCCTCCCGGACGAAGCATCCGCAGGCCGCCGGAGCCTTTCTCGACTTCCTCGGCTCCCCGGAGGCAGCCAAGATCGTCAGCGACAACGGCTTCCTGCCGCCCGACGAGAGCGCCGTGCCCGTCCCCGAGGGCGTACTGGGCGAGGTGGCGCGGGCCCACCGGCGGGTCACCGCCGACGACGGCATGAACCACTTCCCCGACTTCACCGCGCCCAACATGCTCGACCCGCTCCGCGCCGGGGTGCAGAAACTGATCGCGGGCCGCACCACGCCCGAGGCGTATCTCGACTCGCTCCAGGACGTGTGGCAGGAACGCTACGGGAGCGGATCATGACGCGGCCCGGGAAGCGTTCGGCCTCCCGCACAGCGCCGCGCCACGCACGCTCCTGGCGCGACTACCGCGGCTACCTGTATGTGCTGCCCGCGCTCGCCGTCTATCTCGCCTTCGCGGTGCTGCCCGCGCTGCACACGGCCTATCTGTCGCTGTTCGAGTGGGACGGGGTGACGCTGGGCAGCTGGGTGGGGCTCGACAACTACCGGGAGGTCTTCGCCGATCCGGCGCTGCGCGGCTCGGTGGTCAACGCGCTGGTGCTCGTCGTCTTCTTCGCGTTCCTGCCGATCCTGGCAGGGCTGACGATGACGGGACTGCTGGCCCGGCACCGGCGCCGCGGAATGGGCGTCTACCGGCTGCTGTTCATGCTTCCGCAGGTGGTGCCGCTGGTCGCGGTGGGCGTGACCTGGCGATGGCTGTACGGGGACGACGGGCTGATCAACGAGACGCTGGGCGGCATCGGGCTCGGCGGCTGGGCACGGGCGTGGCTGGGGGACTTCGACTGGGCACTGGTCGCCGTCGGCCTGGTGGGCACATGGGTGCTCAGCGGGCTGTGCATGATGCTCTTCCTGAGCGGGGTGCAGAAGATCGACCCCCAGCTGTACGAGGCGGCGCGGCTGGACGGCGCGGGGCCGGTGCGGGAGTTCGTCTCGGTCACTCTCCCCCAGCTGCGCGGCGAGCTGGCCGTCGCGCTGACAGTCACCACCGTGGCCGCGCTCGCCAGCTTCGACATCGTCTACGTCACCACCGGCGGCGGGCCGGGCGAGGAGACGACCGTTCCCGGACTGCTGGTCTACCGGCTGGCCTTCTCCGACGGGAAGGTGGGCCTGGCCTCGGCGCTCGGAGTGCTGCTGAGTCTGCTGATCCTGGTGATCGTCTACATCGTCAACCGGCTGGCGAGGCAGCAGGAGAGCGCGGAGGGGTCACGGCCATGAGACCGAGCGCTGAGAGGTCGCAGTCATGAACACGGCGTCCCGGGCGGAGCGTTGGACGGGGCAGGCGCTGCTGGCCGTGCTGGGGATCGCGGTCGTCATCCCGTTCCTCAGCGTCTTCCTCGCCTCCATGCAGCCCTCGGGCGAGCCGGTGGTGGGCATGGCGTGGCCCGAGCGGTGGAGCCTGGACAACTACCGGCAGGCGTGGACGGTCGCGGGCTTCTCCGAGCTGATGCGCTCCAGCCTGGTCATCGCCGTCGGAGTGGTGCCCGCCTCGCTGGTGCTGGCCGGGCTGGCGGGGTACGCGCTGGGCACGATGCGGCTGCCGGGCGGTGACGGGGTGGCGGCGCTGTTCGTCGCGGGGCTGACCATCCCCGTCGAACTGATCGTGGTACCGCTCTACTTCGATCTGCGGGGGATCGGGCTGACGGACTCGTACCTGGGCGTCGTCCTGGTGGAGATCGCGCTGTTCATGCCGTTCAGCGTCTTCTGGATGCGGACCCACTTCCGTACGACGCCGGCCTCGCTGGTGGAGGCGGCGCGGATCGACGGCGCCTCGTCGTGGACGATCCTCACCAGGGTGCTGCTGCCACTGGTCCGGCCGTCGCTGACGACGCTCGGGGTGCTGGTGTTCATGTGGTCGTGGAACCAGTTTCTGCTGGTGCTGGTGTTGATGCAGGACGCGGCCAAGCGGACGGCACCGGCGGGACTCGGGTTCTTCGTGGGACAGAACAACACGGATGTGCCAATGCTTGCTGCCGGGACCATCCTTGTGATGTTGCCGATCACAATCGTGTACCTGCTATTTCAACGTAGCTTTGTTTCCGGCTTGTTGCAGGGAGCCTTCAAGGGCTGACATCCCGGGTCAGAGGCGTCGGAGTTCGACTATCGATCATACGAGCGAGCTCTCTCAGCGATCAATTCTCGCCGTTGCGGCCGAAAACAAGACCCTGTGAGCGAAAATCTCCGCATCTCCCAGGTTAGTTCACCTGCTGTTCACCTCCGCCGTGCGGGTTCGTCACACCCTGTGGGCGACGATTGAATACGCCCAGCTCGGAGCCATGGACAGGGGGGAGGACGATGCGACGCTGCGTGACCGCCGTACGAGCATGCGTCTCCGCCCTCGTCCTTCTCCTCTCCGTACTGCTGGCCACCGAGGCCGCAGCTGCCCTCCCGGCATCTGCCGCCGGACCGACGGCCGCCGCCGCGACCGCCACGGACGTCTCACCGCCCGTGGCCGACGACGCCGAGCACGGTGACGCCGACTGTCATCCGCGCCGCGCCGTACGCCACCACACCACACCGCCGGCCCCCGGCGAGCGCCCGCAGTACGCGGGGGGCCGGCAGACCCAATCGCTCGCCGACGACTACCCCTCCGCGCTGCCCGGGAACGGCAGCGCCGGGATGCCGTGGCGCAGATCCGTCGAGGTTCCCGTACTGCACCAGGTGCTGCGGCACTGATACCGCCCGCGGCAGCCGCTTAACGGCGCGCCTGTCCGTGACCAGCCGATACCGGCCCCTGCCGGGTATCCGACTTCTCACCGACATCCGTACGCACCTGAACGCAAGGTAATCCTCATGCGCTCACTCATCCCTCACGCACGCGCCTTTTCCGCACGGATAAGCGACCGTACCGACGAACGGGAAAGCTACGGCAGGCTGGCACAGGGCCAGTCGCCAGAAGCACTCTTCATCACCTGCTCCGACTCGCGGGTCCAGCCCGCGGTCTTCACCGGCGCCCGCCCCGGCCAGCTGTTCGAACTGCGCACCGCGGGCAACGCGGTGCCGCCCTACGGCGCGGCGGGCCGGCCCAGCGGCGAGTCCGCCACCATCGAATACGCGGTCCGGGTCCTGGAAGTACCCGAGATCGTGGTGTGCGGACACTCGCACTGCGGCGCGGTCGGCGCCCGGGTGCGGGAGGAGGACCTGGCGGCCGTGCCCGCCGTGCACGGCTGGCTGACCACACAGCTGCCACCGCCCGTCGAACTCGCGCCCGACGAGGCCGAGCGCGAGCAGCCCGATGTGGCCGCCGCCGTGCAGCGCCATGTACGGGCGCAGCTCGCGCGGCTGCGGGACTACCCGTGCGTCGCCGAACGGGAAGCCTCCGGAGAGCTGGCGCTGCGCGGCTGGTTCTACACCATCGACACCGGCCAGGTGCTCGAACTCAACACGCGTTACGACGCGTTCCTCCCGCTGTGAGAGGTGGCGTCATGACGTACTCGAAAAGCCTGCTGCGGGCGGACTTCACCGCCTCGCTCGTCGTCTTCCTCGTCGCCCTGCCGCTGTGCGTGGGCGTCGCCGTCGCCTCCGGGGTGCCGGCCGAACTCGGGCTGGTCACCGGCATCGTGGGCGGGCTGGTCACCGGGTTCCTGCCCGGCAGCAGCCTCCAGGTCAGCGGTCCGGCCGCCGGTCTGACGGTGCTGGTGTACGAGGCGGTGCAGACCTACGGCCTCAGCGGACTGGGCGTCCTGGTGCTGGCCGCGGGGGTGCTGCAGCTGCTGATGGGTGTGCTGCGGCTGGGCCGCTGGTTCCGGGCGATCTCCGTCTCCGTCGTCCAGGGCATGCTCGCCGGTATCGGCCTGGTGCTGATCGCCGGTCAGCTGTACTCGCTCGCCGACGCCAAGGCACCGGGCAGCGGCCCGGAGAAGATCCTGGGCCTGGGCCGGCTCGTGCTGGACACGGTGGGCGACAGCACGGCGCTGACCGCCTTCGCGGTCGGTGCCGGCACGGTGGCGGTCCTTGTGGTGTGGCCGAAGTGGCGAGCCGGGGCACGGGTGCTGCCCGCGCCGCTGGCCGCCGTGCTGCTGGCCACGGCCGCGACCGTCGCCCTCGATCTGCCCATCGCACGCGTCGAGGTGCAGGGCCTGCTGGGCGTCGTCCAGCCGCCCGGAATGGACGACTTCGGCGGCCTCGCCTCGATCGGCATGCTGGGCACGGTGCTCGCGTTCACGCTGATCGCCTCGGCCGAGTCGCTGTTCAGCGCGGCCGCCGTCGACCGGCTGCACGACGGGCCGCGTACCGACTACAACAAGGAGCTGATCGCGCAGGGCGCCGGGAACACCGTCTGCGGAGTGCTGGGTGCGCTGCCCATGACGGCGGTCATCGTCCGCAGCTCGGCCAATGTGTCGGCCGGGGCGAAGACGAAGGCGTCCCGGGTGCTGCACGGTCTGTGGCTGCTGGTGTTCACCGTCGCGCTTCCCGGCGCGCTGGGCATGATCCCGCTCTCCGCACTGGCGGGCATCCTGGTCCACGCGGGCTGGAAGCTGATTCCACTGCGCGATCTGGCGCCCATGTGGCGGGAGCACCGGGCCGAGGCCGTGGTGCTGGCCGTCACCGCGCTGGCGATCGTCCTCACCAACATGTTCGAGGGCGTGGTGCTGGGCCTGCTGATGGCGGTGGTCAAGACCGCCTGGGAGACCTCGCACATCCACGTGGAGACGGAGGACCCGGGCGAGGGCCGGCCGCTGCGGGTCATGGTGCTGGGGAACGCCACGTTCCTGCGGCTGCCCAAGCTCCAGGACCAGTTGGAGGCGCTGCCGACCGATCGCCGGGTCGAACTGCGCCTGGAGAAGCTGCGGCACATGGACCACGCCTGCGGGCTCGCCCTCTCGACCTGGGAGGAGCAGCACAACAAGGCGGCGGAGCGCATCGTCGCCGAGAGCGCAGCTGATGGTGCGGCGGAAACCGTTGCCGCCGAGCCGCACGGGGAGGACGCCTCCAGCCTGACCCGCTGACCGACGAGTGCCGAGTGAGTGGCCGGCCCGCCCCTGGCGGGCCGGCCACCCGGCTGTCAGCGGGCGACGAGTTCCACCAGGGAGCGGTAGTAGCTCAGCTTGCGCACCACGCCGAGATCGAACCCGGCGCGGTCGCCGAGCGCGGCGAGCTGGTCGCGGGTGCGCTCCTGACCGGAGAAGTAGGTGAGCATCCGCAGATCCATCTCGGAGCGGACGCGTGCGCCCTGCGGGTCGTCGCGCAGCCCCTCGATCAGCAGCACCCGGCTGCCGGGGCGGGCGGCGCGGGCGCAGTTCTCCAGGATGGCCAGCGCGTGGGCGTCGTCCCAGTCGTGCAGCACGACGGAGAGCAGATAGCCGCCTGCGCCGTGGGCCCCTTCGGGCAGCGGGTCCAGGAAGCTGGACTCCAGGACGGCGCACCGCTCGCTCAGCCCCTGCTCGGCGAGCTTGGTGCGGGCCGCCGCGGCCGGCCCTGGCAACTCGACCAGGGTGCCGCGGAGTTCCGGGTGCGCGGTGAGCAGCGCTGTGAGGAGCGTGGCGTCGCCGCCTCCCACGTCGACGAGGTGGCCGAGCGAGCCCCAGTCGTAGCCGTCGGCGGCGGCCTTCGTCTCGCCGGGTACGAGCAGCGAGGCGAGCAAGGTGTCGAACGATGCGGAGAGCTCCGGCCGGTCCTCCAGGTCCGCCCAGAAGGAGCGGCCGTAGGCGGTGTCGTATCCGGGCCTGCCCGTGCGGATGCTCTCCAGCAGGTGGACCAGCGCGAGGTCGCCGCGGCCGAAGGCGCTGTCGGTGTCGAGCCAGTCGCGAGGGCTGCCGGGGTGGTCGGCGCGCAGCTGGGCGCCCAGTTCGGTGAGGCCGTAGAGGTGCGGCTCCGGCTGGGTGAACACCTCGGCGTTGACGAGGTGGTTGAGCAGCCGTTCCAGCAGGTGTGCGGGGGCGCCGGAACGCTCGGCGAGGTGGTCGAGGGGGGCGGTGCCCTCCCCTATGTGATCGGCGAGGCGCAGTGTGGCGGCGACGCGTACGGCCATGGGGGTGACCAAGTCGGCGGCCTCCCAGATATCGCTCGTGCCGCGGGGCCGCTTGTTCTCCTGGGTCACCTTCTGGGTCACCGTCTTCTCCGGTCGTGTGGTGGTGCGACAGGCCCGGCCGTTGGCCGGGACGATTCGCTTTCGGTCACTCGTGGACGGCTCACCGCCGGGCGCCGTCCGACTGCGTACAGCACGGACAGTGCCCGGCGGCGGCTGCCGCACGGCTCAGTGGCAGAGCGGACCCGAGGCCGTCGTGCTGGCGATGACCTGCGGCGGCTCCTCGATCTCCTCGATCTCGAAGGTCTCGGCTTCCAGGGCCTCCAGCTCGTCTACGAGCATGTGCCAACTCCCTTGTTCGATGGGTGAGTTATACGGACACCCGCCATTGTGGAGATCAGTTTTCGCCATGGTCAATAGCTGACGGGGTGCGGTCGTCATCGATCCGCCGGCAGTCCCTGCACCCGCTCCCGGAGCGCCCGGTGCAGCAGATAGGCGAGGTAGTCCTCGTTGCCGACGGTCACCCCGAGCCGGTTGCACCCCATGTGCACGATCCCGGCGAGGAGGGCGGCACGCGCGGTCTCGGCGCCCACGGCCACCGGCGTGCCCGTTCCGTCGCCCGAGGGGAACGCCAGTGCCCCGCGCCGGGCTTCCTCGTCGATGCGGGCGCGCAGTTCGGTGCCGTGCTCGGCCCAGCGGCGCAGGAACCCGGCGAGCAGCTCGGGCTGTCCGCCGAGGACGCCCGCGTGCAGCGCCTCGACCTTGTCGCCCACCGGGCCCGCCATCCGCTGGTACGCGGCGGCGTAGGTGTTGTAGCGCTCCTTGAACATGGGCGCCCAGTCGGCCATGCGCTGCTCGAAGAAGGCGATCGTGCGGTCGGTGTCGTCCAGCACGGTCAGCGCGAGGGTCGCCGTCAGCTGCGCGGCCAGCCCCAGCCGGACGCTGCCGACCTGGGTGTTCGTGGAGGCCAGCAGGCTCGCGACGAGGGTGCTGGAGCGGTCGGCGTGCCATTCCGCCAGCGCCACACCCGCCAGGCCGCCGTAGCGCTCCAGCTCCGGCTCGTAGCCGAGGTAGGCGAGGGAGTCGTTGGGGCGGCGCGGCATCCGCACGGTGCCGGGGCCGTAGCGGGCATCCCACTGCGCGTCGGAGAACTCCAGCCGGAAGCGCTCCCGGTACTGCTCGTCGGTCAGGTCGACCGCGGGATCGTAGACGGAAGGGCGGCGGCCCAGAAAGTCGCCGACGGCCCCCTCGATCGCATCGGTGAGGGCCGGGATCGCGTCCGTGTTCACGGGCCGCACCCGCAGCCGTACGTGCGGGCCCTCCAGCCAGTGGCGGAGGAAGTAGCAGCAGTCGGCGAGCCCTTCGCCGCGCAGCTGCTCGAACAGCGGGCCGACGCACTCGCCCAGCAGCGGGTCGCGGTCCCCGGCGTAGTAGACGTGCGCGGACAGCCATTCGCCGGGGCGCAGCTCGGCGGGCGGGCGGTCGTCGGCGTTGAGGGGCGCGGCGGGCCCGGTGCTGCGCTGCTCGGCCGGGGGCCGCGCCTGGTCGGTGTCGGTCACTGGGGGTTCGTCCTTCCGCTGTGCTGTGCCTGTTCGAGGGGGGCGGGCGCCGCGTCGAGTTCCACGCACACCTCCGACGCGTACGCGGAGCCGCCCGCGCGCAGGGCCGGTTCGGTGACGTCGGGCAGCAGTTCGGTGAAGACCGCCTCACCCGCGTCGCGCAGCCGGTGGTCGAGCAGCGCGAGGGACAGCGGGCTGTCGGCGTCCACGGGCTGCGGCTTGCGGTCGCTGTCCGTACGGGCCATCACCCGCTCCGGCAGCCCCGTCGCGCGCCACCACCTGCGGCGGGCGAGGAAGCCGCGCGCGGTCTCGGCGGGCGGCTGCGGTCCGGGCAGTCCGGGCCCCGCGAACCGCCGGCTGCGGCGGGCCAGGACCAGCGAGCCGTGCCGCACCCGGGGGCGGTCCGTCGGCCCGCCGCCCTCCAGGCACCCCCACAGGTCCGCGACGAGCGGCATGGCGGCCGGGGAGAGCGCCAGCAGGGTGCGCTGGACGCGGGGCAGCGCCATAGGGACGAGACCGCCGAGCCACAGCGGGACGACGCGCTTGCCCAGGTTCCGTGAGACCAGCCGCAGTTCGCCGCGCTCCTCGTCGTCGACCAGCTCCAGGTCGCCGACGGGGAGCCGGCGTTCGGCGGGCCCGTGCGGCGCCTCGGCGGGCCCGGTCAGCCGGTAGGGGGCCAGCGCGGGCCGCAGTGCCAGGTTGGAGGTGTCGTAGCCGCCGCTCAGGTCGGCGGCTACGGCATCGGGCGGTAGCAGCCGGGCGTGCCGGACACGGATGCCGTCCGCCAGCTCGCGTTCGGCCTCCGGCCCGAAGGACCTGGCGAACCGTGCGAGGGGCTGGCCGAGGCCCGAGTAGGCCCAGTTGAGGACGGCGAACGGTCGGCGGTCCCCGGAGGGCTCGGCCCACTGGAGGTAGCAGGAGTAGCTGCGCGGCATACCGGGATCGTCGGGCGGCAGCAGCGCTGCGGCCCGGTCCAGATCCGCCGCCTCCAGGACGAGTTCGGGCGCGCCGGGCGGCTGGGGCTTCCCTTCGGGGAACCGGGCGTCGAGCGCGGCGCGCAGCGCGCGGGTGAACTCCTCGTGGGCCGCGCTCAACGCCGCGACCCGCGGATCGTCGTAGGGGTTCGCGCGCGGCACGTACGCACCGTCCGCCGCGAGCGTGCCGAGCCGGGTGCCGGTGCCCGACAGCCACTTGCCGAACGACTGGTGCAGCTCGTGCGCGAAGCCGGGCACGTCGTCGCAGGTCCCTCCGGGCCCGTACCGGGAGCGGAAGTGAGCGCGCACCAGCAGTCGGTCCAGCAGCATCAGATCGAATGCGGGCAGCAGCCGGGCGAAGCGCCGCAGCGCGGGCAGCGGCCCGTCCTCCCAGGCCGGGAGGGAGGCGGTGGCGGGCGCGGCCAGCACGGCGTCCTCGTAGACGGCGGTCCTGGGCACGACCGGCGTCGAGCGGCCGAGCGCCCGCTGCGCCTCGGCCACCTCGGTACGGAGCGCGGCAGTACGACGGGCGCGCTCCTCGGGCGGCGCGAGAGGGAAGCCGTCGGCGTGCTCCCGTATCCGCTCCAGCCGGTCGGCGAGGGACGGCCCTGGGCCGGGGGACGGGCGGCCGAGCGCACGCAGCCGGCCGGCCAGTTCGGCCACCGGGTCGGGGTGGTGGATGTCGGGGGCGAGCGCGGGCGTGGTGAGCAGGCCGAGCTCCACCAGCTTGGCGAGGTAGCCGTCCAGCCGCTCCCGGGGTCTGCCGTCCGGGTCCGAGCGGTGCAGCGCGTCGGCGAGCCCCGGCAGGGTGAGTCCGGCGTCCCCGGCCGCGTCGAGGAGCCGCAGCGCCTCGTCGAGAACGGGACCCGCCGGGAGTTGGAACGGCTCCTCCTCCAGCACTCCCGGCGTGGCGAGGGCGAGCCCGGGATCGACGGGCCGGTAGCGACGGCGTATGTAGTGGATGCGCCCGCCGGTACGGCGCCATCCGCCGGCCGCGTGGAACGGGAGGGCAACCCGGGTGGCCGGATCGCCGAGCGCGGCGACGGCGATCTCGTGGAGTGCGGTCAGGTTGGGCCGGGCGCGCAGGAGCGGCCGCAGGGGGACGTCGTCCGCGAGGGCAAGCCCCAGCGCAGGACCGGAGTCGTGGAAACGTCCGTGCGCCAGGGTGGTGAGGGTGCTGAAGGGGCTCGTCTTGAGCGCCGCCCGGTACACGTACGACACCAGCGACCGTTCCGTCTTCCGGGCCCGCTTGTCGCTCGGTGGCGCGTCATCGGCCGCGAGGTAGCCGGGGAGGGCGGCGTCCAGGGTGGGAGAGGCGGCCTGGACGCCGGCGCGGAGGGCGGGATCGTGGGCGAGGTGGCGCAACTGGTAGCGAGCGGCGGCGAGTTCGGCGGCCGCCGTGGACTCGCCGGCGGCCAGGTGCGCCTCGTAACGGTGCCGCAGGGCGAGCCAGTCGGCGGCGGGCGAGGGGACCACCGGCTCGGCGGTGCGCAGGGTTTCGCGGGACGGCGTACGGGCGTTGTGGAGATCGCGGCGCAGGGCGAGCAGGGCCCGGCGGGTCGCGGGGTGCTCGGCGTGTGCGACGGCCTCGGCGAGGGCGTCCTCGGCCGCGGGTGCCAGCGCGGCCATGCGGTCCTCCAGTTCCAGTGCCGTCCGCGCCCACGCGACGGTGCCGGGGGCACGCAGGGGGGCGAGGGCTGCGAGAGGGAGCCCGGCGACGCGGAGGACGACGTCGGGGGCGAGTTCGAAGGGGAGGCGTGAGGGGGTGGCGATCATGGGTGGTCGGTCCGGTCCGTGCGAGGGCTGGGGGTGAGGGAGGCGTCGAAACGGGGTCTGTCGGGGCGCTCGTGGCCCGTCATGAGCAGCAGCAGCGGCCAGGTGTCCGGGCCGACGGCCGGGCCGAGAGCCGCCTGGAGGGCCTCGTAGTCGAAGCCGAGCGCCGCACCGCAGCCGGTGCCGAGCGCTGCGGCAGCCAGATAGGCCGACTGCGCGACCGCTCCCACCTCGGCGTTGAGCAGCCGGTAGCCGCGCGGCCCGGCAGCGGCCACGACGGCGTGCGGGCGGGCGAGGACGACGAGGACGGCGGCGGCCTGCTGGAGGTTGTAGTTGTTGAGCGTGTAGACCCGCTGGAGGAACGGGTGCGGGGCCGGTCCGGGCAGCGGGACGAGTGCGTGCGCCGCGGAGTCGTGGAGGTACAGCCCCGCCCGCACTCCGGCCACGTGCTGCACGAAGACGGCCGGCCGGGTGAGCGGGGGCGCCCCCGTGTTCAGCCGGCGCCCGGCCGCGGCTGCCTCCAGCAGCGCGGACAAGTCCTCAGCGGCGAGCGGGCGGTGCGCCGAGAACCGGCCGAAGCTGCTGCGCCGGGCGGCGAGCGCTTCGGCGACGCCACCGGTGAGCGGGGTCGGTGCGGGCAGCGGGACGGCGGCGCCGGCGGGCGGGCCGCACGCGTCGGCCGCAGCTCGGGCCAGCGCCTCGGGGGCGGGGTAGGGCCGGGTGTCGTACGCCGCCGCCAGCTGGGCCGCCTCGGCGGCGGGGAACCGCCGTACGGTGCGGGAGCGTTCGGCGACGGGCGGGGCGATGGACGGAGTGGAGCGAGAGGCCGTTGCGAGGCCGGCGCTCTTCTCGGCGGCTCCCGTCCCCCGGCCTTTGTCCGGGAGGTACCCCCAGGGCAGCGGCACCGCGGCCAGGACGCTTTCGGTGGCGGGGTCGAGGCCCAACAGCCGGTCCAGCTCCGGCTCGTCGTACCACAGGCGGGGGCTGAGCCCGATGCCGCAGGACGCCGCCCAGGTCTGCCAGGTCTGCAGCAGGCAGCCGAGGTCCATGGTGACGCAGTGGTGGCTGAACTCCCCGTACTTGAAGGCGTTCTGCCAGAACCGCACGGTGACGAGGAGGAACTGGCGCCCCTCGGCCGGCCCGGCGCCCAGCGCCTCGCGTACCCGGGGCGAGATGTCGCCCGTGGCGATGCGGCGGAGGGCATGCGCGGGCTGGTCGTAGTGGTAGACGCCCGGCAGGGGGCCCGCGCCCGGGCCGCACACCCAGTAGAGCTCGCACGGGTACAGGCCACCGCCTGCCGCGCTGCCACGCGCCCACGCGGCGTGCGCGTACGCCTCCCGGCCGCCCTGGCCCGGGTCGGCGGTGATCTGGAGCCGACGGGAGAGCCAGCCGTAGGAGTACCGGAGCATCCCGGCGAGGAGCGGCAGGGTGAAGGCCGCTCCCTCTCCCGGGTGCTGGGCGAGCAGGGCCTCCCCCAGCGGCAGGAGGGGCTGCGGCGGCGCTTCGGGGAGCGGGAAGCCGGGCACCCCGCGGTAGATCTTGTGGCTCCGGGGCTGGTCCTGCCAGTCCGGCTCGAAGGGCTCGGTCTCCATCGGCACCGAGGCCCGCCGCAGCACCGCGTCCAGATAGCGGGTGACGGTCAGCATGTGGTCGCCCGCCCCACCCGGCTCTGCGCTGTCGGGCACGTCTCCCTCTCCCTCACATGAACGGGTGCGGAGCCGGGTTGAGCTCCGCACCCGTCAGGTCGTCAGCACGCATCCCCGCGCTCCGCAGCGCGGTGCGGGTGCGGGCCATGCCGGGCGCGCGGTGCCGCCGCGCGCCGAAGTCGATCGGCAGCAGACCGGGCACCAGCACCCGCACCACGCTCGTCCCGACAAGCCGCTGTTCGGGCCCCGTCCGGTCGACGACGACCGTGTCGAAGCCGCGCGCGGCGAGCAGGTCACGGCAGTGGCGTACGGCGGCGGACAGATCTCCGCCGGGCGGCACGCCTTCGCCTCGTCCGCCGCCGCCGCGGCCTTCGGCGCCTTCCTCGCCGACACGGTAGATCTCGGCCAGCGGGCGCGCCCCGTCCTCAGGGCCGAGGAGGAACGCGGCGTGCCGCACCATCTCCGGGAGGCCGTACAGCGCGGCGTGGTCGGCGAGTTCGCGCACCCGGGCGAAGTCCTGCGCCATGGCGCGCAGCCGGTCGAGGTCCCGTACCGTGCGTTCGGGAAAACCGGACAGAGAGCTGGCAACCTCGCGTACGGCCGACTCGGCGGCGCGTTCCGGGTCGAGCGCGGCGGCGGAGGACAGGCACAGCGCCCCCGGTCCGCCGTCCTCGCGGGTCGCGACGGCGGTCACGACGGGGACGGGCAGATCGATGCGGTTGTCCAGGAGCCGCAGCCGGTAGCCGCCGCGCCGTATCCGTTCGGCGAGGGACAGCAGCGAAGGGGACCGGCAGCTCTCCACCGCGATCCGCGGCAGCCGGGCCCGCCCGAGCCAGGCCAGCAGGAACGCGTCCCGCTCGACCACCTCCAGCAGCCCGTGCAGCACGGCCTCTTCCACGCAGGAGCCGCCCGCATACCCGCTGGAGGTCTCGGCCGCGAAGAACGGTCCCGGACCGGCCAGCCGGTAGTCGACCAGCTGCTCGGGAACCAGCACCGGCCGCTCGTCCCGCAGCGACCAGCCCCACACCCACGGCAGGACCAGCTCCTCGTCGTACGGCACGAAGCTCGACGGCGCGCCCTCGAAGAACGCCGCGTCCGGGAGGCCGCACTCGCGCGGGTCAACGGACGGGTGCCGCAGTTCCGACCGGGCGGCCACAATCCGCTCGGGGGCGCCCTCGCGCAGACCCGCCAGCCGCTCCAGCCCTTCGCACAGGGCGAGGGCCGCGCTGTCCCGGTAGCTGTCGGCGTGCCCGCTGAAGTGGACGTCCAGCAGGCGGGGTGACCCGCGTACCGCGAAACGACCGCCGGCCGGCGCGGTGTTGGCCGCCTCCCGGTCCGGTCGTACCCCCGTGCCGAGCGCGCCGCAGACGGGGTTGGCCAGTGCGTCGGCGGCCCACTCCGGCACGGCCTCGGCGGGGCTCAGCAGCCGGAAGGAGCCGGAGCGCGGGACGAGGCCGGGCCGCAGGAGGACCGCGCAACTCCGGGAGGGAGCCGGGACAGCGGCCTGTCGCGCCCCGCACCAGGGGCACTCGGGATCGGCCAGCAGCTGGGCACGCTCCACGCGGAGGGTGTCGAGCGCCAGCCGGTGCACGGTGCCGGTGCGGGGCGCGGTCGACGGCTCCCTGCGTTCGGCATCGAGGGCTTCGGCATCGAGTGCTTCAGCTTCGCGGGCTTCGGCATCGAGCGCTTCGGCATCGAGTGCGGCCGTCGCCAAGTGCGCGAGCATGTCGAGGGCGAACGGGGTCACATACGGGTTCGGCGCAGCCGCATGGAGGGGAGCGCCTGGCCCGCGCTCCAGCGCATCGCGCTCGACGGCTGAGCGCAGGGCCTGCCAGCGGGTCGCCACACAGTGGAAGCACGGGCGGCCCGGAGCCGGCTGCCGCGGGCCGAGGGGCCCGAGCAGGGCGTATCTGCCGTGCAGATGTACGGGGACGAGCGTGGTGCCGGGCGAGCAGTCGGGCTGCTGCTCCGGCGCTGCGTAGGCGTCGTGCACACCCAGCAGCCGTACGTGGACCGCCAGCGGCTCCGCGGGCCGGGCAGCTTGCAGACGGCGCGTCAGTTCCTCCGCCACGCGGAGCCGGTCGTCGTCCAACGTCTTCTCGGTCGTGGCCGTCACGCCGGTGCCTTCCGGGGGCTGCGCAGCAACACCCGTACGGTCTCCACGCCGCCCGCGCGCAGGTCCGGCGGCGTCGTCACCACGACGAGCACTTGCCTGCCGGGAATCACCGCCGCCATCGGGTCCTGACCCGGCCGGAGCCTTTCGGCCTCGGCCGGCTCGGCAGACGGCACCGATTCCTCGGCTGTCCCCTCGGCCGTCGCTGCCAACGCCCGCACGTCGAGCCCGCCCACCAGGGGATCGCCAAGGTCCACCTCCTGGCCGCGCCGCGCAAGTTGGAGGGTACCGGCCAGGTCGCGGAGGGCGTGGACGGTGGCCTCGGTGCGGGTGGTGCCGTAGCCGAGCGCTTGAGCGGTGCTGTCGGAGATCCCCTCGGAGGCTTCGTCGGAGGCGAGCGCGGCCACGGCGTGTGCGGGCGCTGCACCGGGGAGTTCGAGGAGGGTGACCCGCTGGTCGAAGTGCGCGACCGAACGCAGGAGAAATCCGCAGTCCCCATCGGCAGCCGCGTCCACGGGCAGCGTCCGGGCGGCGGCCTCCCCGCGCAGCGCGGCCACGACGCCTTCGCGAGCGAGAGCCGACAACAGCCCGGCCCGTGCGGCGGCTTCGACGGTGGCGCCTGCTCCGGCGCCCGCGCTCCCCGGTTCGAAGCGCCCCTCCCGGTCGACTGCGCCGCCTGGGTGGACGGCTGCCGCCGGGACGGCCACCGTCCGCCCGTGCCCGGGGCTCGGGAGCTCCGCGGAATCCCACACCCACGCGCGCAGCCACGGCCCCCCACCAGCGTGGCCGTCGTCCTGCCCGGTCCCGCTCCAATTGCTCAACTCGGCGCCGGGTACGCGCTCCTCAACCCCGTCCGCGATGTACGGTGCGGCACTCCGCGGCAGGCCGTGCGCGTGCAGCAGCGCCTCGTACGCCAGCGCTGCCGCGTTGCGCGCTGCGGCTCTGGCGTCGGTCTGGGTGTCGAGGGCGAAGGCGGTGACGGCCCGGGGAGGTACGGCGGACGGTCCGGGCGCCGCGACCTCCACGCAGGCGGCGCGAACCGGTGACTGCGGGAGCTCGTCGTCGGCGTAGCGGCGGAAGACCCCGGCGTGTGTGCCGAACAGCAACCCCTCCCCCGTCTGGTCGGACGCCTTTGGTGCTGCCGCAGCACCCTGCCCGCCGGCCTCGAACTGCGCCTTCGGGAGTCCGCCGCACGCCCCGCAGTCGGGGTGCGCGAGCAAGGTCTCCCGCGAGGTCGCCAGGGTCGCGCAGTCCTGGGTGACAAGGGCACCCGCGCACTCCGCGGGCAGGGCACCCGTGCGGTGCCGGAAGACCTCGAACGCGAGCGTCGTACCGAGCATGCGCCCCAGCTGCGCGTCCGGCCCGGCCGCTGTCCGCTCCGAGTGCACTGCACGCAGTAGCGCCGCCGCAGCCGACGGCTCCAGGTTGGCGGCGAGCCGCAGCACGGCACACTGCCAGCAGCCCGCCGGCCACTCGTCGCCACCGCCCGTTACGCCGTGCCCCGCGCGCTGCACCAGCGGCCCGAGCACCGCCGTGCCGTCCAGTACGGTCAGCGGCAGCAGCGCGGGACCGCCGTCGAGCGCCGCGCGGTTGCGGCGGACGAGTTCTCCGTATTCCGTACCGCATGCCACGACCAGGTCGGCAGCACCGTCCGCGTGGCCGGGGCCGGCGCCGTCCTCGCCCACCGGGTGCAGCACCACATCGGCATCGCAGTGCGCAGCGCGCAAAGCGTCCTGCTCCAGCAGGAGTTGGCGCGGCGGTTCCTCGTACGGTCCGGTGAGGGTGACTGTCCGCATCCCGTTGCGCAGCAGGGTCAGGGCGCAGCTCTCGGCCGCCTCGCCGCGGCCCGCGATCAGCACGCGGGTGTCGCGGAACCGGGCGAAGGCGGTGGCCGCGCCGCCGCCGAGCTGGTGGTCGAGGTAGGCGAGTTGGTCCCGGAAGCGGTCGCGGACGGCGTCGGAGAGCGGATAACTCCCGTGCTGGCTAGCGGGGTTGTCGGGATGTACGTCGCGCACCACGCCGCGCCGCAGCAGCGTGCGCACCATCGCGGTGACGGTGGCCCGGCGCTCCTCGGGCAGTCCTTGGCACAGTTCGGCGACCGTGTGGGCGCCGGTCAGATGCGGGGCGAGGCGGCACATCCACTGGTAGGCGGTCCGCCCTTTGAGGACGAACCGGCCTTCGGGGTACTGGAGGAGGGCCCCGTCCTCGGTCGCCGTGAACAGCGCGTCCGCCCGCAGTCTGGGGCGTACGTCGTGGGTGGGGTCCACGTGGCGGCTCCCGTGCACACGTTCGTACGGATCGTGATCAAGGACGGTACCCCGTCGCCCGGCGCGGTGTCAGTCATACGGTGCGGCTGCTCGCCGTGGGGGTTGCTGGTGGGAGGGCGGGGGCACGTGCGTCGTGGTTGTCCGCACAGTTCCCCGCACTCCTTCGGGGCGCCGGGAAGGTGACGGTGACGGCCAGGCCGCCCTCGGGGCCGGGGACGGTGGTGAGGGTGGCGCCGTGTGCCTGGGCGATGGCGGCCACGATGGACAGGCCCAGACCGTGCCCCTCGTCGGCACCGCGCGGGGCGAGGCGCTGGAAGGGCTGGTGCAGCGCGGGGATACGGCTGCGCGGGATCGGCTCACCGCTGTTGGCCACGTGCAGCCAGGGGCGCCCGGCGCTGGTTCCGGTGGCGACGTGGATCCAGCCGTCGCCGGGCGTGTAACGGCGAGCGTTCTCCACGAGGTTGGCCGCCAGCCGCTCCACGAGCGCCGCGTCGCCGTGCGCGGGGGCCGGCCGCAAGGTGACGGTCATCCGCGCGTCCTCCCGCTCGCGCACCACCGTGTCCACGACGGCCGCCAGATCGGTGGGACCGCTGCGCGCGGGGTCGAGCCCGCGTTCGCTGCTCGCCAGCGTCAGCAGCGCCTCGATGAGCCGTTCCTGGCTCTCCCCGGCCCGCAGTACGCGCTCACACACCTGGCGCAGCATCAGCACGTCGGCGTCCGGCGCGGCGAGGGCCACCTCGACGGTGGCGCGCTGGAGGGTCAGCGGGGTACGCAGTTCGTGCGAGGCGTTCGCGACGAAACGCCGCTGCGCCGCGAAGGCCGCGTCCAGCCGGGACAGCAGCCCGTCGAAGGTGTCGCCGAGCTCCTTCAGTTCGTCCGTCGGCCCCGGAACGGCGAGCCGCTCGTGCAGGTTCCGCTCGGAGATCCGGCGCGCCCTGTCCGCCATCACCCGCACCGGGCGCAGCACCCGGCCGGCCATCACCCAGCCCAGCGCCACCGAAACGGCCGTCATCCCGGCCAGTGCGATACCGGACTCGGTGAGCAGGATGCGCAGTTCGGCGGCGCGGCGCTCGTTGACGATGTCCTCCAGGTGGGTGCGCACCCGGTCGCTCTCACCGCCCGTGCCCCCGACGCGCCAGGCCGTCACCCGCGTGTTCTTGGTGACGGGACTCTGGGCCACCAGCAGATAGGTGCTGCCCAGCAGCGCCGCGCCCGAGACCAGGAAGAGGGCGCCGTACAGCAGCGTCAGCCGCAGCCGTGCCGACCAGCGGATGCCGCCGCGCGTCGCACGTACCGGCGCGGACCGCGCGGTTCCGGGGGACTGCCCGCGTACGGACTCAGATGCGGTAGCCGGCATGGGGCACCGTCTCGATCAGGGGCGGGTCGCCCAGCTTCCGGCGGAGCCTGCTGACGGTGACCTTCACGGTGTTGGTGAACGGGTCGGCCGACCGGTCCCAGGCCCGTTCCAGCAACTCCTCGGCGGAGACGACAGTACCCCGCGCCGCCAGCAGCAGTTCCAGGACGGCCAGTTCCTTGGGGGAGAGATCCAGCCTGCGCCCGCCCCTGCGGGCCAGCCGCTCGGCCGGGGCGAGAGTGAGGTCGCCGTGCACCAGGACCGGCGGCACAGCCGGCTGGGCGCGGCGGGCCAGCGCCCGGATACGGGCGATGAGTTCGGCGAACGCGAACGGCTTGGCGAGGTAGTCGTCGGCGCCGAGATCCAGCCCCTCGACCCGGTCTTCCAGGGTGGATGCCGCGGTCAGCATCAGCAGCCGGGCACGGGAGCCGTCGCGGCTCAGCGCGCGGCACACCTCGTCGCCGTGCAGCCGTGGCAGGTCACGGTCGAGCACGATCACGTCGTAGTCGTGCACCGTCGCCTGCTCCAGTGCCTCCTCCCCGTCGAAGGCCAGGTCGATGGCCATGCCGTCGCGGCGCAGCCCGGTGGCCACGGTCTGCGCCAACTCCCGGTGGTCCTCCACGATCAGCACGCGCATGGCGCAAGGATGCGGCAAGGGGCATAACAGCGGCGTAACAGCCGCCGTTCCCGTGGTGTAACCGGCTGCGGCGTAGAACTCACCGCATGTTCATCACTCGTGACCGATCTCTGATCCGAACCCTCCCCGCGGCAGCGGTACTGCTGGCGGGTGCGCTGCTCACCGGCTGCGGCGGCGACTCGTCCGGCTCCGACGACGCGGCCAAGGACGGCTCGTCCGGCAAGGCCGCCGGCGAGGACGGTGCCCGCGGCGGCGCGGGCAAGCAGTTCGACAAGGCGCTGGAGTACGCGCAGTGCATGCGCGACAACGGCGTCAAGGACTTCCCCGACCCCAAGCAGGAAGGCGGCGGCGTCCGCATCGGCGGCGCGGGCGTAGACCGCGACTCCGCGGCGTTCAAGGAGGCGGAGCAGGCGTGCCGCGACAAGGCGCCGCAGATGGACGGCGGCGGGGGCAAGCCGCTGGACTCGGCGAAGGTCGCCGCCTGGGCCAAGTGCATGCGCGAGAACGGGCTCGACGACTTCCCCGACCCAGCGATCAACGGCAGCGCCATGCAGATCGACCTGGCGGGCACCGGCATCGAACCCGGTGGCAAGGCGTTCCAGGACGCCCAGAAGGCGTGCCGCGGCAAGTACCCGGGCGGCGGCATCCAGATGAAGGGCGGCGGCCCGAAGTGACCGTGTCCGACGCGGTGCCGGTGCCCGACAGCGGGAGCAGCACCGGCGAGGGCGGCGCAGCCGGGAGCACCGACGACGGCGGAGCCGCGGGACCCGTGCGGGGGCGGGGCTCGCGGCGTCCGTTGCGGGTCTCGTTGCTGGTGCTGGCCGCCGTCACGGCGGTGGGCGCCGCCGGGGTGGCGGCGACCGGTGCCTTCGGCGGCGACGGGGAGAACGCCGAGGCGTCCCGCGCCACGGGCCCCCGCAGGACGGCGCCGGTGGAGCGCACCACGCTCACCCGCACGGAGACCGTGGACGGCACGCTCGGCTTCGGTACGCCGACGACGGTCCAGCAGGCGGCCACCGACGGCCGGGAGGACAGCGGCGGTTCGGGGTCGGGGCAGCAGCCCGGCGGGGACACGGGGAGCTCCGCGGGCGCGGGCGGGAGCGGGGACGGGGACGGGGACGGGGACGGGGACGGGGAGATCATCACCTGGCTGCCCGAGGAGGGCGCCACCCTCTCCCGCGGGGACACCGTCTACAGCGTGGACGAGCACAAAGTGCCCCTGCTGTACGGCGCCAAGCCGTTCTACCGCACGATGCGCACCGGCGTGGAGGGGGACGACGTGCGGACGCTGGAGCAGAACCTCGCGAAGCTCGGCTACAGCGGCTTCACCGCCGATGACACGTTCACGGGCGGTACGGCGGAAGCCGTCCGCGACTGGCAGGACGACATGCACCGCGAGGAGACGGGCGAGGTCGCCCCCGGCGACGCCGTGGTGGCCTCCGGGGCGCGCCGCGTCGCCGAGCAGCAGACCTCGCCGGGGGCGCTGGCCGGGGGCGAGGCGCTGACCTGGACGGGGACCGACCGGATCGTGGAGGTCGACCTGGAGGCGGGGCTGGAGAGCCTGGTGAAGAAGGGCACCAAGGCGACGGTCCGGTTGCCGGACGGCGGCACGGCGGAGGCAGAGGTGACCGACATCGGCACCCCCTCCAGCGCTCAGGAGGCGTCCGGCGGTGGGGACTCCGCAGGAAGCGGCGGCGAGGAGGGCGACGCGGAGGAGGCGACGCTGCCCGTCGAGCTGAAAGTCGGCTCGCAGCAGAAGCTGGGCCGGTATCAGGCGGCCTCGGTGGATGTGGTCCTCGAGGCGCAGACCCGCGAGAACGTGCTCGCGGTGCCGGTCAACGCGCTGCTCGCCCAGCCAGGTGGCGGCTATGCGGTCGAGACCAGGGGCGCGGACGGGCGGTCGCGCCGGATTCCGGTGCAGCTGGGCATGTTCGCGGACGGCAAGGTGGAGGTGTCCGGGAAGGGCGTCAAGGAGGGGCTCGACGTGGGGGTGCCCCGATGACGGCGACCCGTGCCCGCTCCGCACCCCCGCCGCGGCCAGCGCCCCTGCTCCCGCCGGCCGGCCGCACGGTGGTGGAGCTGGCCGGCGTCCAGCAGCGGTACGGCGATGTGGTGGCGCTCGGCGGCGCCGACCTCACCGTGGCCAGGGGCGAACTGCTCGCCATCGTCGGTCCTTCGGGGTCGGGCAAGTCGACGCTGCTCAACATCATGGGCACCCTCAGCCGGCCGTCCCGGGGCACGGTGCGCATCGACGGGCACGACGTGGCGGCGCTGTCCGACCGCGAGTTGTCCGCGCTGCGTGCCAGGACGATCGGCTTCGTCTTCCAGCAGTTCCATCTCTCCCCCGGTGTACCGGCCCTGGACAGCGTCGCCGACGGGCTGCTCTACAGCGGCACCTCGCGCGGCGAGCGGCGGCGGGCCGCCGAAGCAGCGCTGCGCGGGGTCGGGTTGGGGCACCGGTTGTGGCACAGGCCGCACGAGCTCTCCGGCGGCGAGAAGCAGCGGGTGGCGATCGCGCGAGCGGTGCTGGGCGATCCGCCGTTGCTGCTGGCGGACGAGCCGACGGGTGCGCTGGATTCCCGTTCGGGCACGGCCGTACTGGATCTGCTGCACGGGCTGCACCGCGCGGGCACGACGGTGGTCGTCATCACCCACGACCGGGACATCGCCGCTTCGTTGCCGCGCGAGGTGCGGCTGCGGGACGGGCGGATCGAGCACGACTCGGCGCACGGCTCGGCGTACGACTCGGCGGCGGGGGCGGAGGTCGCCCGATGAAGCAGCGTACGACCGGTACCGCGCCGCGCGCCGCGCGGATGAGCCTCGCCGACGTGCTGCGAGTGGGCGGATCCGGGCTGCGTGCACGCCCGATGCGGGTGTTCCTGTCGGCGCTGGGCATCGCCATCGGCATCGCCGCCATGGTCGGCGTGGTCGGAATCTCCACCTCCAGCAGAGAGGACCTGAACCGGAAGCTGGACGCGCTGGGCACCAATCTGCTCACCGTCACGCCGGGGCAGTCCTTCTCCGGGGAGGAGGCCCGGCTGCCGAGGAGCGCGGTGGACATGATCGGCCGGATGCCGCAGGTGGAGTCGGTCTCCGCGGTGGGGAAGACGGACGCCAAGGTCTTCCGCAGCGACCGGATACCCGAGGAGGAGACCGGCGGCATCTCCGTCGTCGCGGCGCGGACCGATCTGCCGGCCACGGTGGGGGCCCGGCTGACGGCGGGCCGCTGGCTGAACGCGGCCAACTCGCGCTATCCGGCCGTGGTGCTCGGTCCCAAGGCGGCCGAGCACCTGGGCATCCACACCACGGGCCGGGACACTCAGGTGTGGCTGGGCGATCGGTGGTTCACCGTCGTGGGCATCCTGGCGCCCAACGAACTCGCCCCGGACCTGGACGCCGGCGCGCTGGTGGGCTGGGAAGCGGCGGCGCGGTACCTGGACTTCGACGGCTACCCGACGACCGTGCACACCCGCGCGGAGGAGTCGGCGGTCGGCCAGGTGCAGGAGCTGCTGGGGGCGACGGCCAACCCGGAGAGTCCCAACGAGGTGACGGTCTCCCGGCCCTCGGACGCGCTGGCCGCCAAGGAGGCGTCCGACGACACGCTGAGCGGGCTGCTCCTGGGTCTGGGCGCCGTGGCACTGCTCGTCGGCGGAGTGGGAGTCGCCAACACCATGGTGATCTCCGTGCTGGAACGGCGCTCGGAGATCGGGCTGCGCCGTGCGCTGGGGGCCACCCGGGGCCAGATCCGGGGCCAGTTCCTGTGCGAGTCCCAACTGCTGTCCGCGCTCGGCGGGATCGGCGGGGTGCTGCTCGGTATCGGCGTCACCACGGGGTACGCGGCATACCAGGGCTGGCCGTCCGTGGTACCGGTCTGGGCGATGGCGGGCGGCGTGAGCGCCACGCTGGTGATCGGCGGGCTCGCGGGGTTCTATCCCGCCGTGCGGGCTGCGCGGCTGCCGCCGACGGAAGCGTTGGCCGCCGCGTGACCGGTGCCGCCGCCCAGGGAGGGGGCGCCCCACGGGGGGCGCCCCCTCTCGTCGTCAGTTATCTGTCGCAGGTGAGGGCCCCGGCCGCGGCGCCCTCGATTCAGACATCCACCCCCCGACTCCGCAGCCACGGCACCGGGTCGATGCCCGAGCCGTCCTCGGGGGTGACGCGTACCTCGAAGTGCAGGTGCGGGCCTGTCGAGTTGCCCGTGTTGCCGGAGAGGCCGATCCGCTCCCCCGCCCGCACCTGGTCGCCCGGCCTGGTCTGGAGACGGGACAGGTGCGCGTACTGGGTGTAGTAGCCGTTGGGGTGCCTGATGACGAGGTGATTGCCGAAGGGCCCGCCGCATCGCGTCCTGACGACGGTGCCCGCCCCGGCGGCCCGTACGGGGGTGCCGATGCCGACCGCGAAGTCCTGCCCGGTGTGGCTGTTCGCCCAGCGCTTGCCCGAAGAGGCGAAGCCCGCCGACAGCGTGTAGTCCTTGACAGGCGCCACCCATGCAGCGCCGCTCCCGGCCCGGTGCGCGGGCGGCGGGCTGTACGAGCAGCCGCCGGAGCCGGGCTCCGCCCCGAGCGCCGCCCGGGAGATCGGGCCCGCGGCTCGCGCGGCGCGTTCCTTCCGTGCCTCCCGCAGCCGCTCCCTGGCCTTCGCCAGCCGCTGTTCGACGGCGCGCTTGGCCCGCCGCTGCCGCTCGGCCTCGGCATTGAGCCTGCCCAACTGCGTCCGCCGGTCAGCGCGGTCCCGGACGAGGCGCCGCTGGGTGACCTTGGTGGTGTACAGCAGCCGCCGGAAGGCGTGATCGCCCTGGCGCTGCGAGCGGAGCTTGTCGAGCAGGGTGTCCGGCGAACCCGTCATCAGCAGCCGGGTGGTGGGCGCCCAGCTGCCCTGCTGGTACTGGCTGCGGGCCACCGCGCCCAGTTGCCGGTGCAGCCGCCGCAGCCGGTCCTCGCCTCTGGCGACGGCCCGTCCGGCCCGGGCGACCGCCGCGCGCTGTGCCGCCGCCCTGCGGTTGGCGGCCTCGTAGCGCGCCGAGGCGGCAGCGGCCTCCCGGTAGAGCGAGGCGATCCGGGCCGGCAGCGGTTGCGCCGCCTCGGCTGCGCCCTTCGCGGGGGCGTTCCCCACCGCCTGCGGGGCGCCACCGGCGAGCACCACGGCACACAGCAGCGCGGCCAGTGGGGCCGCCGCCCGTCTCTTTCGTGCGACCTGAGTCATGGCACGATCGTGCGGCCGCGCACCGTGTGAGAGCCGCCGGGCGGACGCGGCACGCGGGCGGCTTGGGCCGTTCGACGCAGCGGTCCGTCCCCGGTACGGGTGCATTTCCCGCCGGCCGCGGGAGGGACCGCACATGCGCGGGAGGGGGCCCGCCGCGCGGCGCCCTCGCTCGCCGGCCGCCTCTCCTACGACGATGAGGGGGTGCCACTGCCCGATGGTTGCGGGCTGCGGGTGAGCTGATCCCCGCGCCCCTCACGGGGCGCGCAAGATCCGCCGGGGCCCTCCTCCGGCCGGGGCCGCAGCAGCACCCACGCCAAGGCCGCGGCCACCGCGAGCAAGCCCGCACCGGCCAGCCCGGTGAACTGGATGCCGCCCGCGAAGGCGGACTTGGCCTCGGCGGCCAGCTCGCGGCCGGGGTCCCCGCCCAGTCGCGCGGCGGCGGCCACGGCGTTGCCGAGCGTCTCGCGGGCCGCGTCCAGCACCCGCGCGGGCACCCCGTCCACCGGGTCGAGGCTCATCCGGTACGCGGAGGAGAGCACGCTGCCCAGGACGGCGACGCCGAGTGCCCCGCCCAGCTCGATGCCGGTCTCGGAGACGGCGGAGGCGGCGCCCGCACGCTCGGGGGGAACGGTGCTGAGCACCATGCTGTTGGTGAGCGTCATCACCGTGCTCACCCCCAGACTCACCAGACAGAAGGCGAGGACCACCACGGCCACCCCGTGCCCCAGCGGCAGCGCCGTGAGCGCCGCGAAGCCGAGCGCCGCAGTCGCCAGCCCGGCGGTGATCAGCTGCCGTACGCCGGTGCGCCGGGCCGCGGCAGCCGCGAAGAATCCGGAGGCCACCGCGAGGGCGGTGCCTGGCAGCAGCATCAGCCCGCCGCGCAGCGGCGACAGGCCCGCGGAGAGCTGGAGGAACTGCGGGAGGAAGAACAGCGATCCGGCCATCACGAACACCACCAGCACATTGGTGACGATCGCGGCGGAGAAGTGGCGGACGCGGAAGAGCGAGATGTCGATCAGCGGGTCGGCGAGAGTGCGCTGACGGCGTACGAACACGGTGCCGAGGACCAGTCCCGCGGCGAGGAACGGCAGGGCTTCCAACTCGTCGCCGTGCGCGAAGGTCTTGATGGCGTAGACGACGGGCAGCACCGTCAGCAGGGTGAGGGCGGCGCTCGGCAGGTCGAAGCGGCCCGGAGCGGGGTCCTTCGTCTCGGGCACCAGCAACGGCAGCCCGATCAGCGCGAGCAGCACCAGCGGGAGGTTGATCAGGAAGACCGAGCCCCACCAGAAGTGCTCCAGGAGCAGCCCGCCGACGACGGGGCCGAGCGCCGAACCTGCGTTGAAGGCCGAGCCCCAGGCGGCGACGGCGACCAGCCGCTGGCGCTCGTCACCGAACATGCTGCGCAGCAGCGAGAGGGTGGAAGGCATCAGCGTCGCGCCCGCCACGCCGAGCAGGACGCGGGCCGCGATGAGCGCCCCTGCGCTGGGGGCGTAGGCGGCGAGCGCGGAGGCCACGCCGAATCCGGCGCAGCCGGCCATCAGCAGCTTGCGCCTGCCTATTCGGTCGCCGAGGGTGCCCATGGTCACCAGCAGCCCGGCCAGCACGAACGAGTAGATGTCCACGGTCCACAGCAGTTGGGTGCTGGACGGGGCGAGGTCCTCGCTGAGCGCGGGGACGGCGAAGCCGAGGACGGTGAGGTCTATCGCGATCAACAGCACGGGCAGGGTGAGGATCAGCAGCCCGGCCCACTCGCGGGCCCCCGCCCTCGTGGTCGTCTCCTGCACCATGGCGCAGCATCTCCGTTCTTCCCCGTCAACCGAATTTTGTGTACGGCCGTACATAAATCTGTGCACTACGGTACACAAAAACCGCCGGAACGGAGAAAGACGGGCAACGCCGATGGGAGCCAAGCGCGGGCCGGCCGACCCCAGGCGCCGGGAGCGGATCATGGCCGCCACCGAGCGGATTCTGCTGGAGGGCGGCATCGCGGGGCTCAGCCACCGCGCGGTCGCCCGCGAGGCGGACGTCCCGCTCGGCTCGACCACGTACTACTTCGCCACGCTGAACGACCTGCTCGACGCGGCCATCCGCAGGCTCAGCGAGCGCTACGCACGCCGGCTGCACACCTGGGGTGCCGGACTGGGTGAGATCTCCCGCGCCGAGCTGGTCGAGGCGCTGGCCGACCTGGTGGAGACGCTGCTGCGCGAGGACCGCGCCGCGCTGGCCCTCTCCTTCGAGCTGTCGGCCGCCGCCATGCGGCGGCCCGAACTGCGCGACTCCGCGCTGCTGTACGCGGAGACCGAGCGCGAGGTGCTGGGCGCACACACGGACGAGCGGACGGCGCGGGCGCTCTCGCGCGTGCTCGACGGTCTGCTGCTGCACTCCCTCGCCGCGGCGGCCCCGCCGAGCCGCACCGACATCACGGGACCACTCGCGGCACTGCTCACCCCCGACGAGTGAGCCCCGGGCACCACAACCGGCACCGGCAGCGCCATTGGCACCGACCAGTGGCACCGGCTTGGACAAGCGGTCCGCACAACTGGACTTCTCCGCACGTGTCTTGACCCCGACCGGGATGCGCGGGATCAATTGATCTGTCCGCATCAATCTCGCGCGTCCTGGCCGAGGCGCCGGGGAGACGGACCGCGCGCCTCGCCGGGAGGGCCCATGACGCACACCGGAACTCGCACGGCCGCCGTAGCACTGGCGGCGACGGCCGTCCTCAGCTCACTGACGGGATGCGGCGCGGACGGCGGCGACGGCAAGAGCCTGACCTACTGGTCCATGTGGACCGAGAACGAGCCGCAGGCGGCCGTACTCAAGTCCGCCATCAAGGACTTCACCGCGGACACCGGCATCAAGGTGACCGTGCAGTGGCAGGGCCGCACCGTGCTGGAGAAGCTCGCGCCCACGCTGACCACCGGCAAGGTGCCCGACCTGGTGGACCAGTCCGACGACAAGCTCTACCCCACGCTGGTGCGGACCGGCCGGGCCAAGGACCTGTCCGCCGTCTTCGACCGGCCCGCGACCGGCGAGAAGAAGCCGCTGTCCAAGGCGCTGAAGATGAGCTATCTGGACTATCTCCGCAAGCTGCCAGGCGGCAGCAACAGATGGCTCGTCCCCTACGAGGTCACCTCCGTCAACCTCTGGTACAACGCGGCCGACAAGGACGTACGGCCCCCGAAGACCTGGGGCGAACTGCTGGAGGTCTGCACGAAGCTCAAGGCCAAGGGCCGCGCCTGCATCTCGGCCGACGGCGACCAGCCCGTCTACATCATCTGGTGGCTGGACTATCTGGCCGACCGGATCGGCGGCGACGGCGTCATGAAGAAGGCCATCACCGACCCCTCCGGCAAGGGCTGGGACGATCCGGCGGTCAAGGAGGCGGCGGAGAAGATCCACGAACTGGTCGAGGAGGGCTATCTGCTCAAGGGGTACGACGCGAGCAAGTACCCCGAGCAGCAGAACCGCTGGGCGCAGGGCAAGGCGGCGTTCAACCTGAACGGCAGCTGGCTGCCCACCGAGACCCGGAAGTTCGCCGGGAAGGGCTTCGACTTCCGGGCGGCGCCTTTCCCCTCCGCCGCGGACACCATGGCCGACCGGCGGAACGCCACCGACGTGCGGGTGTTCGGCTTCGCGGTGCCCAAGCAGGCCAAGAACGCCGCAGCGGCCGAGAAGTTCATCTCGTACTTCATGGCGAAGAAGCGGCTGCGCGGTATCGCCACCGAGGCGGACAACATCACCCCGCGCCCCGACATCGCGGCGCCGCCCGTACTGCGGGACGTCCAGCAGCAGATGGAGTCCACGCCCTCGCGCGAGCAGCTGCCCGGCTCGGTGACCTCGTACACCGACAAGGCCCTCTACCCGGCGTACAAGAAGCTGTTCTTCGGCGAGGCCGGCCCGGAGGAGTTCGTCGCCGAGATGAAGAAGCTGCACGTCTCCTATGCGAAGGCGCACCGCTGATGACGGTGCTGACCGCGGGCCGTAAGCAGGCACAGGCGCGGCAGCCGCCGGGTGCGGCAGGACGCGATGCGCCGCTGGCGCTCAGACGGCGGCGGCTGTTCTGGCCGTTCGTGATCCCGGCGCTGCTGTTCCTGGCCGTCTTCTACCTCGGCCCGCTGCTGTTCGGCCTGTGGACCAGCTTCCACAGCTGGGACGGCTACTCCGCGATGGAGTGGAACGGCCTGGGCAGCTACCAGGCGCTGGTGGACGACCCCTACTTCCGTACCTCGATGGTGAACACCTTCAAGATCCTGGTGTTCGTCGGGCTGGCCGTCTTCGTGCTGGCGTTCGCGCTGACGATGGTGCTGCGGGAGATGGCGGGCAGGCGGTTCGTACGGGCCGTCATCTTCTTCCCGCACATCGTCAACGCGATGGTCTTCGGCGTGCTGGCGGGCTTCCTCTTCAACCCGGGCGGGCTGGTCAACTCGGCGCTGGCCGGGCTGGGGGTGGACGATCCGCCCAAGTGGCTGGGGAGCGACAACGTCTTTCTCCTGATCATGGCCACGATGGTGGGCACCTCCACCGGCTTCTACGTCGCCATCCTCATGGCCGCCGTCGACAACATCCCCGGGTATCTGTACGAGGACGCGGAGCTGGCCGGCGCCGGGGCCTTCCGCAAGTTCTGGCACATCACACTGCCGCTGAGCTGGGATGTGGTGACCGTGTGCGCCGTGCTGTGGACGATCAGCTCGGTGAAGGTCTTCGAGCTGGTGCTCGTCTTCGGCGGGACCTTCACCACCAGTGCCCCGCCCATCGAGACCTGGACGAGCGCCCTGTACATCTACCGCAACGCGTTCACCGGCTCGGACATCCCGCAGTTCGGCACGGTCTGCGCTGCCGGGATCACCAGCCTGCTGCTGGTCGCCGTCTTCACCGCGCTGCTGCGCCGTCTGATGCGCCGCGACCCCGTCGAGTACTGAGTCCCCCGTACCGAGTCCCGCCGCGTACCGCGTACCGCCGAACCCGAGGAGAGCCGGTGACCGCACCTCTCATGCGCTCCGCCCGCACGAGCCCCGCGCGCGCCGTCGGGCTCGGGCTGATCTGGCTCTCCGTCGCGGCCGGTCTGCTGCTGCTCGCATGGATGGTGCTGACCTCGCTGCGGGACTCCCGGGCGATCTTCGACCGGCCCTGGGCACTGCCCGACCCGTGGCAGCTGTCCAACTACCGCACGGCGTTCGACTCCGGCTTCGGGCGGGCCGCGGTCAACAGCGTGCTGGTCAGCGGCTCGGCGGCACTGGTGGCCGTGGTGCTGGCGGCCCCGGCCGCCTATGCGCTCAGCCGCCGTCTGAACGCCCTCGCCGGGCCGTTGACCATGCTGTTCGTCCTGGGGCTCGGTGTGCCGGGGCAGGTGCTGCTGATCCCGGTGTTCTTCATGCTCACCGAGGTGAACATGGTGGACACGCTGCCTGGGCTGTTCCTGGTGTACGTGGGACTGGCGATGCCGTTCACGGTCTTCCTGCTGACCGGATTCTTCCGCTCGCTGCCCGGTGAGCTGGAGGAGGCGGCGGCCCTGGACGGGGCCTCGCCCGCCCGCACCTTCTGGCAGATCGTGCTGCCGCTGGCCCGCTCCGGGCTGATCACCGCCTTCCTCCTCCAGCTGATCAACAACTGGAACGAGACGCTGTTCGCGCTGTCGCTCATGCAGAGCAACGACAACTTCACGCTGCCGCTGGTGCTTGCGCGGTTCATCGGTGAGCAGCAGTACCGGGGCGCCGACTGGGGCGGAATGTTCGCCGGGCTGTGTCTGATCGTGGCTCCCATGCTGCTGCTGTACGGCTGGCTCTCCCGCCGCATCATCACGGGGATGACGCTGGGCATCGGCAAGTGAGGGGGCCCGCCGGTGTTCCGGTAAGGGGGTGCCCCTGTCCGAAGCGCGCGGGCCTCAGCCCGGCCCACCGCTGCCGAAGGATCCGCTCTTGCCGGGCTCCCACTTCTTACGCGTCGGCGGCTCGCCGGGGTGATCCTCTCGATCGCCGTAGTCGTGCACACCGCTGTGCGGCAGCCGGCGGATCCCGTCCCGAGGCATCTCGTCCGGCTCGCGGTTCCCCGTGATCTCCTCGGTCGGTCCGGTGTCCGGGAGGTGCGGCTGCTGTTCGGGGTCCGGCAGTTCGGGTTCACGGTTCTTGATCCGGATGCCGAGCCAGACGGCGCCGATCAGTGCGGCCACGATGAACAGCCCGATGAGCCCCGGCACCAGGCCCACCAGATGGTCGCGGGCGGCGACATCCATGGCCGTCCCCATGACGTCCGCGTTCATGTGCTCAGCCCCCTTCGGCTCGCGGTGTCACCAACCGGGGTTTCCGTGGTCGACGAAAGGAAACCTGGCCCGGCCCCGAAGGCGAACATCTGAGCGACACCAGACGCTCAGTATCCGTCTCGCGCACCTGGCGCCGCGCGGCCGTTGACCGCGAGCACCCCGGGGACCGTCATCAGCTCGCCCACCAGCTCCGGCACCGAGCCGGACCCCGACACGGCGAGGGTGAGCTTGGCGAGCTCCGGACGCGGCTCACCCACCTGCTCGACGTTGGTCTCGGTCACCACGAAGCCACGCTCCGTACACATCTCCAGCGTGTTGCGCAGCACGCCCCGGCCCTCCTCGTAGGTGAGCCGCAGATGACCGGGCTCCACGCCAGGCAGCCGGTCGCTGATCTTGGTGAAGCCCCACACCGTGAGGAAGTGCATGGCCACCGTCGCGACCGCCAGCAGCGGCAGCCCCGCGCCGCAGGCCATCCCGACCGCGGCCGAGACCCATACGATCGCCGCCGTCGTCAGTCCGCGCACCACGTTGCGGTGTACGAAGATGACGCCACCACCGAGGAACCCGACGCCGGAGACCACCTGGGCCGCGACCCGGGACGGGTCGATGGAGATGTCCTCCCTGCCCATCAGATCCGCGAAGCCGTACTTGCTGACCAGCATGAAGAGCGCGGCGCCGAGCCCCACCAGCGCGTGGGTGCGCAGCCCCGCGCTCTTGTGCTTGGCCCGCCGCTCCAGGCCGATCAGCGAGGTCAGGAAGAAAGCGAGGGCGAGGTCGGCCACCTGTGGCCAGCCCTGGCCCAGCGAAGAGTAGAACGCGTCGTTCATATCCGAGGTCTAACAGCTTCGGGCGTCATCGGTCGGTAGGCAGCAGGGGACCCAGCGGGCCGAGATCCAGGTTCAGCTCCTCCGGCGTCAGCCCGAAGCGTTCCCGCAGCAGCTCCATACGGTCCTCCAGCAGCAGGAGCGTCATCCCGATCCGCTCCTCCTGGTCCTCGTCCAGGTCCCCGACCTCCACCCGGCGCAGGGCCTGCCGCTCCACCAGTTGCCGCAGCAGTTCGACGACGGTCAGCACCAGCGCGGCCAGGTCGTGCTCCACCGTGTCGGGGTCGAAATCGAGCCGGCGGGTCGCGGAGGCCCGTGGCTCAGGCACTCGTGTCACAGCGGCTGCCCTCCCTCCCAGGGCGAGGGGACATGTGCGTTGACCGAGCTGATCAGGGCCCGCAGGTCGATCCGTACCAGGTCCACGTCGGCGATCCCCAGGGTGAGCGACCCGGTGAGGACGGCTCCGGTACCCAGCAGCCGGTCCAGCAGATCGACCAGCGCGACCTGCCGCCGGGCCAGCGGCTGCTGGGAGTCGACAGCCACCGGCCCGCGCGGCGCACAGGGCTCGTAGGGCTCGTACGGCTCGTACGGCTCAGGAGACGGCGCCGTCATGGCTGACCTCCCGCTGCCGGTCCGGCGCGTCGGGTGCCGCGAAGGAGTACGGCGCCCACGGGCCGGTCAGCTCGACCCGGACGGAGGGGTCGTGCGCGCCGAGCCGCTCCACGCGGGTGACGAACTCCTCCGACCGGTCGCGGGGCACCAGATAGGCCGCGTTGAGCAGGTTCTGCCCGGGCGTCCGGGAGAGCTGCGGGTTCTGTGCGGGGTGCACCCGCACGTCCTCGGCCTGCGCGGCGAGCGCCGCATGAAGAGTGCGGCCGAGCTCCTCGGCCTCCTGCAGCGCGTTCTCCCGCGAGGTGACCTCCTCCCTGCGGCGGCGCAGGAACTCCCGCCCGCTCGTCGCGGCGGGCGCCGACACGGCGGCGGGTCCGGGCTCTTGCTGTGCGTAGACCTTCACGCCCCACTCGACGCGACCCGCCAGCCGGTCGAGGGTGTGCAGGAAGTGCTCCCTGCCCGCCTCCAGGGCGCGCCGGACCCCGTCGTCGTCGCGGTAGACGGTGGCCAGACGGAGCGGGAGGGGACAGGTCAGTGCGGTGAGCGCGTCCACCACCGCCTGGTGGGCCCTCGCCGTCTCCTCCAGCCACCCGAGGTCCTCCAGATGCGCACGCAGCGGCTCCTCGGCGAAGTCCGCCTCGGGGACCCGGCTGACGACGGCCCGCAGTCCGGCGTGGTGGACGGTGTACGGGGCGGAGCCGCAAACGCCCCGTACACCGTCAGCCAAGGGCGCCTCCAGGGGCGCTGTCACCGCGTAGACGTACCGCAGTTCACCGTTCATGGCGCTCACCGTGTTCATGGCGTTCTCCCTCCGGCTCCGGGCGGTCCGGGGCACGCTGTTCCAGCTCGGCGATGCGCCGCCGCAACCGGTCGTTCTCCTCGGACAGTTCGCCCCGCCGGGCGTTGGAGCTGAGCGCGGGATCGGTCTCCCACCAGTCGATGCCCATTTCCTTGGCCTTGTCGACGGAGGCGACGATCAGCCGGAGCTTGATGGTCAGCAGCTCGATGTCGAGCAGGTTGATGCGGATGTCACCCGCGATCACCACGCCCTTGTCGAGGACCCGTTCGAGGATGTCGGCGAGGTTCGCGCTGCTGCCGCCCTCGTAGCGCTCGGGCAGTCTGTTCGGCGTCGTCACGGGCGCTCACGCCCCGCGGCGTCTCGAACGCGGCCCGGGGAAGGGGCGACGGCGAGCGCCGTCGTCAGTCTGTCGTTCATGTCCATGGGTTCCCGTTCTCCAACCGCGCGAGGAGCTCGTCCTCACGGCGGTCGAACTCGGCATCGTCGATCTCGCCGTCGAGCAACTGCCGCTCCGCTTCCGCGAGCTCGCGCTGGACGGTGGCCGGGTCGCGGTACTGGCGCTCCGCCTCCTCCTGTACCTGCCGCAGCACCCAGGCGGTGCCGCGCAGCGGGGCAGCGGGCAACAGCAGCAGTTCGCTGATCAGCCCCATGTCGACCTCCCTGGCCTCCGTCGGCGTCCGTGGGCGTCCGTCCGCGTCCACCGGCGTCCACCGGCGTCCTGCGCCCGTCGGCCCTCGGCCCTCGGCCGATCCGTCGGTCCGTCGGTCCGTCGGTCCGCCGGTCCGTCAGCCGGTCGCCGGTGCGGTCCGGGCGCCGGTGGTCACATCGGCGGAGGCGTCGGTCTTCTCGACGAAGCTGTAGGGCGGCAGCGGACCGTTCACCTTCAGGTCCAGCTGCGGTGCGGAGATGCCCAGCTCCTCGACGGCGGACAGCAGTTCGTCGGCCGCTTCCCGGTCGACCAGGACGGAGAGGTTCGTCAGCCAGCCCGCGCTCTGCGGGCCCTCGCTCACCTCGGCCGCCAGCGGCTCCAGCGCACGGCGCAGCAGGGCCGCGTCGACGGGCTCCCGGGCCTGCACGGCACGGGCGACCTTCTCGCCGAGCGCCAGCTTCTGCTCGTGGCTGCCGCCGCCTGCCGCGCGGTTGGCCTCGCTCTCCGCGCGCAGTTCGGGCTGCTCCGCCAGCACGACGTGCAGCACGGCCTCCTGGTTGTGGCTGGCCTTGATGTTGTACTCGACCTTGCCTTCGAGCGTGTCGAGGCGTTCCAGGAAGTGCTCGGCCCGCTCCAGAAGCACCTCGCCGACGGTGGCGTCGTCCTCCGAGACGCTGCCGAAGCGCATCGGCAGGACCACCCGCTCGGCGTTCACCTCCGCCAGGACCTGCTGGTGGGCGAGGAGCTCGCGGCGCTTCGGCCGCAGGTCGTCGGGCGCGTCACCGACCACCGCCACCAAGCCGTCCCGCTCCAGCACCCGTACCGCGCCGGGCGGGTCGCCCACGCCGGTCAGGCCGTCGCGCAGGGGTGGGGCCGGGGTCCGGGTGATGCCGTAGACGTAGGTACTCACTCCGGCTCCTCCTTCTTGCGGGTGGTGGTGCGCCGTCGCGTACTGCCCTCCTTGGACTCGTCACGCGCCTGCTGGAACGCGTCGGACACGGTCTGTGCCGCGCCGCTGAGCGCGCCCTTGGTCTTTCCCTTGGCCCCGGACTCGGTGACCTGTCCGACGACGTCGGGCAGGCCGGGGCTCTTGTTGCGGCCCGACTCGAGGTCCAGGCGGTTGCACGCCTCGGCGAACTTCAGGTACGTGTCGACGCTGGCGACCACGACCCGGACGTCGATCTTGAGGATCTCGATGCCGACGAGGGACACCCGTACGAACGCGTCGATCACCAATCCGCGATCGAGGACGAGTTCCAGTACGTCGTAGAGATTGCCGGTTCCGCCGCCTTGTTGCTGTGCCGGAGCGACAGTCATGAGGCAGAGCCTCCTTCGCTGTTGGCGCCGCTTTCTGGCTTGGCTTCACGGGTCAACTCCCGTGCGGCCCAGCACGGGTAGCCCTCACCCCAAGGGTCAAACCCCCGGCCCTCGCGCCACCGCCTCCCGCCGGGCCCTTGCCGAGGCTCACCCGGCCTGGGAGCCGGCCCTCAGCCAGCGGTCCGCGGCGGCACCCAGTCGGCGGCGTTCCCGGCGGCGCAGCCGCCCCCGCAGCGGGAGGAAAAGCTCGCCCTCCTCGCGGGCGGCGTGCTCGCGGAGCTGATCGAACAGCGTGCTCATCCAGCGCTCGGCGGCCGGCGAGCAAGGCTCGGCCGCCGAAAGTTCCTGGGCGGTAGCCGACGCGACCGCCCACCGCTGCCGGGCCGCGGTGACGAGCCGCTCACCATCGGGCAGCACCCGGCGGACGACGGGGTGCAGCGCGCGGCCCTCCGCGAGTGCGTGCCGCTCCAGCCCGGCCGCCAGCTGCTCGGCGAGGGCGGCGCGGCGCTCCGGGTCGCGGGTCGCCTCGTAGGCCGTGACGAGGCGTTCGGCCTCCGCGTGAGCGTCCGTGAACAGTTCGAGTACGTCCGGGCGGTGCGGCATCGGCTCTCCTCGGTTTCTTCCGGCCCCGTGACCGTTTTGTCCGGGTCGCCGTTTCACCTCGTGGCGCGTGGGGACCCGCCTGCGTGAGCTGAAACGGAGGTGATCGCACGTGCAGCAGAATCAGACGAGGACCCGTGACGAGAACGCCCGGGAACCCCGCCGCCCGACGGTGAACGTCTCGCGGACGGCGCGCCGCCCGGACGGCCCCATGGGCTACGGACCGCACGCCACGTCCGGCGACCGGGACCCGGAGTCGCACATCTTCCGCGGCGAGGACTGACCGGCCGCGCTTCGGCCCCTCACCGGTACCCGGCCTCGCCCGGTTCACTCCGCCCACAGCGGGCACCCGCCCTGTCCACCGGCGCCCCCCGGCACGAGCGGGGAGGGAGGAGGACCGCGGATGAGTGAGAAGAAGCCGACCGTCGAGGCGAAGGGCCCCGGCACCGCGCAGGTCCTGCGGTCGGCGCGGGAGGCCATCGAGGAGCTGACCGGCCTGGAGTCCGAATCGGTCTCCTCCGTCGTCAGAGGCGACGACGGGAGCTGGACGCTGTGCATCGAAGTCGTCGAGCTGCGCCGGATCCCGGACAGCGTCAGCATGCTCGGCTCGTACGAGATGTCGCTGGACCCGGACGGCGAGCTGACCGGCTACCGCAGGGTCCGCCGCTACGAACGGGGCAGGGCCGACCCACGCTGAGCCATGGGCTCGCCGAACCAGGAGCTTCATAGGCTCGCCGAACCTGGCTCTCAGGACACGTGCAGGGCTCAGGACAGGTACAGAGCGAGGATCGTCGCGTCGTCCTCCGCTTCCTGCGCCAGCAGGGTGGAGACCAGACAGTCCGTGGCTCCTTCGGCCGAACGGCTGCGTGCTGCGCACTCCCCTGCCGCCGCCAGCAGGGCGCCGACCCCCTCGTCCAGGTCCATACCGCGGCGTTCGATGACACCGTCCGTGTAGCAGAGCAACAGGTCACCGGAGTGCAGCCGCGTGTCGTTGATGGCGTACGGCGTGTGCGGCGTGACGCCCAGCATCAGGCCGTGCTCCGCCTCCAGCAGCCGCGGTACGCCGTCCCGGACGAGCACCGGCGATGGGTGCCCGGCGCTGGCCCAGCGGAAGACGCGGGACTCGGGGTGCAGGTGCCCCACCACGCAGGTGGCGGTGGTGTCCAGGCCGCCGTAGTAGACGACCTCCCCCAGGGCCATGGTCAGCTCGGCCGCGTCCTCGTCGGTGTAGGCGAGCCCGGCCAGCGCGGAGCGCTGCTGCACCGCCCGGCTGGCCGCGTCCACACCGTGTCCGGAGGCGTCGCCGACGGCCAGCAGCACCCGGCCGTCGGGCAGCTCGCGGCACTTGTACCAGTCGCCGCCGACGCCCGATTCGGAGGGCACATACGCGGCGCTGACGGAGAGCCACGGCGGGGTGAGCGCGCCCAGCGGCGGGGTGAGCGCCCTGCGGAAGGTCTCGGAGACGCGGTGTTCGGCCGCCGCCTCCTCGCGCAGCCGTTCCGTCTCGCTCAGCGCCCGGCTCAGCAGCTCCTCCTGACCGGTGACGTTCCGCGCGGCGAACAGCAGGGACTCCGGCACCTCGGCGCCCTCCGGCTGCGCGTGGCCGAGCCAGCGGATCCGCCGCGTCGATTCCCGCACGTGGACGGTCAGCTCCCGGTCGGGCACCTCGCCGCCGGCCAGCAGCGTACGCATGTCCTCGACGAACGCGGGCATGTCGGCCGGGTCGATCATCCGCCCCACGGTGAGCAGGTCGGCCGCGATGTCCTTGGCCGAGGTCACCGAGCGAGCGGCGCCCTCCAGCTCGTCGGCTCCCTCCAGCGGGACGCCTTCCGGCGGTGGCGCCGCCAGGCCCAGCAGCTCGCGCATCCCCAGCGACCAGCGCATCCGGCCGGTGATCAGATCCCACTCCGCCCACCCCATCCGGCCCCGCTCCTGGATACGGCGGCTGAGTCTGGCCTCGCCCACCGGCTCCCAGTTCGTCAGCAGCAGCCCCTCGTCCGGCAGCAGCGTCACGGTGCCGCGCAGCCGGGCACGCTGGAGTACGCCGTCGATGACGTCGACGTAGTCGATCGTGTCGCTGGAGACGGGGCTGCCGCGGTCCAGGGCAGCGCGGTAGACGTCGTACATCCCGCTGGTACGGACGCCCGGCCGGGTCTCGGACAGCCGCTTGCCGAGGAAGTCGTAGGAGCCGCGCTCCACCCCGCTCAGCTCGAAGTGGTTGGCCCCGACGACGATGAAGTCACGGACCGTACCGTCCGCGGCGTACTCCGGGCGCAGCACTGTCGAGCTGCCCCGCAGCACGCCCAGCACGGCGGGCATCCAGGACGGGAGTCCGGGCAGTACCGCCACATCGCTGGGCGGTGCCGTCTCGGCGCCGTCGTAGGCGAACGGCCCGGTCGTCGGCCGGCTCCCCGCCCCGTCCTGGGAGTGGCCGGAGTGCGCGGGGTGTGCGGGGCTCGCCTCGGCGATCCGGACGCGCGCACGGTGCCGGGCACGCGCGACCGTCCGCAGCGCCAGCTGGTTGAGCTCCTGGAGCGCGTTTTCCGCGGCAGCTGCGGCGGCTCCGGTGGCGAGGTCCGCAGATGAGGCGTCCATATGTCCTCATTGTCGGCCTTGCGGCGCTTCTTCGCCGGGTGGCGGGGCCGCCCGGAAGACCCAGCGGGACACCCACGCGGTCGCGCTCGCCTAAAGTCGGGAGCATGACGGCAGACGAGGGGTCGGTACGGGTCGACAGCTGGATCTGGTCCGTACGGCTGACGAAGACCCGCTCCCAGGCGGCGACCGCGGCCCGCGGCGGACACGTCAAGGTCAACGGTGAGCGGGTGAAGGCGGCGCACGCCCTCCGGGTGGGGGACGAGGTACGGGTGCGGCAGTCAGGGCGCGAGCGGATCGTGATCGTCAAGCGGCTGATCAAGAAGCGGGTGGGGGCGCCAATCGCTGTCGCGTGTTACGAGGACAAAAGTCCGCCGCCGCCGACTCCGGTGGAGGTCCCCGTTATCGCCCGCCGCGAGAGGGGCGCGGGGCGCCCCACCAAGCGCGATCGCCGGGAGCTGGACCGTCTCCGCGGGTCCGCTTGAGCGTGCCTCGCTGCTGATGAGGGGGTGCCCCTTCCCGGCAGTCGCAGGCTGCGGGTGCGTTGTGGCTGGTCGCGCAGTTCCCCGCGCCCCTGACGGGGCTATCCCTTCCTGGGCTTGGGCAGTCTGCGCCAGGGGCGCAGGGTGGGCAAGCGCAGCCCCCATGCGGGGTACGCGGGATGGGGCGGGACGTCAGGGGTCGCGGAGGCGTTCTGCGATGACGGCTGCCTGGACGCGGCGGCCGACGCCGAGTTTGCCGAGGATGGCGGAGATCCGGTTCTTCACCGTCTTCTCCGCAAGGAACAGCCGCTCGCCGATCTGGCGGTTGGTCAGCCCCTCGCCGATCAGTGCGAGCACCTCCCGCTCGCGCGGCGTGAGCCGGGCGAGCTCCGGCGGGCCCGCGCGGTTCTCCCGGGCCCGGACACGCGCCATGACGCGCCCGCTCGCTCCCGGGTCGAGCAGCGGAGTGCCGTCCGCCACCGTCCGGATCGCGCTGACCAGGTCGGCGCCCTTGATCTGCTTGAGCACATAGCCCGCGGCGCCCGCCATGACCGCGTCCATCAGCGCCTCGTCGTCGTCGAAGGAGGTGAGGATGAGGCACACCAACTCGGGCATCCGGGCGCGCAGTTCCCGGCAGACCTCGATACCCGAGTGGTCGCCGTCCTGCTCGGCGCTGCCCAGCCGCACATCCAGCACCGCGACATCGGGGCGCACCGCGGGGACCCGGGTGAGCGCTTCCTCGGCGTCGGACGCCTCGCCGACGACCTCCAGATCCGGCTCCCCGTCCAGCAGGTCGCGCAGCCCTCGCCGTACCACCTCGTGATCGTCGAGCAGAAAGACACGAACAGGCGCTGCGGGGCGGGCGGGAACGCCGCCCAGGCTGTCGGAACCCGGCACTGGACCTCCTTCGGTACGCCTTCCCAGCCTGCGGCACGCACCGCCCGAAGAGTAGGGGCCGTTCGGTACCTGCTCGAACGTGCCGTCCAGTGACCGGCCGGAGGTCTCCCCGCCGACGCGGCGGCCCGTCAAGCCGGGCAACCGGAGCACGAACTCCCGGCCGCGCGACGGAAGTACCGAGGTGGAGCCGGAAACGACCGGCGACCTGAGGTCCGTTCGGCCGTAGACTGCCGGTTCCGGGGTCGTGCGGGGGCCCGGATGTCGTACGGCGTACGGAGGTGCGCATGTCGGAGGCTGCCAGAGCGGGGCAGCACCGTCCGGACCGGGAGGCGGACCGGGCCCAGGACCGGGTGGAGAGCCGCGAGGAGCTGCCCCACTTCCGGCTGGACGAGCTGCTGGACGAGCTCCAGACGCGGCTGGACGCCGCACGCCTGACCCAGGACCGGATGCACAGCCTGCTGGAAGCCGTGCTCAGCGTCGGGCGGGAGCTGGATCTGTCCCAGGTGCTGCGCCGCATCGTGGAGGCGGCGCTGGCGCTGACCGACGCCGAGTACGGCGCGCTGGGCGTCATCGGCGACGGGCAGCGGCTGTCGACCTTCCTGCCCGTGGGCATCTCGGCCGAACAGGCCGCGCGCATCGGCCCGTTGCCGTCGGGGCACGGTGTGCTCGGCGAACTGATCCGCCATCCACGGCCGTTACGGCTCACCGACCTGGCGGCGCACCCGGCCAGCCAGGGCTTCCCCGCGCACCATCCGCCGATGCGCACGTTCCTGGGCGTGCCCGTGCGGGTGCGGGACGAGGTCTTCGGCAACCTCTATCTGACCCAGAAGCGCGGCGGTGCGGACTTCGACGCGGACGACGAGGCGGTCGTCACCACGCTGGCCGTCGCCGCCGGGGTCGCCGTCGACAACGCGCGGCTGTACGCGGAGAGCCGGCGCCGCGAGCAGTGGCTGGAGGCGCTGGGCGAGATCACCCGGCTGCTGCTGAGCGGTGCGACCTCGAACGAGGTGTTGCGGCTGATCGCGCAGCGGGCGCTGGAGGTGGCGCAGTCCGACACCTCGTGTGTGCTGCTGCCGGACACCGAGGGCGGGGCGGACGCGCTGCGGGTCGTGGTGGCGGTCGGTGACGTCGCCAAGGAGCAGACAGGGGTGATCGTGCCCTACGACGACACCCTGTCGGGGCTCGCGGCCCGTACCGGGGAGTCGGCGGTGACGGCGGACATCGGCAACGATCCGCGTACCCACGCATTTCCGGACGGGGAGGCCGAGCACGGTCCCGTCGTCGCCGTGCCGCTGCTGGCGCAGCAGGACGCGCCGGGTGCGCTGCGGCTGAGCCGGCTCAAGGGACGGCCGCCGTTCGACGAGACGGAGGTTGAGCTGCTCAAGGACTTCGCGGCGCAGGCGGCCCTCGCGCTGGAGATGGCGCAGCACCGCGCCGAGTCCGAACAGCTGGCACTGCTCCACGACCGCGACCGCATCGCCCGCGACCTGCACGATCTGGCCATCCAGCGGCTGTTCGCCACCGGGATGACGCTGCAGAGCGCGGGGCGGCTCATCGAGCGGACCGAGGCGGCGGAACGGGTGAACCGGGCCGTGGACGACCTCGACGAAACCATCAAGATCATCCGCTCCACCATCTTCGCGCTGCGCACCTCCGGGGAGGGCGCTGCGGATCCCGGCACCAGTCTGCGCAGGACCCTGGCCAAGGCCGTCAGCGACGCTGCCGAGCGGCTCGGTTTCCTGCCGTCCCTGCGGATGGAGGGACCCGTCGACACCAACGTGCCGGTGGAGGCGGCCGAACAGGTGGGCGCGGTGCTGGCCGAGGCGCTGAGCAACATCGTGCGGCACGCGCGGGCACGCCGGGTGGACGTGACGCTGCAGGTCGGCGCGACGATCTCACTCACCGTCGTCGACGACGGTGTGGGACTCGACGACGCCGTGGTCAGCGGTGCCGCCTCGCACTCCGGAGGGCTCGCCAACATGCGGTCGCGGGCCGAGCTGCTCGGCGGCACGCTGACCGTGACGCCGGGTCCGGGCACCGATTCGGCGTCCGGTACAGGTCCCGGCACCCGCATCGTCTGGGAGGTGCCCCTCCCCCACGACGGTGAGCCGGCCAGGGGGTAAGCCGCCTGCCCGGCGCCCAGCCGGGCGGCAAAGCCGGAAGGAAGGCATGCCGACCGGGCGGCCAGGGGACCCGGCACGCATGACGAACCTCGGTCTGCCGGACAGCATCCGCGCATGTCTGTTCGATCTCGACGGTGTGCTCACCAAGACGGCCGTCGTGCACGCTGCCGCCTGGAAGGAGATGTTCGACGCCTATCTGCGCGACCGCGAAGGGCCCGGCTTCCGCCCCTTCGACCCGGTGGCGGAGTACGACGCTTACGTGGATGGGCGCCCGCGTGCCGACGGCGTACGCACCTTCCTCGCCTCGCGCGGCATCCAGCTGCCGGAGGGCACCGACGACGACCCGCCCGGCCGGGAGACCGTGCACGGGCTGGGCAACCGCAAGAACGAGCTGCTGCTGGCGAAGATCCGCAAGGACGGCGTCGAGGCGTACGACGGCTCGCTGCGCTATCTGTACGCGGTGCGCACGGCCCGGCTGCGGACTGCGGTGGTCTCCTCCAGCGCCAACTGCCGCGACGTCCTCGCCTCGGTCGGCATCGAGGACCGGTTCGACGTACGGATCGACGGCATCGTGGCCAGGGAACGCCGACTGCCCGGCAAGCCGCACCCCGACACCTTTCTCGCCGCCGCCGAGGAACTGGGCGTACCTGCGGGCGAGTCGGCGGTCTTCGAGGACGCGCTGGCCGGGATGGACGCCGGCCGGGCCGGACACTTCGGGTACGTCGTGGGGGTCGACCGGACGGGACAGGCCGACGCGTTGCGCGCACACGGCGCCGACACCGTCGTCCAGGACCTGCAACAGCTGCTCCCGGACCGCGAGCCGGAGCATGTGCCGGGGAGGGAGCGCCCGTGATCAGCCACTCCTGCTACGCCGTACAGCCGTGGTCCCTGCGGGAGACCGAGCTGCATCTGGACGTCCTCCCGCAGAGCGAGTCCGTCTTCGCCCTCTCCAACGGGCACATCGGCTGGCGCGGCAATCTCGACGAGGGCGAGCCGCACGGACTGCCGGGCACCTATCTCAACGGGGTGCACGAGCTGCACCCGCTGCCGTACGCGGAGGCGGGCTACGGCTATCCCGAGTCCGGGCAGACCGTCATCAACGTCACCAACGGCAAGATCATGCGACTGCTCGTCGACGACGAGCCGTTCGACGTCCGCTACGGCAAGCTGCGCTTCCACGAGCGCGTACTGGATCTGCGGACGGGGCTGCTGCGCCGGGTCTGCGAGTGGAGCTCGCCGGCCGGCTGCACCGTACGGGTGACCTCGACCCGGCTGGTCTCCTTCAGCCAGCGCGCCATCGCCGCCGTCGACTATGAGGTGGAACCGCTGGACTCCGACGTCCGGATCGTCGTGCAGTCGGAGCTGGTCGCCAACGAGCAGCTGCCACAGAAGACCGGCGGCGACCCGCGGGTCGCCGCCGCGCTGGAGGATGTGCTGCTGCCGGAGGAGAACTTCGCCCACGAGATGCGGCTGCGGCTGGTGCACTGCACCGAGCGCAGCGGGCTGCGGGTCGGTGCGGCGGCCGACCACACCGTGCACGGACCGGCGTCGACCAACACCTCCAGCGAGAGCGGGGAGAACGTCGCCCGGCTCACCGTCACCGCCGAACTGCAGCCCGGCGAACCGCTGCGGGTGGAGAAGCTGGTCGCCTACGGCTGGTCCGGAGCCCGTTCGCTGCCCGCGGTACGCGACCAGGTCGACGCGGCACTGGCCGGTGCCCGCAGCAAGGGCTGGCAGGGACTGGTGCAGCAGCAGCGGGAGTATCTGGACAACTTCTGGGCCCGCGCCGATGTGGAGGTGGACGGCGACGCGGAGATCCAGCAGGCGGTGCGCTTCGCGCTCTTCCACGTGCTTCAGGCGGGCGCCCGTGCCGAGAAGCGCGCCATCCCCTCGAAGGGGCTGACCGGTTCCGGTTACGACGGCCACTCCTTCTGGGACAGCGAGCAGTTCGTGCTGCCGGTGCTCACCTACACCTCGCCGGACTCGGTGGCCGAAGCGCTGCGCTGGCGGCAGGAGACGCTGCCCGCCGCGCGCGAGAGGGCCCGCAAGCTCGGCCTGCGGGGAGCCACCTTCCCCTGGCGGACGATCGACGGTTCGGAGTGTTCCGCCTACTGGCCGGCCGGTACCGCCGCCTTCCACGTCAACGCGGACATCGCGGACGCCGTCGTACGGTACGTCGACGCCACCGGCGACGTGGAGTTCGAGCGCGAGACGGCGGTGGAGATCCTGGTCGAGACCGCCCGGCTGTGGCACTCGCTGGGCCACCACGACCACCACGGCGCCTTCCACTTCGACGGCGTCACCGGCCCTGACGAGTACAGCGCCGTCGCGGACGACAACCTCTACACCAACCTGATGGCGCAGCAGAACCTGCGCGCCGCCGCCGATGCCGTGGAGCGGTACACCGAGGAAGCTGCCGCGCTGGGGGTGGACGACGAGGAGGCAGCGGCCTGGCGGGACGCGGCGGACGCGGTGGCCCTACCGTTCAACGAGACGCTGGGGGTCCATGAACAGTCGGCCGGCTTCACCGGGCACCAGATGTGGGATTTCGCCGCGACGGGGCCCGACCAGTATCCGCTGATGCTGCACTACCCGTACTTCGACCTGTACCGCAAACAGGTCATCAAACAGGCCGACCTGGTGCTGGCCCTCTACAAGCGCGGTGATGCCTTCGACGCCGAGCAGAAGGCCCGTAACTTCGCCTACTACGAGCAGATGACGGTCCGCGACTCCTCGCTCTCCGCCTGCTGCCAGGCCGTGATGGCCGCCGAGGTCGGTCATCTGCGGCTCGCCTACGACTATGTGGGCGAGGCCGCGCTGATGGACCTGGAGGACCTGGAGAGCAACACCCGCGACGGGCTGCACATCGCCTCGCTGGCCGGCGCCTGGATCGCGCTGGTCGCCGGGTTCGGCGGGATGCGGCTGCGGCGCGGCACGCTGGACTTCGCTCCCTTGCTGCCCGAACAGCTGAGCCGGCTGGCCTTCACGGTGCAGGTGCGGGAGCGGCGGCTGCGGGTGGACCTCGCCGGGACGACGGCCACGTACACGCTGCTGGAGGGCGAGCCGCTGGAGCTGTGCCACTGCGGTAAGCGTTTCACGCTGGCCTGCGGGACGCCTCGGACGCACCAGGTGCGGCGCCCGCCGCCGCGGCCCGAGCCGTCCCCGCCGCCGGGCCGCCGCCCCGCCGTGCGGCACGGCGGCCTCGGGCCCCCGCCGGAGTAGTGCCTCTCCTCTGGAGAGGGGCTGCCCCTGTCCGCCGTCCGCAGGCTACGGGTCGTTTGTGGCTGGTCGCGCAGTTCCCCGCGCCCCTTCGGGGCGCACCTCCGCTGCAAAGCTTGGGCAGTCTGCTCCCCCAAGCTCTTCGAGCAGGGGGTACCCCCAGGGCGCAGGGTGGGCAAGCGCAGCCCCGGTGCGCAAGACATACCGGGCAAGCCCTAGGCGTGGCGCTTCAGCTCTCGGCGGGCCAGTGAGCGCTGGTGCACCTCGTCCGGGCCGTCGGCCAACCGCAGGGTACGCGCTGAGGCCCACAGGTGGGCGAGGGGGAAGTCCTGGGAGACCCCGCCGGCCCCGTGCAGCTGTACGGCGTCGTCGATGATCCGCACCACCGCGCGCGGGGTGGCGATCTTTATCGCCTGGATCTCGGTGTGGGCGCCCCGGTTGCCGACGGTGTCCATCAGCCACGCCGTCTTCAGCACCAGCAGCCGCAACTGCTCGACCTGCACCCGCGCGTCGGCGATCCACTCGTGCACCACGCCCTGCCGGGCCAGCGGCTTACCGAAGGCCGTTCGGTCCAGCGCCCGCCGGCACATCAGCTCGATGGCCCGCTCGGCCATCCCGATCAGCCGCATGCAGTGGTGGATACGGCCCGGGCCGAGCCGGGCCTGCGCGATGGCGAAACCGCCGCCCTCCTCGCCGACGAGGTTGGCCGCCGGGACGCGTACGTCGTGGAAGACCACCTCGGCGTGACCGCCGTGGTAGTGGTCCTCGTAGCCGTAGACGGACATCGCACGGCGCACCTCCACGCCGGGGGTGTCACGCGGGACCAGCACCATGGACTGCTGGCGGCGTACGTCCTCGCCGTCCGGGTCGGTCTTCCCCATGACGATGAAGACGGCACAGTCCGGATGCATGGCCCCGGAGATGTACCACTTACGGCCCGAGATGACATAGGTGTCGCCCTCCCGCCGGATGCGGGTGGCGATGTTGGTGGCGTCCGAGGAGGCGACGTCCGGCTCGGTCATCGCGAAGGCCGAGCGGATCTCGCCCGCCAACAGCGGCTCCAGCCACCGCTTCCGCTGCTCGGGCGAGCCGAACTGGGCCAGCAGCTCCATGTTCCCGGTGTCCGGGGCCGCGCAGTTGAGCGCGGTCGGCGCCAACTGCGGGCTGCGGCCGGTGATCTCGGCCAGCGGCGCGTACTGGAGGTTGGTGAGCCCCGCGCCGTACTCCTCGTCGGGCAGGCTGTGCTCGTTCACAAAGCTGTGCTCGTTTACAAGGAACAGGTTCCACAGCCCCAGCTTCCGTGCCGTGGCCTTCAGTTCCTCCTGGACCGGCACGGTGGACCAGGGCGAGTCCTGCTCGGCGCGCTGCTCCTCGGCCACCCGCTCGGCCGGGTACACATGCGCGTCCATGAAGGCGAGCAGCCGCTCGCGCAGCTCCTCCGTACGCGCGTCGTATGCGAAGTCCATCTGCTGCTCAGCCCTTCCGCAAAGTGGTGAGTCCGCTGTCGATGAAGACCGGCACGAGCTCGCCGATCCGGTCGAAGCCCGCGCCGACGGTCTGGCCGAGCGTGAAGCGGTAGTGGATGCCCTCGAGGATCACGGCGAGCTTGAAGTAGGCGAACGCGGTGTACCAGTTGATCCGGGACACATCGCGTCCCGACAGTTCGGCGTACCGCTCGATCAGCTCGGCCGCGGAGGGGTGGCCCGCTGCCCCGCTTGTGGTGCTGACCGGCGAGTCGGGCACGTCCTGGCGCTCGCTGTACATCGCCAGCAGCCCGAGGTCGGTCAGCGGGTCGCCGAGGGTGGACATCTCCCAGTCGAGCACCGCGGCAACCTCGTCGTCGGCGTCCACCAGCACGTTGTCCAGGCGGAAGTCGCCGTGCACGACGGTGGGCCGCGGCGAGTCGGGCAGCGTCTCGCCGAGCGCGGTGCGCAGTTCGTCGATACCGGCCAGCTCACGACTGCGGGACGCCTCCAGCTGCTTGCCCCAGCGCCGCAGTTGCCGCTCCAGAAAGCCTTCGGGCCGCCCGAAGCCGGCCAGCCCCACCGCTTCCGGATCGACGGCATGCAGCGCCACCAGCGTGTCGGGCAGCGCCAGCACGATCTCGCGGGTGCGCCCGGGTCCGAGCGGGGCGAGCTCCTCGGCCGTGCGGTACGGGGTGCCGTCGACGTGCTCCATCACATAGAACGGCGCCCCGATCACGTCCGGGTCCTCGCACAGCAGCACCGTCCCCGGCACCGGCACGGCGGTGTCGCGCAGCGCGCTGATGACACGGTGCTCGCGGGCCATGTCGTGCGCGGTGGCCAGTACGTGGCCGAGCGGCGGACGCCGCACCACCCACCGGCCCGTTCCGTCCGTGACCCGGTACGTCAGGTTCGACCGGCCGCCCTGCACGACCTCGGCGCTCAGCGGCCCCCGTATCAGCCCCGGACACTCCCGCTCCAGGTGCGCGGCCAGCCGTGCCGGATCGAGACCGGGCGGATTCTGTTCGCTCATCGTGCGCGCTCCTTCGACATCGCTCGGCACGATCATGCCGACTAGTCGGTATGCGCGTCCAGGGGTGGCTCTCTCTCTTTGCGCTGCCGACGCCCATTTCCCGCCGCGACGGCGTGAACCGGACACGATCTCCGGGTCTCTCCCGTTGCTGGCCAGGGGGTGCCCCTTCCCGACGTCCGCAGGCTGCGGGTTGTTTGTGGCTGGTCGCGCAGTTCCCCGCGCCCCTTCGGGGCGCGTCTTCCCCGGCTCCGCCCTCTCAGGTCCGGATTGACCCGCATGCTGCTGGCTCGGTGTGTGATGCACCGCTTTCCGCCCGAAGTCCCATGACACACCCACCGGTCGCGCCCTAGCCTCGGGGTATGCCCATGGGTGACAACGAGCCGCTGTTCGTACGCGACGAGCGGTACAGGAACGGCTACGTCCTCAACCACCGCAACCCGTCCGGACTCGCGCTGATCATCGTTCTCACGGTCGGCGTGCTGATCCTGACCGCCGTCGCGCTCGCCTGACCCGGCCAGTGGCCACCCCTCGCGGCGAAGCCCTCAGCACACCCCCGCGCGCGCCAGCGCGCTGCGCACCGCGGCGCGGGTCTCCCCCGGCGTACCGGCAGCGGAAACGGTGACCCCCCGCTCGTCCTCGCCGAGCGGCTCCAAGGCGTCGAACTGCGAGCGCAGCAGGCTCGGTGGCATGAAGTGGCCCTTGCGCCGGGCCAGCCGGGCGGCGATCAGCTCGTAGGAGCCGTCCAGGTGCACGAAGAACAGCCGCGGGGACGCCCGGCGCAGCCGCTCGCGGTAGCGGTGCTTGAGCGCCGAACAGACCAGTACGGCACCGCCGTCGGCGCGGCCGGCCAGCCAGTCGGCCATCGCGTCCAGCCACGGCGCCCGGTCATCGTCGTCCAGCGGGACACCGGCCGACATCTTCTCGATGTTCTGCTCCGGGTGGAAGTCGTCCGCGTCGGCGAACGGCAGGCCGAGCGCCTCCGCCAGCCATTCGCCGACGGTGCTCTTGCCCGACCCGGACACCCCCATCACGACGACGAGCGGCCCCGGTGCGCCCTCCCGGCCGTTCACAGCAGCATCATTCCCCCCACACCGATCAGTACGAATACGCAGACCAGCGTCCCCAGGGTCTCGGCGGCACCCATCGTCCCCGGCCGGGCCCGGGACAGTCCGCCGATCCGCCGGTGGGCCGTGATCAGCAGGCCGACCCAGGCCAGCGCCCCGAGAGCGGCGGCCGCAACGGCGGGGCCCGACGGCTGCGCGAGCGCCACCCGCGCCGCCAGCGCGACGGAGACGGCGCAGGTGAGCGTCGTACGGCGCCAGGCCAGCCAGGTACGCTCCGGCTGCGCGCCCGGATCGCGGCCCACCTCCGGGTCGCGCGGCGTGCCCACGCCCGGTCCGCGGGCCGTCGGACGGCCGGTCACCGGCCCGCCAGGCCGAGCACGACGATGGCGATGACCAGCAGCGCCGCAAACGCCGTGCCGCTCGCCAGCAGCACCGGGAAGCGCGAGGCGGGCAGATCCTCACCGCGGCGCATGGCACGTTCGCAGCGCACCCAGTGGTTCACCGCGCGGAAGGCGCACAGCGCCGCACCGGCCAGCAGCACGATCGCGACGCCCGTCCGCACGCCCCAGCGCAGGTCCGTCAGGAACTGGTCGACCGCGATCCCGCCCGCCACCAGGGCCAGCGCGGTGCGGATCCAGGCGAGGAAGGTGCGCTCGTTGGCGAGGGAGAAGCGGTAGTCGGGTGTGGTGCCCTCGTCCCTGAGCCGCTGAGGTGCGAACCACAGCCGGAGGGTCCCCGAGATCCGGTTGCGCATGGCTCAACCGTACGCCGTGACCTGCGGCGCACTTCCGGTGGGACACCCACGCCCCGGCTCCTGGGCCCTTACAGCCCCGACCGCGCCGAGAGGCGGCGGTGACACTCCAGACCGTCCGGGACGACCTTTCCCTCCGCCGCCCAGCCGTCCAGCCGCCGCTCCAGCTCGTCCTCCGGGAGGAAGTCCCACCACTCGACCTCCTCGGGCTGCGGCTGGACGGGCAGCGTGCACACCACCTCGTACACCTGGAGGAACCAGGAGAATGCGGGCGTCTCGAAGAGGAACTTCAGCCGCCGCTCGGGCTGCGGCAGCCCGCTGACGCCCAGCTCCTCCTCGGCCTCCCGGAGCGCCGCCGTGTCGTAGTCCTCACCGGCGCCCACCACGCCGCCCACCACGACGTCGTACATCCCGGGGAAGATCAGCTTGGTCGGGGTGCGGCGGTGCACGAAGATCCGGCCCGCGGCGTCCCGCACCCGGATGGAGGTGCTGCGGTGCCGCAGCCGCTTCGCGTAGACCTCACAGCGCAGCCGCTGCCCGATGACCCGGTCCTGCTCGTCCACGATGTCCAGCAGCTCGTCCGCCGCGCGCCCCTGCTCCGTCATACGCCCATCCAAGCACCACCGTTGACGCAGACGGTTCCGAAGGGGTGTCCGACGGCCCGGCCGAAGGTTACTCTCCGGTCACCGGTCGGGTGCAGCTGTACGAGAGGTGGGAGCATGGCGTACGACGCCGATGTGATCGTGGTCGGAGCCGGGCTGGCGGGCCTTGCCGCGACGGCCGAACTCGCCGACGCCGGGCGGCGCGTCATCCTCCTCGACCAGGAGCCCGAACAGTCGCTCGGCGGCCAGGCGCACTGGTCCTTCGGCGGCCTCTTCTTCGTCGACTCCCCCGAACAGCGCCGGCTGCGTATCAAGGACAGCCGCGAGCTGGCCTGGCAGGACTGGCTGGGCACGGCCGGCTTCGACCGGCCGGAGGACCACTGGCCGCGCCGCTGGGCCGAGGCGTATGTGGATTTCGCCGCCGGTGAGAAGCGGGCCTGGCTCCGCTCCCAGGGGCTGAAGCTCTTCCCCGTGGTCGGCTGGGCCGAGCGCGGCGGCTACGACGCGGGCGGCCACGGCAACTCGGTACCCCGCTTCCACATCACCTGGGGCACCGGGCCCGGACTCGTCGAGCCGTTCGAGCGCCGGGTACGCGCGGGCGTGGAGCGGGGCCTGGTCGAGCTGCGCTTCCGGCACCGCGTCACCGGTCTCTCACGTACGGCGGGGACGGTGGACACCGTGACCGGCGAGGTACTGGTACCCAGCGACGCACGGCGCGGCACGGCCAGCAGCCGGGAGGTCGACGGCCGCTTCGAGCTGCGTGCCCAGGCCGTGATCGTCACCTCCGGCGGCATCGGCGGCAACCACGACCTGGTGCGCGCCAACTGGCCCGAGCGGCTGGGCACTCCGCCCGAGAAGCTGCTCTCCGGCGTCCCGGCGCACGTGGACGGGCTGATGCTCGGCGTCACGGAGCAGGCGGGCGGACGGCTCATCAACCGCGACCGGATGTGGCACTACACCGAGGGCATCGAGAACTGGAACCCGATCTGGGCCGGGCACGGCATCCGCATCCTGCCCGGCCCCTCCTCCCTATGGCTGGACGCCACCGGACAGCGGCTGCCGGTCCCGCTCTTCCCCGGCTTCGACACCCTGGGCACCCTCGACCACATCATGCGGACCGGCTACGGCTACACCTGGTTCGTACTGAGCCAGAAGATCATCGAGAAGGAGTTCACGCTGTCCGGGTCCGAACAGAATCCGGACCTGACCGGGCGGTCCGTACGCGATGTCCTCGGCCGGGCACGCGGCGGCGCGCCCGGCCCTGTGCAGGCGTTCATGGACAACGGCGTCGATTTCGTGATCGAGCGCGATGTCGCCGCGCTGGCCCGCCGCATGAACGAACTGACGGGGGACAAGCTGATCGAGGCCGACGCGTTGCGGCGCGAGATCGCCGCCAGGGACCGCGAGATCCGCAACCCCTTCACCAAGGACCTGCAGATCACGGCGATGCATGGCGCCCGGCGCTATCTGGGCGACCGGCTCATCCGCGTCGCGATCCCGCACCGGCTGCTCGATCCCGCCGCCGGTCCGCTGATCGCCGTACGCCTCAACATCCTGACGCGGAAGACACTGGGCGGGCTGGAGACGGATCTGTCCTCGCGCGTGCTCACGGAGGGCGGAGACCCTTCCCCAAGTTCTCGGCTTCGCTCGAACAGGGGAGACCCCATTCCGGGTGTCTACGCGGCAGGCGAGGCCGCCGGTTTCGGAGGCGGCGGCGTGCACGGCTACCGGTCCTTGGAGGGCACCTTCCTGGGCGGCTGCCTCTTCTCGGGCCGTACGGCGGGGCGCGCTGCCGCACGGGCGGTCGGCTGACCGCCCGTGCGGGTTCATCCGAGCTCGACCACCACCCGCCCTGTGGTCACCCCGTCGAAGACCCGCTGGACGGCGTCCGCAGCGCCGTCCAGCGCCACCCGCTCGCTCACCAGCGGTTCGACCGCGCCTTCAGCGGCGAGACGGGTCAGCTCCTCGTGGCAGCGGTCGACGGCCGACGGCTCCTTCTGCGCGTAAAGCCCCCAATGCAGGCCGAGGATCGAATAGTTCTTCACCAGCGCGTGGTTGAGCCCCGGTGTGGGCACCGCGCCACTGGCGAAGCCGACGACCACGATGCGCCCCTCGAAGGCGACGGATTTGGCGGACGCCGCGTAGGCGTCACCCCCGACCGGGTCGTAGACGACATCGGCCCCCTTGCCGCCGGTGGCCTCCTTCACGGCGGCGACGACATCGTCGCTCCGCCGGTCGATGACGACGTCGCAGCCCAGCTCGCGGGCGACCGCCGCCTTCGCCTCGCCGCCGACGACGCCCAGCACCCGCGCCCCGGCGGCCTTGCCGAGCTGGACGGCGGCGCTGCCGACACCCCCCGCGGCAGCGTGCACCAGCAGGGTCTCGCCCTTCTGGAGGCGGGCGCGCCGGTGGAGGCCGAACCAGCCCGTCTGGTAGCCGATGTGCAGCGCGGCGGCTTGGGCGTCGTCCAGCGCCTCCGGTGCGGGCCGGGCGCTCTCCTCGCTGATGACGGCCAGTTCGCCGAAGGCGCCGCAGGGCAGTACGGGCTGTCCCAGCACCCGCTCCCCCGCCCGGGGCCCGCCGACGATCTCGCCGCACAGCTCCACGCCGGGGGTGAACGGCAACGGCGGCCGGATCTGGTACTCGCCCCGGCACAGCATGGCGTCCGGGTAGTTGACGTTGCCGGCCCGCACCCGCACCAGCAACTGGCCGGGCCCCGGCTCGGGCTCGGATATCTCCTCCAGCCGCATCACGTCACGCGGTTCGCCGTTGGTATGGACGCGCCAAGCCTGCACGGGATGTCCTTTCATGCCGAACGTTGTGGTTGAGCCGGTGCGGGGGCTTCGCCCCCAACGGGTGGTACGGATGGTCCCCCGCGCATAAGCGGTCTCACGGCCTCAGCGACCGCAGCAGCAGGTCGGCCAGATGGTCGGCGACCTGCTGGGGGGTGAGCCGGCCGCCGGGCCGGTACCAGCTGCCGAGGTGGTGTACGGAGCCGAAGTGGTAGTCCACGACGAGGTCGGCGGGGGTGGCGTCGCTGAACACCCCGGCGCGCTGGCCCTCTTCGATCAGGGCGCGGAACCTCTCGTGGTAGCAGCGCCGCTCCGCGCGCACCTGCTTCTGCTTCTCGGGCGAGAGCTGGTGCATGGAGCGGAAAAAGATCATGGCGTCGTCGAGATTGTCGATGGTGGTGACGACGACGTCGGCGGCGGCCGCCCGCAGCCTCTCCTCGACGGGTGCGTCGCGCTGCGCCAGCAGGTCGAGTCGCTCCTGCTGGAGCCGCAGCAGGCGGCCGTAGATCTCGTGCAGCAGGTCGTCCTTGGAGCCGAAGTAGTGGTACAGGGCGCCCTTGGTGACGCCTGCCGCCTCCACGATCTCCTGCACGGAGGTGCGGTCGTAACCCTGCTCCGCGAAGAGCCGGGTGGCGGCTGCCAGCAGCCGCTGCGGTACGGGTGCGGGGGTGTCGCCGCCCCAGCCGTCGTCCTGACGGCTCATCATGCCCGGCATGTCCCAACGTGCCCCACGTCCCGCCGAACCGGCCCTGGGCGCCATGGCCGCCACCTGCCTCTCACTCATCGTTCATCGACCGGGTCCGCTCGACCGGCTCCGGTCCTCGTTCAACCGCCGGGAACGCAACTCCCGCCGCAGGATCTTCCCACTGGTGGTCTTGGGCAACTCCGGGAGGATCTCCACCTCGCGGGGATATTTGTAGGCGGCCAGCCGCTCCTTGCAGTACGCGCTCAGCTCCTCCGGCGCGGCATCGGTGCCCTCGCGCAGACTGACATACGCCTTGACGGTCTCCCCCCGGTACTCGTGCGGGACGCCGACCACCGCGGCCTCACGGACGGCGGGGTGCGCGTAGAGCACGTCCTCGATCTCGCGGGGCCAGACCTTGAACCCGGAAGCGTTGATCATGTCCTTCTTGCGGTCGACGACGTACAGCCAGCCGTCCTCGTCCATGAACCCGATGTCACCGGTGCGCAGTTCACCGTCGGGCATACCGGCAGCCGTCTCCTCGGGCCGCCGCCAGTAGCCGGGGACGACCTGCGGGCCGCGGACGGCGACCTCACCCTGCTGCCCGAAGGGCACCGGCGCTCCCGTCTCGTCCAGGATGCGCACGACCGTGTCCGGGCCCGGCACGCCCACCGCGAGGGTGCCGGACTCCGGGTCGACGGGCGCCTGTTTCCCGGGCGGTACGGAGGCACACGGCGCCGAGCACTCGGTGAGCCCGTAGCCGTTGGCGATGTACGGGCCGAAGGCGGCGCGGAACTTCTCCACCAGCGCGGGCGGCAGTGGCGCGCCGCCGGAGGAGATGTGCCGGAACGAGGCGAAGTGCTCGCGGGTCACACCCGGGTGGGCGGCCAGCGCCATGAACGCGGTGGAGGGGCCGACGGTGTAGGCGGGGCGGTGCTCCAGGAAGGCGTCTAGGACGACGCCCGCGTCGAAGCGGTAGGCGAGCGCTAGCGTGCCCTTGTTGGCGATGCACCCGCACAGCTCCACCACCATCCCGGTGATGTGGAACAGCGGCGCCAGCACGAAGATGCAGGAGCCCTCTGGGAAGCCGTGACCGACGCGCTGCCGCTCGGCGTTGTAGGCGAGGTTGGCATGGGTGTTCATGGCGCCCTTTGGCGCGCCGCTGGTACCGGAGGTGTAGCTGATCAGCGCGATGTCCCCGGCAGCCGGCTCGCGCCCGGCGGGCGCCGGTGCGCCGGTGCGTGCGACGGCGAGCAGGTCCTGCGCGTCGTCGGCGGGCGCACACCGCTCGAAGCCGAGTACGCGGGCGTCGTCGCGGATCTGGAGGTCGAGTTCACAGGCCGTCAGCACGGTGTGCACGCTGCTGCCGGCCGCCGCCCCGCGCAGCCGGCCCTCCCAGGCGCGGTCGGAGCACACCAGCGCGGCGACTTCCGCGTCCTGCAGGACGTGCGCCACCTCACCTTCCTTGTACATCGGGTTGACGGGTACGACGGTGGCGCCCGCCTTCCACGCGCCGAGCAGCGCGAGCACATAGTGCGGGGTGTTCTGCAGCATGAGGGCGAGCCGGTCGCCCTTCCGCAGCCCGCGCTCGGCGAGGTGCGCTGCGACCGCGTCGGAGAGGGCGTCGGTCTCCGCGTAGCTGAGCCGGCCGTCGAAGTACGCGAGCGCGGTGCGGTCCGGCACCTCGTGGGCAGCGGCGCGGAAGGCGTGCAGCACCGTCTCGGGCGGCGTGACGGGGGCGCGCTGGGCAGCAGTCAGCTGGGCGAGCCATGGCTTGTCCTCGTACCTGGCGGCGGCCGCCGGTGTCATGCCGGCTCCTCCTCCCGCGCGCCGTCCGGGACGGGCTGTGCGCCGTCGAGCCCGGCGCGCTCCCGGCGCTCGACCTTCTGCTGGAGGTGGTTCATGGCGCTCAGCCAGTTGTCCGTGCCGGTGGCACGCGCCGTGTAGTGAGCCTGGGTGGTGGTGTGCGGCAGGACGAGGAAACGCCCGTCGGCGAGCGCGGCGAACAGCGCGTCGGCGACTGCCTCGGGTGCGATGGCCCCCGGCCGCAGCACGACGTCGCCTGCCGCACCGGTGGCCTCCAGCATGTCGGTACGTACGCCCTCCGGGCAGATGGCGTGCACGTCCACGCCACGGTGCCGGTAACTGACCGACAGCCACTCCGCGAAGGCCAGGGCCGCGTGCTTGGTGACGCTGTAGGGCGCCGAGCCGACCATCGTCAGCAGCCCGGCCGCCGAGACGGTCGAAACGAATCGGCCCCGCCCGCGCTCCAGCCAGCCGGGCAGCAACTCGCGCGCGGCCCGTACGTGCGCCATGACGTTGACGTCCCAGGCCGCGTTCCACTGGGCGTCCGGAGTCTCGGGGCCGCCCTCGGTGCCGACGCCCGCGTTGGCGCAGAACGTGTCGACAGCGCCGCCGAGCGCCTCGCACGCGGGGGCCACGATCGTGGCTGCGTCGCCGGGTACGGCGATGCCGCCGATCTCTTCCGCGACGGCGCGGGCCCGGCCCGGGTCGAGGTCGTTGACGACGACCCGCGCGCCCTCGGCGGCGAATCTGCGGGCAAGGGCCGCTCCTATGCCACCACCGGCTCCGGTGACGACAACGGAACTGTCGCGCAAGGACTCCATCGGCTGCGCCTCCACTCTTCGGGCTTGTGCTCCTGCGGCCCCGTTGGGATGCGGGCGGCAGAACGGCCTGCCGGTCCCGCACCCGCCCGGCAGACTAACCAGTCGGTATGTCGTTACGGAAGGGGTGCCCGGCGAACCCCGGAGCCCGTTCCTGGACCGACCCGGGAACGACCGCGGCGCGAGGCTCGTTCTTCTGCTGTGTGCGGCGCGCGGCGTCGCGTATGCGTGACAGGTGGAGAGCCCGGAAGCGGCTGCGTCCGCTGAGGCGGGAAATCGACCCTTACAGGAATAGAGGGCCACATCCGGGGTAATCCGCCACGCCGAAGCAAGTGCGCGCTCGCCGCGCGAAAAAGCATCGCCGGAGACGGATCCGAAGTGCGGGGTCGTACGTCACACCCCCGACGACACGGGTCCTCTCCGCCGGAGGTGGGATGATTGGCCGGTTTCAGAGCGCTCGCCCGACAAGTCCGTGACCCAGACAGAGACCCGTCCCAGCGACGACAGGCACTGCGCAAGTGCCTGGAGCGGTTCGCCCCCTACGGCCACCGCGCCACATGGCAACACCTGTGCAGAAACGCCGGGTTCCATCCCGACGACCGCGAACCCGACCCCGCGCTGCTCGTCGCGGCGCTGGAAGAGCTGGAGGAGGCACGCGCGGTCTGGCTCGCCTACGAGTCCGAAGTCGCGGCCCGCCGTAAGCGGGAGAAACGCAACGGCATCAGACAGCCCACCGCGCTCGACGAGTGGCACCGCAGGACGTGGGGCGGACGGTCGCTGATGCGGTGCGATCCGGCCCAGCCGCCGACTCCCCGGCTGGCCGAGGTGCTGCGCCGCATGATCGCCATGACGGATGACGCGTGCGAAACCCCTCCGCAACGCCGCGGCCTGCGGATGGACCGGGGGGTACGGACGGAGATCCGCACCGACGGCTCCGGCCGCCGCGAGAGCCGCAACCCACACCGCCAAGGTGCAGGCTCCCGGCTGGGATTCAGCAGCCCACTGCCCTCCCAGGGCTGAGACCGAGCCCCAAAGGGGCGCGGGGAACTGCTCCCCCAGCCTCCGGCCGGGAGGTGCCCCCACAACCACAACGAGCGGGCACACGGCCGCCGGCCGCAACCCCTACGGCGGACCGCCGCGCCCATACCGCGGGCTGCCGCCTCGGACGGCCTGCGCGAACAGGGGCCCGGCACGGACTGGGGGTGGCGCAGCGCCGCAGGCTCCTGGCATGCTGACAGGCACATGCTGAGCAGTCGCTTAGCCGATGCCCGCTCTTCGGCTGCCTGCCCTTCGGCGCCTGCTCCGCGACACATCTGCGTAGGAGGTCTGTTCGCATGGCGGAACCCCGGGTCTTCACCTCGGCCGACGAGCTGCGCGCCGCGGTCGGCCAGGAGCTGGGCCACAGCGACTGGCTGGAGGTGGACCAGAAGCGGATCGACCTGTTCGCCGACGCGACAGGTGACCACCAGTGGATCCACGTGGACCCGGAGCGCGCTGCCGAGGGCCCCTTCGGCAGCACCATCGCGCACGGCTACTTGACGCTGTCGCTGCTGCCCGCCCTCGTCCCGCAGATCCTGCGCGTCGAGGGCATGAAGATGGGCGTCAACTACGGCACCAACAAGGTGCGCTTCCCGGCCCCCGTGCCCGTCGGCTCCCGGCTGCGCGCCCGGGCGACCCTGGCCGACGTCAACGAGACGTCGGACGGCGGAGTTCAGGTCGCCGCGCAGGTGACCGTGGAACGGGAGGGCGGCGACAAGCCGGTGTGTGTCGCGGAGAGCCTCAGCCGCTACTACTGGTGACGCCGGCGGCCCGGTGGCCCGCCATCCGCAGTGCGAGATCGGCGTACAGCTCGCCGATCTCGTCCGGCGTCCTGCGGCCTTCCGGGCTGAACCAGCGGGCGACGTCGATGCACAGCGACATCACCGCGAGGGCCGTACCACGAATGTCCGGGATATCGAACTCGCCCGCGGCGACGCCGTCTTCGAGGACCCCGCGCAGAATCTCCTCGCTGCGGCGGCGCAGCACCACGATCCGCGCATAGTGCTCCTCGCCGAGCGCCGCGAGCTCGTACTGGACGACGCGGGCCGTGGTGTGGTGCTCCGCGTGCCAGCGCACGAACGCGCGGACGGCGCGGGCGAGGCGCTGCGCACTGCCGGCGGCGCCCTCAACGGCCTCCTCCAGCACCGCCACGGAGCGCTCGTGGCCGACCCTGCTGATGTGGAAGAGCAGTTCTTCCTTGGTCTTGTAGTGGATGTACAGCGCCGCAGGGCTCATCCCGGCACGCCCGGCGATGTCGCGGGTGGTGGTGGCGTGGAAACCCCGCTCCGCGAATGCCTGGACGGCGCCCAGGAGAAGGCGGCGGGCGGCATCCGGGGTGACGCCGCCAAACGATTCGTCGATCTCGCCCGTCGTCATCCGGCCAGCTTACTGTGCGCTGAGCGCCTGCTTAGCCCCCAGCCCCGGCCCCAGTTCCCGGCCTCAGCTCCCGGCCGGGCCGGCCGGGCCGGTCACGCCTCAGAACACCACCAGCGTGCGCCCGCCCCGCCCGGCCCGCATCGCGGCGAAGGCGTCGCCGACCCCCTCCAGCCCCACCCGCTCGGTGACCAGCGCCCCGAGCTCCAGCCGCCCGTCCCGGACGTGCTGGGCCAGCACCGGAACGTCCCGGGCCGGGTCGGAGTCCCCGTACACGCAGCCGCGCAGCTCCCGCGCGAAGTGGAAGATCTCCAGCGCGGAGAACGAGACGCGCTCGTCCTTGCCGCCGATGCCGACGACGGTGGTACGCCCGCCCCGCCTGGTGGAGTCCCAGGCTGCCCGGACGGTCTCCGCGCGGCCCACGCACTCGATGGCCACGTCGGCCCCGTAGCCGCCCACCGTCAGCGCGCGTACGGCCTTGGCGGTCTTCTCGCCGGCGACGACGAAGTCCGTGGCCCCCGCAGCCCGTGCCATCTCCTCCTTGGCCGCTGAGACGTCCACGGCGATGATCTGTCCGGCACCTGCCAGCCGGGCGGACTGCAAGGTGGCCAGGCCCACCCCGCCCACGCCGTACACGGCGACCGACTCCCCCACCCGCACCCGGGCGCTGTGGTGCACGGCGCCGTAACCGGTGAGCATGGCGCAGCCCAGCAGCGCCGCATCCTCCAGCGGCACCCCGGGCGGCAGCGGGAGGACCGCGCGCCGGGGGACGACCGTCTCCTCGGCGAAGGCGGCGACGCTCAGCCCGGGATAGAGGCCGTCGCCGCTGCGGGTGCTCGCGTAGGGCGTGGTGGTGGCGTCGTTGGCGCGGGTGCACAGCCAGGGTTCGGACAGCTGGGCGCAGAAGTGGCACTCGCCGCAGTTCGGCGCCCAGTTGAGCACGACACGGTCACCGGGCGCGACATCCAGCACCTCCTCCCCCACGGCGACGACGGTGCCCGCACCCTCGTGCCCGAGGACGGCCGGTACGGGCTGGCGCAGGGTGCCGTTGGCGAGGGAGAGGTCGGAGTGGCAGACACCGGCCGCGGCGAGCCGCACCCGCACCTGGCCGGGACCGGGTTGCGGCAGGGCTATCGAGGTGACCTCCAGCGGTGCCGAGACGGCGGGCAGTACGGCGGCGCGAACCATGCGAGCTCCAAGCGGCGTGCGGGGACGGGGGGTGGCCTCGGCCGGAAGGGGGACGTCAGAACTGGAGGGACTTGGTCTGCAGATATTCCTCCAGGCCGTGGACCCCCAGCTCCCGCCCGACGCCCGACTGCTTGTATCCGCCGAAGGGCGCGAGGGTGTTGAACCGGCCGCCGTTGATGTCGACCTGTCCGGTCTCCATCCGGCGCGCGAAGGAGACGGCCTCGTCCTCGTTCTCGGACCACACGGCGCCCGCCAGGCCGTAGACGGTGCCGTTGGCGATGCGCAGCGCGTCCTCGGTGTCCTCGTATCTGAGGATGGACAGCACGGGGCCGAAGATCTCCTCCTGGGCGATGGTCATCTCCGGGGTGACATCGGCGAAGACGGTGGGCCGCACATAGTGGCCGCGCTCCTGGCCCCTGCTCGAAGAGCCCGGGGGAGGCTCGGCGCCGCCCACCACGAGCCGGGCGCCTTCCTCCTGGCCGCGCCTGATGTAGCCGGTGACGCGCTCGCGCTGCTCGGCGTTGACGACGGGGCCGACGCGGGTGGTTTCGTCCAGAGGGTCCCCGGTGACGTATTTGGCCGCGGCTTCGGCGGCGAGCCGTACGGCCTCGTCGTAGCGCTCGGAGTCCACCAGCATCCGGGTCCAGGCGCTGCACGTCTGGCCGGAGTTGGACATCACGTTGGCGACGCCGACCTTGACGGCCTTCTTCAGGTCGGCGCCGGGGAGGATGACGTTGGCCGACTTGCCGCCGAGCTCCAGCGCGACACGCTTGACACCGGACGCCGCCACCGCGCCTATCCGGCGGCCGACGGCAGTGGAGCCGGTGAAGGAGAGCAGGTCGATGCCGTCGTGCTCGGCCAGTGCCTGCCCGGCGACCGGCCCGAGCCCGGTGACGAGGTTGAAGACGCCCGCGGGCAGGCCCGCCTCGTGGACGGCCTCCGCGAAAAGCTGTGCCACCAGCGGGGTGTCCTCGGCGGGCTTGAGCACCATGGTGCAGCCGGCGGCGAACGCCGGGGCGGCCTTGGCGACGATCTGGTGCAGCGGGTAGTTCCACGGTGTGATGGCACCGACGACGCCGACGGGCTCGCGCAGGACCCGGGAGTTGCCCGTCTGCTCCTCGAAGGCGTACTCGGCGGCCAGCTGGGCGTAGCCGGCGCAGACCGCGATCGGCACGGCGGCGTGCACCTTCTGCGAGAAGGCGAGCGGCGAGCCGAGCTCGGCGGTGATGGTCCCGGCGATCTCCTCGCGCCGGTCGGCCAGGATCTGCTGGAGGGCTTCGAGGCGCGCGGCGCGCTCGGCGGGCGGGGTGGCGGCCCAGCCGGGCAGCGCGGCGCGGGCGGCGCGCACGGCCGCCTCGACGTCCTCGGGGCCGCCCGCGGGGACGGTGGCAAGGAGGGTTCCGTCGGCGGGGTTGGTGACCTCGATCGTCCCGGTGCCCGCAGCGGGGCGCCAGGCGCCGTCGATGTACATGCCGTCGTGTGCCTTCATGAGGGCAAACCTACTGTCGAGTCAGCAAGGTGTCAGCACGGCCTCGGAGTGCCCTGGATCACCGCGCGGGCGGCGGCGCAGCCGGGTGTGCGGGGCGCGGGGCTCGCGCGCGTGGTGCGCCGGGGTCCGGACGCGTGGTGCGTTGACGGGGGCCTTCGTTATTCCTATGGTCCTGCACAGGAATTCATGAGGCGGCGGGAGTTGGCGATGGGCCAGGGCACCGACAGCACCACCAGCACGACCAGCACCTCCACCGACGGGGCACGGGAGCAGGCACGCAAGACGGCCGCGCACCTGAGCTATCTGTCCGGCTTCGGCAACGAGCACAGCAGTGAGGCCGAGCCGGGGGCACTGCCCGTCGGACGTAACTCCCCCCAGCGCGCGCCCCTGGGCCTGTACGCGGAGCAGTTGAGCGGCAGCGCCTTCACAGAACCCCGGGCGCACAACCGGCGCTCGTGGCTCTACCGGATCCGCCCCTCGGCAGCGCACCCCCGCTTCATGCGCACCGGCAACGGCGGTCTGCGCGGCGCGCCCTTCGAGGAGACGATTCCCGACCCGAACCGGCTGCGCTGGGGCCCGCTGCCCGAAGCCCCCGAGGGCACCGACTTCCTGGCGGGCCTGTGGACGCTGGGCGGCAACGGCGACGCGCGGCAGCGCTGCGGCATGGCCGTCCATCTGTACGCCGCCGACGCGTCGATGACCGACCGGGTCTTCAGCGACGCCGACGGCGAACTGCTGATCGTCCCCGAGCGCGGCGGGCTGCTGCTGCGCACCGAGTTCGGGCTGCTGCGGGCCGAGCCGAGCCAGGTGGCGCTGATCCCGCGCGGGGTGCGCTTCCGCGTCGAGCTGCTGGAGGAGAGCGCGCGCGGCTATGTCTGCGAAAACTACGGGCGCCCCTTCACGCTGCCCGATCTGGGGCCGATCGGCGCCAACGGACTGGCCAACGCCCGGGACTTCCTGGCTCCCACAGCCGCGTACGAGGACGTGGAGGTCCCGGTCGAGGTCGTCAACAAGTTCTGCGGGAATCTCTGGAGCGCCGTCTACGACCACTCGCCGCTGGATGTCGTGGCCTGGCACGGCAATCATCTGCCCTACGTCTACGACCTGCGGCGCTTCAATGTGCTGGGCACCATCAGCTACGACCACCCGGACCCGTCGATCTTCACCGTACTGACCTCGCCGTCGGACACCCCGGGGCTGGCGAACGTGGACTTCGTGGTCTTTGCGCCCCGCTGGCTGGTGGGCGAGGACACCTTCCGGCCGCCGTACTTCCACCGGAACGTGATGAGCGAGTACATGGGCCTGATCGAGGGCGCCTACGACGCCAAGGCCGAGGGATTCCTCCCCGGTGGCGGCTCGCTGCACAACATGATGTCGGCGCACGGCCCTGACCGGGAGACCTTCGAGCGGGCGTCGGCCGCCGAGCTGAAGCCGCAGAAGATCGACGACGGACTGGCCTTCATGTTCGAGACCCGCTGGCCCGTCTCGCTCACGGAGCAGGCGGCCGGCGCTGCCCATCTGCAGTCGGACTACGACGCGGTGTGGCAGGGTCTTGAGCGCCATTTCCCGGCCCCCTGACAACCCCCGGCGGCG